>NZ_JBBIAA010000001.1:426321-514782 GCF_037482545.1 Pseudokineococcus basanitobsidens | reverse complement strand
CGAGGCTAACGAGCAGCCGACTCGTCATCCCGCTTGACGACCCCCTACCGACAACGCCGCAGGTCACAAGGTCAGCGAGACACGGCCTCGCTTCCGTCGTCCCAATAGCCCTGTCCGGATGGAAATCTCACTCAGCGGGCGACATACGGAGCATCCAGACGCCGCGTGCGCGAGCGGTCGTCGTCCGGCGTCCACCGGTCTCGACCGCCGCACATCGGCCGAGGTCGCGCCGGAGCCGAGGTCAGCGGTCCGTGAGGTCGCGGACCTGGGCGTAGCGCTCGCGGACGGCGCGCCCGGGGGCGGCGTCGGCGGGCGCGTCGTAGGTGGTGCTCTCGCCGTCGCGGGCGCCCTCCCCCCACGTCGGTGGCTCGTCGGCGCCGGAGAGCGCCCAGGCGGCCTGGCGGGCGGCGCCGTCGGCGACGTACTCCCCCGGCGGCGGGACGACCACGGGGTGCCCCAGCACGACGGGAGCGATCCGGCGCACCGCCTCCGAGCGGGCGCCGCCGCCGACGAGGACGACGCGGTCGACACGCGTGCCTTGGTCCGCGAGCGCGTCCATGCCGTCCGCCATCCCGCACAGCAGCCCCTCGACGGCGGCGCGCGCGAGGTGCCCCGGCGTCGACGTCGACAGCGTGAGCCCGTGCACCGCGCCGGTGGCGCCCGGTCGGTCCGGGGTCCTCTCTCCCTCGAGGTAGGGGACGAGCACCATGCCGCCGGCGCCCGAGGGCGCCTCGAGCGCGAGGTCGGACAGCCGGCCGACGTCGACGCCGAGCATGTCCGCCGTCGCGGTCAGCACGCGCGCCGCGTTGAGGGTGCACACGAGCGGCAGCTGGCGACCGGTCGCGTCGGCGAAGCCGGCGACGATGCCGCTGGGGTCGACCGGCGCGGTGTCCGACGGTCCGGAGACGACGCCCGACGTGCCGAGCGAGATGACGACGTCGCCCGGGACCGCCTCGACACCCATCGCCGCGGCGGCGTTGTCCCCCGTCCCGGCACCGAGCAGCGCGCCCGGGGCCGGCCCGTCCTGCGCCCCGCGGCCCGCGCTCTCCGCGGGGCCGAGGACGCGGGGCAGGTGAGGCAGGTCCTCGTCCTCGCCCCGGCGCAGCGCCATCCGCAGCGTGCGCTCGACGTACTCGCCGGTCGAGGCGTTCCAGTAGCCGGTGCCGCTGGCGTCGCCGCGGTCGGTCGTCAGCGCGTCGAGGCCGGCGGCGGGGCCGCCCGCGAGCATCCAGGTGAGCCAGTCGTGCGGCAGCACGACGGCCGCGGTGCGGGCCGCGTTCTCGGGCTCGTGGTCGGCGAGCCAGCGCAGCTTGGTGACGGTGAAGCTGGCGACCGGCACGACGCCGACCTGCTCGGCCCACGCGCGGCGCCCGGCCTCCTCGTCCCCGTCGCCGAGCTCGGCGATGAGGTCGGCGGCCGCCTGCGCGGAGCGGGTGTCGTTCCACAGCAGCGCCGGCCGGACGACCTGGCCGTCCGCGTCGAGGCAGACCATCCCGTGCTGCTGGGCGCCCACGGCGACGGCGTCGACGTCCGCGAGCCCTCCGGCCCCGACGACGGCCTCCTGCAGCGCCGACCACCACGCCGCCGGGTCGACCTCCGTGCCGTCGGGGTGCGACGCGCGCCCCTCGCGCACGAGCTTCCCCGTCTCGGCGTCGCGCACCACGACCTTGCAGGACTGGGTGGACGAGTCGATCCCTGCGACGAGCATGCTCACGAGCCTCCACGGGCGGCGCCCGCGCGGCGCCTGGGGTCCGGGCTCGACGGCCCGGGGCGCCGGCGTCGGCACCGCGACCAGCGTGCCATGCCCGCGCCGGCGCCCGCTCCCGCNCGAGCCTCCACGGGCGGCGCCCGCGCGGCGCCTGGGGTCCGGGCTCGACGGCCCGGGGCGCCGGCGTCGGCACCGCGACCAGCGTGCCATGCCCGCGCCGGCGCCCGCTCCCGCCGGCCCGACGCCGAGGTCCGACCGGGGTACCGCGGCAGGCCGGCCGCCGCGGCGCGGGAGGGCGTGGCGTCGGGCACGGAGCGGCCCTCGCTCAGCCGGCGTGGCTCAGAGCAGCTCCACCCGGTCGGCCTGCAGCCCGCGGTCGCTGCGCCGCACGCCGAAGCGCACGCGGTCACCCTCCTCGAGCCCGTCCGCGCCCCGCACCACCGAGACGTGGACGAACAGGTCCTCACCCCCCGCGTCCGGCCGGATGAAGCCGAAGCCGCGGTCGGCGTCGAAGCGGGCGACGACGCCCTCGCCGCCGCGCGCCGTCGTCCCGCCCCGCGAGGACGACCCGCCCCGCGAGGACGCCTCACCCTGCCCAGGAGCAGCACCACGGCGGGGGACGGCGCCCCGCGGGCCCCGGTCGCGCCCCGCCGGAGCACCGCTCGCCCCGCCCACCCGGCGGACGTCGCGGGCCTGCGGGCCGCGGTCGCCCTGGGCGACGTCGTAGGTCACACGGTCACCCTCGGCGAGCGACGTCAGGCCACCGGCGAGCGAGCGGACGTGCACGAAGAGGTCGTCACCGCCGTCGTCGGGCGCGACGAAGCCGAAGCCCTTCCCCTCGTCGAACCACGACACCGTCCCGTCCGCCCCGTCCGCTCGTGGGCCCTCCAGGGCGGCCGTCGGCGCCGCGGAGGCGGCGAGCGCGAGGACGTGCTCCGCCTGCGGGCCCTTCTCCCCCTCGCCGACGAGGTAGGCGACCCGCTGCCCCTCGAGGAGGACACCCCCGGTCACCACCGCGGAGCCGTGCACGAACAGCTCGGCCCCGCCGTCGTCGGGGGTCAGGAAGCCGTAGCCCTTGGTCGGCTCGAACCAGGTGACGCTCCCGAGCGCGCCGAGGGCGGCGTCGACCGCGACGTCCCCGGTCACGCGGACCCGCACGGCCTGGGGCCCCCGGGGGCCCTCCCCGACCTCGAAGTCGACGGCCTGGCCCTCGCGCAGGGTCCGCTGCCCGTCACCGCCGAGCACCTCGGAGGCGTGCACGAAGACGTCGTCGGAGCCGTCCTCGGGCGCGAGGAAGCCGAAGCCGCGCTCGGGGTCGAACCAGCGGACGGTGGCGGAAGGCACGAGCAGCTCCTCGGTCGGGTGAGGGTCGGACCCCCAGTGTCGCGGACGGCCCGGCGGCGTCTCACCGCACGAGCAGGGGCGGAGGGCGTGGGATTCGAACCCACGGGACGGTCGCCCGCCCAGCAGTTTTCAAGACTGCCGCCTTCGGCCGCTCGGCCAGCCCTCCTCGCCCCACGGGGCGCGGCGCCAGTGTGCCCGAGATCGATGGGCCCGAGGTCGGTGCGCCCGGGACGTGCGCGCCCGGGACGACGACGGCCGCCGCCCCGGTGCGGGACGGCGGCCGTGGGGCCGGGTCGGGATCAGGCCGCGGCGGCGACCACGCGCGCGGGCACGCGGTCGTCGATGACCTTCGGCTGGACGACGACCATGAGCACGGTCACGGCGAGGGCCGCGGCGCCGACCATCACGGCGACCATGCCGACGGCGCCGCCGCCGACGAGGCCGACCACCGGGGCCGCGAGGGCGCCGACCCCGAACTGCGTGCAGCCGAGCACGGCGGCCGCGGTGCCCGCCGCGCGGCCGTGCCGGGTCAGCGCGAGCGCCGGGCCGTTGGGCAGGACGAAGCCGATCGATCCGAGCGTCAGCCACAGCGGCACAAGCAGGCCGAAGAGCCCGCCGGTGCCCGTGGCGACGAGCACGAGCAGCACCGTCGTGAACGCCAGCGCGGCGAGCAGACCGCCCTGCATGACGCGGACGGGGTGGAGGTACTGGTGCAGCACGGGGTTCACCTGCGTGGCCGCGATGAGCAGGACGGCGCCGCCGCTGAAGGCCAGCGCGTACTGCTGCTGGGAGAGGCCGTAGACGTCCTGCAGCACGAAGGACGAGCCGGAGATGTACGCGAACATGATCGAGAAGCCGAGGCCCGCGACGAGCACGAGACCGACGAAGCGGCGGTCCCGCAGCAGCTGGCCGTACGTCCGGACGACCTGCCCGGCCCCGCCGACGCGACGGCGCTCGGGCGGCAGCGTCTCCGGCAGCAGCTTGTAGGCGACGACGACGAGCACGAGCGCGAACGCCATGAGGGCCACGAACACCCCGCGCCAGCTCGTGTGGATGAGCAAGAGCCCCCCGAGCGTCGGCGCGACGATCGGCGCCGCCCCCATGACGAGCGTCAGGCGGGAGAGCGTGCGCGCCGCGGCGATGCCGCTGAAGAGGTCGCGGACGACGGCGAGGGCCACGACGGCGCTCGCGGCGCTGGCGACGCCCTGGAGGACGCGGGCGCCCATGAGCAGCTCGATGCTCGGCGCGAGGGCGCACAGCACGGAGGCGAGCGCGTGGGTGGCGACGCCGGCGAGCAGGACCTTGCGGCGGCCGAAGCGGTCCGACAGCGGCCCGAGCACGAGCTGGCCGAGCGCGAGCCCGGCGAGCAGGCCCGTGAGGGTCAGCTGGGCCTGGGACTGCGTCGCCCCCAGCTGCTCGCCGATGGTCGGCAGCGCCGGCAGGTACATGTCGATCGTCAGCGGGCCGAGCGCCACGAGGACGCCGAGCGTGACGACGAGGCGGACGCGCTGCGCCGTGGTCCAGGAGGCGCCGACGTCGGCGACGGGCTCCGGGCCGCCGTCGTGCGGCTCGGGCGACCGCTCGGCCGGGGCCGGGTACGTGCTCTTCACCCCGTCGACGTCGGGGCCCGCGGGGCCGGTGCGTGCGTGCGGCACCGCGGCGGGCGGGGCGGGCGGGGCGGGGGTGCGGGGCGTGGCGGTCACGGGGTCTGCTTCCTCGTGCGGTGGGCGCGGGGCCGACGGTCGGGCGGGCGGTCGGCGGCTGCGCTGCGCACCTGGTGGACGGCAAGCGCGTGCCTCGCGCATCTGTTCCCGCAGGCACCCGTCCGGGACCGATGGTGCCACCCGCGACGACGTCCGTCGTGCCCTTCCCGGCGGCTCGGGCGGGCCGGGCCGGTCGCGCGCGCTCAGACCTGCGCGCGGTGGAAGCCCTGCGAGGAGCGGCTGGCCGTCGGACCGCGCTGGCCCTGGTAGCGGGAGCCGTGGCGGTCGCTGCCGTAGGGGTGCTCGGCCGCCGACGACAGCCGGAAGAAGCAGAGCTGCCCGATCTTCATGCCGGGCCACAGCGTGATGGGCAGCGTCGCGACGTTGGAGAGCTCGAGCGTCACGTGGCCGGAGAAGCCCGGGTCGATGAAGCCCGCCGTCGAGTGCGTCAGGAGCCCCAGGCGGCCGAGCGAGGACTTGCCCTCCAGCCGCGCCGCGACGTCGTCGGGCAGCGTGACGACCTCGAAGGTGGAGGCGAGGACGAACTCGCCGGGGTGCAGGACGAAGGGCTCGTCGGGGCCGACCTCGACCAGCCGGGTCAGCTCGGGCTGCTCGGCCGCCGGGTCGATGACCGGGTACTTGTGGTTGTCGAAGAGCCGGAAGAAGCGGTCGAGCCGGACGTCGACGCTGGAGGGCTGCACCATCTCCTCGTCCAGCGGGTCCAGGACCACGCGTCCGGCGGCGAGCTCGGCGCGGATGTCCCGGTCGGAGAGGAGCACGGCGGTCACGGTAGCGGCCGGCCGGGTCCCGCCCGGCGGCGAGCCGGGCCCGTGGTCGCCGGGGCCCGCCCGCGTCCCGGGTATGCTCACCACCGCTCGCCCCGGCAGGGACGACGTGCGGGTGTAGTTCAGTGGCAGAACTTCAGCTTCCCAAGCTGATAGCGCGGGTTCGATTCCCGTCACCCGCTCCGACGCACGAAGGGCCCCGACCTCGGTCGGGGCCCTTCGTGCGTCACGGCGACCTCAGGCCGCGAGGGCCTGCCCCAGCCGGCGCTCGCGGTAGCCCGCGGCGGCGTCGCGGAAGGCCTTGAGCGCGTAGCCGGGGACCTCGAGGCCCTTCTCGTGCGCCCAGAGCAGCTGGGTCTCCAGCCGGGAGACGTCGCGGGCGCTGCGCTCGATGTCGGCGTCCAGGCCGAGCTCGACGATGACGCCCCCGAAGCCGGCCCGCTGCTCCGCCGTCTTCGCACCGACGAGGCTGTAGGCCTTCGAGCGCAGCACGCGCGCGAGGTGCATCTGCCAGGGCGCGAGGACGCCGGACTGGACCATCTCCTGGGCGGAGAGCCGGTAGAAGGCGAAGTGCCCGGGCTCCTGCACCTTGATGGCGTCGACGACCGTCCGTCGGACGGCGTCCTCGCCCATCGCGCCGAGGCCTTCGCTCATGGCCGTGTACGCCATCATCGCGGCCTTCTCGGTGGCGGCGCCGGTGAGGTAGTACAGGAGCCGGATGACCTCGTGCACGGGGCTCAGGTGCGCCAGCGCCCCGAGGACGCGGACGCGCGCGGGCACGTCGCCGGTGTTCGCGACGACCGGCGGCATCCCGAGGTGCTGGCCGAGCGTGTCGAGCAGGACGCCGTGCTGCTCCTCCTGGGGGCCCCAGACCTCTGCGTAGAAGCGGCGGTCGGTCTCGCCGACGTCGGGCAGCATCACGGCGAGCTCGAGGACGTTGCGCTCGACCTCCATCTCGACCCGCGCCATGTAGTCCAGCGCCCCGCCGAAGCGGGCGCGCACCGCGGCGGGGTCCCGCACGGCGTAGTCGGCGGAGGAGGGGTCGATGGGAGGGTGCTTGTCGGCGAGGCGCTCGACGTGCTCGGCGATGCGGGCGGCATCCACGCGGGGGGCGGACATGGCGGTGGAGCTCCCTGGGTGACGGAGGAGACGTGCACCCCTCCTTCGGCACACCGGGCCCCGAGGTTCACCGCGGGCCCGCACCTCCCAGGTGGCTCGCAGGAGACCTCGGCCCCCGAGATCCCCCCGGTGGCCCTGCGAGCGCACGGCCGCGCTGTCGGTGGCGTCTCCTAGCCTGCGCAGCACGGCCTCCGGACGGTGGCCGAGGAGCTGGGACGGACGCGAGGAGGCGGAGCACCCGTGGCGCTCGTCGTGCACCGCAGCGAGGACGCCGGCGCCCTCGTCGCCGGGCTCGCCGACGTCCTCGCCGTCCCACCGGACGACCCCTTCGCCCGCGACGTCGTCGCCGTCCCGGCGCAGGGCGTCGAGCGGTGGATCACCCAGCGCCTGTCCCACCGCCTCGGGGCGCGGCCCGACGGACCGCCGGACGGCGTCTGCGCCCGCGTCGACTTCCCGCGTCCCGGCAGGGTGCTCGACGACGCCGTCGCCGGGCTGTCGGACGAGCACCGCCTCGCCGTCGAGCGGTGGGCGCCGCAGCGGTCGCGGTGGACGCTGCTCGACGTGCTCGCGGAGGGCGGCGACACCGGCCCGCTCGCGGGCGCGGTGGCCGACGAGGACGGGCGCCGCCTGGCCGCCGTCCACCGCACCGCCGGCCTCTTCGCCGCCTACGGCCGGGCGCGCCCGGCGATGCTGCGGGCCTGGGCGGCGAACGAGCAGGGCGCCGAGGTCGACACCGACGGCGCCGGCGCGCAGGTGCCGGACGACCTGCGGTGGCAGCCCAGGCTGTGGCGCCGGCTGCACGAACGCCTCGGGGAGTCGCCCGCCGAGCAGCTGGAGGGCGCCTGCCGGCTGCTCGTCGAGACGCCCGACGCCGTCGACCTGCCCGCGCGGCTGTCCGTCTACGGCGCGACCCGCCTGTCCCCGGCACGGCTCGCCGTGCTCGCCGCGCTGGCCGCCGGCCGTGAGGTGCACCTGTGGCTGCACCACGCCAGCCCGGCGATGTGGGCGGCCGTCGCGGCGTCCCCGCCGACCGTGCTGCGCCGTGACGACCGGGTGCGCCGTGCCCTCGCCGACCCGCTGCTCGGGTCGCTGGGGCGCGACCTGCTCGAGCTGCAGCAGGTGCTGCGCCGCACCGTCGCGGACGCCGGGGGCGTCTGGCCCGCGGGCGGGACGGGGGTGGCGACGCCCGCCACCGGCCTCGTCGTCCGCGACGAGCACCTGCCGCCTCCGGCGCGGCCAGGTCCACCGACGCTGCTGCGGCGTCTCCAGCGCGGTCTGGCCGCCGACGAGGTGCCGGCCGACCCGCCACCCCTGGCGACGGACGACCGCAGCGTGCAGGTGCACGCGTGCTTCGGCCGCACGCGGCAGGTCGAGGTGCTGCGCGAGGTCGTCGTCGGGCTGCTGGCGGACGACCCGACGCTGGAGCCCCGCGACGTCGTCGTGATGTGCCCCGACGTCGAGGCCTACGCGCCGCTCGTCGTGGCCGCCTTCGGCGCCGGCGCCGAGGAGGACGCCGAGGGCTCCGCACCGGCCCTCGCGCACCCGGCGGCGCGGGTCCGCGTACGGGTGGCCGACCGCGCCCCCCGGCGGACCAACCCCCTGCTGCAGCTGCTCGCGCTCCTCCTCCCGCTCGGTGCCTCGCGGGTCGAGGCGTCCGCCGTGCTCGACCTCGCGGCGCACCCGGCGGTGCGGCGTCGCTTCGGGCTCGCGGAGGAGGACCTGGAGCGCCTGCGCGACTGGGCCGTCGGCGCGGGTGTCCGCTGGGGCCTCGACGCCGACCACCGCGCGGGCTGGGGCCTGCGCGGGCTGCGGCAGGGCACGTGGCGCGCCGGGCTGGACCGGCTGCTGCTCGGGGCCGCGGTCGAGGCGCGGGCGGCCGGGGACGGCCCCTCCGACGGGGAGGGCGACGGAGACGCGGACGGGGACGTCGAGGAGCTGCTGGGCGGCGTCGTGCCGCTCGACGACGTCGACAGCGCGGACGTCGACCTCGCCGGGCGGCTCGCCGAGATGGTCGACCGCCTCGACGCGGCCGTGCGGCTCCTCGGGGGCCGGCACGACGTCGCCACGTGGGCCGCGGGCCTGGAGGACGCCGTCCTGGGCCTCGCCGCGCCGGACGCCGACGGGCCGTGGCAGCCCGCGCAGCTGCACCGCGAGCTGGCCGACGTGGCCGAGGCGGCGGCCGGGAGCACCGCGCTGCTCGGGCTCGCCGACGTCCGCGTCCTGCTCGACGACCTCCTCGCAGGGCGTCCGACCCGTGCGGGCTTCCGCACCGGCGCCCTCACCGTGTGCACGCTCGTGCCCATGCGCTCGGTGCCGAGCCGCGTCGTCGTCCTCCTCGGCCTCGACGACGGCGTCTTCCCGCGCCGCAGCGCGCGCGACGGCGACGACCTGCTCGCCCGCGACCCCTGGACGGGCGAGCACGACCCCCGCAGCGAGGACCGTCAGCTGCTGCTCGACGCCGTCGCCGCCGCGCAGGAACGGCTGCTGCTCGTGCTGACGGGGGCCGACGAGCGGTCCGGCCGGCCCGTGCCGCCGGCCGTCCCGGTGGACGAGCTCCTCGACGCCCTCGACCGCACCGCGACGACGCCGGGCGGCCGGGTCCGCGACGCCGTCACCACGCGGCACCCGCTGCAGCCCTTCGACCCGCGCGCGTTCGAGGTCCCCGTCGCCCCGGGAAGCCCGGGGGCACCGGCGCGGCGCCCGTTCAGCTTCGACGCCGCCGCGCTCGGGGCGGCGCGTGCCGCCGCCGGCGAGCGGCACCCGCCGGCGCCGGTGCTCGCCGGCCCGCTGCCCCCGACGGCCGACCCCCCGTCCGAGCTGGCGCTCGTGGACCTCCGTGCGCTGCTGGTCCACCCGGCGAGGGGCTTCCTGCGGCAGCGGCTCGGCGTCGCGCTGACGCGCCCGCAGGACGAGCCCGACGACGCGCTTCCCGTCGCCCTCGACCAGCTCGACCGCTGGGGCGTCCGGCAGCGGCTGCTCGAGCGCCGCGTCGCCGGTGACGACGTCGGGCACCTGCGCCGCGTCGAGCTGCAGCGCGGCGAGCTGCCGCCCGGCCCGCTCGGCGAGCGGGTGCTCGCGGAGGCCGGGCGTGAGGCCGAGGAGGTCGTCCGCGCCTCGGCGCCCGAGCGCGCCGAGCCCGCGGGGCCGGTCGACGTCGAGGCCGACGTCGCCGGCGTGCGGCTCGTCGGCACGGTGACGGGCGTGCGCGGCCGGGTGACGCTGCGCGTCACCGCCTCCCGGCTGGGGGCTCGGCACCGGCTCGAGGCGTGGCTGGACCTGCTCGCCCTGTCGGCCGGGGCTCCCCGGGCGGGCTGGCGCGCCGTCGCCGTCGGCCGGGGCGGGGCCCGCGTGGTCCTCGGCCCGCTCGACGAGGAGGAGGCCCGCACGGCGCTGGCGGAGCTCGTCGGGCTGCACCGCGCGGGTCTCCTCGCCCCCCTGCCGCTGCCGTTGAGGACGGGGTTCGCGTACGCCGAGCGGCGCCGCGCCGGGCGCAGCGTCGACGTCGCCCGTCGCGCGGCCGCGCAGGAGTGGGAGGGCGGCACGTACCCCGGCGAGAACGCCGAGGCGGAGCACGTGCTCCTCCACGGCGCCGGGTCGAGGGCCGCGGTGCTGTGGGGCACGCCCTCCGGCCCGGACGACCGGGAGCCGGGCGCTCCCGGGGTGGACGGTCGGGCGCCGGACGAGAGCGGGCCGGGCTGGTCGCCGGACGAGCGTGACCGCTTCGGCGCCCTCGCGCGGCGCCTGTGGGACCGCGTGCTCGACGCCGAGGCCGGGGGTGGTGCCGGGTGAGCGCGGCGGACGGCCGTCCCCCGACGGCCGGGAGCGAGGGAGCGGGGTCGGCCCCGGGCGCGCCGACGGGGCCCGGCGGCACCTCGTCCGCGGCGGACGCCCCGGCACCCTTCGCCGTCGGCGACCCGCTGCCCACGGGCACGACGCTGCTCGAGGCGAGCGCCGGCACCGGCAAGACGTGGACGATCGCCGCGCTCGTGGCGCGCTACGTGGCCGACGCCGGGCTGCCCGTCGAGGACCTGCTCGTCATGAGCTTCAGCCGGGAGTCCACCCGCGAGCTGCGGGAGCGGGTGCGTGACCGCCTCGTGGAGGCGAGGGACGCGCTCGCCCCGGACGCGCCGCCGCCCGGTGACGACGCCCTCCTCGGCCTGCTGCGGAGCGGGTCCGTCGACGACGTCGCGCTCCGGCACCGCCGGCTGTCCGACGCCCTGGCCTCGTTCGACGCCGCGACCGTCACCACGACGCACGGCTTCTGCCAGCGCGTCCTGCTCACCCTGGGCGCCGTGGCCGACCACGACCCGCGCACCGAGCTCGTCGAGGACCTCTCGGACGTCGTCGACGAGGTCGCCGACGACCTCTACCTGCGCAAGTGGGGCGTGCCCGGCGCCGGGGAGCCCGCGCTCGACGCCGAGGCCTTCCGCGCTCTCGCCCGTGCGGCGGCGGCCGACCCGGCGTCCGCGCTGCTGCCCGACCCCGCCGCCGACGACGTGCCCGAGCTGCCCGCCCTGCGGGCACGCGTCGCCGGGGCCGTCCGGGACGAGGTCGACCGGCGGCTGCGCCGCTCCGGTCGCCTCGGCTACGACCACCTGCTGCTGCGGCTCGCGCGGACCCTCGAGGACCCGGGGACGGGGCCGGTCGCCCGCCGCCGGATGCGCCGGCGGTACCGCGTCGTCCTCGTCGACGAGTTCCAGGACACCGACCCCGTCCAGTGGCGCGTGCTGCGCGCGGCGTTCCACGACGCCCCGGGAGCCGCACGCGGCGAGCACCTCCCGCCCGCCCCGGCCCCGGCCTCGGGGACGGACGACGCGTCGCCGGTCGGGCGCCGCGGCGACGTGCCCCGGGCGCTCGTGCTCGTCGGCGACCCGAAGCAGGCGGTCTACGGCTTCCGCGGCGCGGACGTCCACGCCTACCTCGACGCGGCGTCCCGGGCGCAGGGGGTGCGCACGCTCGCCGAGAACCACCGCAGCGACGCCGCGCTGCTGCGCGGCCTCGACGCCGTCCTCGGCGGGGCGGCCCTCGGGGACCCGCGCATCCGGGTCCGCCCGCTGACGGCCCGCCACGGGGAGCGCCGCCTGGTCGGTCCCCCGCCCGTGCGCCTCCGCGTCGTGCCGCGCGCGGGCCTGCCCCTCGCGCAGGACGGCACCGCCCGCGTCGCCGGCGCCCGGCAGCGCGTCGTGGCGGACGTCACCGCGCGGGTCGTCGAGCTCCTCGAGGGGTCGGCACGCACGTCGACGCCACCCCCCGGGAGCTCGCACGAGCGTCCCGAGGTGCTCCCCGGCGTCCCGGCCGACGGGGCCGTGGCCACCACGGGGGACGCCGCCGGGGGCCGGCCGCTGGAGCCCGGCGAGGTGGCCGTCCTGGTGCGGACCAACGCGCAGGCGCAGCTGGTCCGCGGCGCGCTCGAGGAGGCCGGGGTCCCCGTCGTCGTCGCCGGGCGCACGAGCGTCTTCAGCACGCCTGCCGCCGCCGACTGGCAGGTCCTCCTCGAGGCGCTCGAGCAGCCGCACCGCAGCACCCGGGTGCGACGGCTCGCCCTGGGACCCTTCGGCGGGCACGACGCCGCCTCGCTCGACGCGGGCGGCGACGCCGTCGTCGACGCGCTCGCCCTGCAGGTGCGGGCGTGGGCGCGGCTGCTCGACGCCCGCGGCGTCGGAGCCCTCCTGGAGGCCGTCTCCCGTCCCCGGCGCGGCGCGCCGTCGCTGGCCGCCCGCCTGCTCGCCGAGGTCGGCGGGGAGCGCCGGGTCACGGACCTGCGGCACGTCGGCCAGGTGCTCCACGAGGAGTCCTCGCGCGGCGGCCTCGGGCTCGGCGCCCTCCTGGCGTGGCTGCGCGAGCGCCAGGAGGACGCCACCCGCGACGGCGGCCTCGAGCGCAGCCGCCGGCTGGAGTCGGACGCCGCCGCGGTGCAGGTCCTCACCGTGCACGCCAGCAAGGGCCTGGAGTTCCCCGCCGTGCTCGTGCCCTTCGCCTGGGACCTGTGGCGCGGGCGGGAGCCCTCGACCGCCGTCGTCCACGACGAGCAGGGACGGCGGTGCCGCGACGTCGGCGGACGCGGCTCCCCCGGCTGGGCGGCGCACGTCCGCGAGCACCAGGAGGCCGAGACCGACGAGGAGCTCCGCCTGGCCTACGTCGCGCTCACCCGCGCCTCCAGCCACCTGCTCCTGTGGTGGGCGGGGACGACGAACACCGAGCGCGCCCCGCTGCACCGGCTGCTGCTCGGCGCCGGGGCGGCGGGCGAGCTCGCGGGCTCGGCCTCGGTCGTCCCGCCCTCCACCGTCCCGCCCTCCACCGTCGCGGTCCCGTCCGACGTGGACGCCTTCGGCGCCCTGCAGCGGCGGGCCGCGACGAGCGAGGGGGCGCTGGTCGTCGAGGCGGTGCCCCTGGAGGTTCCGCGGGCGCGCTGGTCCCCGCCGCCGCGGGCGCGGCGGCCGCTGTCGGTCGCGGCGCTGGGCCGTCCGCTCGACGACACCT
Organism: Pseudokineococcus basanitobsidens; assembly: GCF_037482545.1. Lineage (NCBI taxonomy): Bacteria > Bacillati > Actinomycetota > Actinomycetes > Kineosporiales > Kineosporiaceae > Pseudokineococcus > Pseudokineococcus basanitobsidens. The sequence continues at coordinate 501,643 of NZ_JBBIAA010000001.1, read as the reverse complement.
GGCGCCGCACCTCCTACAGCGCGTTGACCGCGGCCGCGCACGAGGCCGTGCACGGCGCCGGGTCGGCCGCGCCCGGCGCCGTGGTGAGCGAGCCCGAGGCGGTGGTCGAGGACGACGAGCTCGGCGGGAGCGCCCCGGTCGGGACGGCCGGGGGCGCCGCGGGTCCCACCGAGCCCGACGACCCCGACGCGCCGCTCCTCGACGTGGCGACCCGCTGGGACGGGCTCGGCGCCGGCACACGGTTCGGGCTCCTCGTGCACGGCGTGCTGGAAGAGCTGGACCCGGCGGTCCTGCACGACGACGGGCCGTCGGCGGCCCTGCGGGCGTGCGTCGCCGAGCAGGCGCGCGCCCAGGGCGCGGCGGTCGACGTCGACGGGCTCGCCGCGGCCCTCGACCTCGCGCTCGCCACCCCGCTCGGGCCCCTCGCCGACGAGCAGCCCCTGGCCGCCGTCCCCGCCGCGGACCGGCTGCCCGAGCTCTCCTTCGAGCTCCCGCTCGCCGGTGGCGACGAACCGACGGCCGCCCGCCCCGTGCTGTCGGGGCTGGTCCCCCTGTGGCGGGAGCACTGCCCGGACGGCCCGCTCGCCGGGTACGCCGACGCGCTCGCCGCGCTGGCGCCCGCCGAGCTGCGCGGCTACCTGTCCGGCAGCATCGACGCCGTGCTGCGCGTGGGGGGCGGCGGCGGGCACCGCTACCTCGTCGTCGACTACAAGACGAACCGGCTCGGCGTCCCCGACGCGCCGCTGACCGCCTGGGACTACCGCCCGCAGGCCCTCGAGGACGCCATGGTCGCCGCGCACTACCCCCTGCAGGCCCTGCTGTACCAGGTGGCGCTGCACCGCTTCCTGCGCTGGCGGCTGCCCGGGTACGACCCGGCACGGCACCTCGGGGGCTCCCTCTACCTCTTCGTCCGCGGCATGGTCGGGGCCGACGTCCGCTGCGCCGACGGCTCGCCGCCCGGGGTCGCGGCCTGGCGGACGCCGACGGGTCTCGTGCTCGCCACCTCTGACCTGCTCGCGGGCCGATCCTCGTGAGCGAGCACGCCGCCGACCTCGCGCTGCGGGCGACCGGTCTGCTCCGGGACGCCAACCGCGCCGGGCTGCTCGCCGCGGCCGACGTCCACGTCGCCTCCCGCCTCGGCGCCCTCGCCGGCGAGGAGGACGAGGCGGTGCTGCTCGCCGCCGCGCTCGTCGTGCGCTCCACCCGCCAGGGCTCCGTCGTCCTGGATCTCGCCACCGCGCGCGAGACGACGAGCACCGACGCAGAGCCCGGGGACGAGGAGCAGGACCCGGGTGCCGCGGCGGGGCCCGGCGGAGCGGTCGCCCGCCCGGAGGAGCTCGCCTGGCCCGGGGAGGACTGGGCGAGGCGAGTCGCGGCCAGCCCGCTGGCCGGTGGGCCCCTGCGGGTGGACGGGTCCCGGGTCTGGCTCGGCCGCTACTTCGACCAGGAGGCGCTCGTCGCCCGCGAGCTCGCCGCCCGTGCGGCCGACCTCCCCGACGACCTCGACCTCGACGTCCTGCGCGCCGCGCTGGCCCGCCTCTTCGACGACGACGCGGACGACCAGCGGGCGGCGGCCGCCTGCTGCGCGCTGAGCCGCGTGTCCGTGCTCGCGGGCGGGCCCGGCACGGGCAAGACGACCACCGTCTCGCGCGTCGTCGCCCTGCTGAAGGAGCAGCACCCGGCGTGGCGGGTGGCACTCGCCGCCCCCACGGGACGCGCCGCCGCCCGGCTCACCGAGGCCGTGCGCTCCTCCGCCGCAGACCTGCCGGACGCCGACCGCGAGCGCCTCGGGGACCTCCCGGCCACCACGCTGCACCGTCTGCTCGGGTGGCGGCCGGACTCCCGCAGCCGGTTCCGGCACGACCGGGAGAACCGCCTCGCCCTGGAGGTCGTCGTCGTCGACGAGAGCTCGATGGTCTCGCTGACGCTCATGGCCCGGCTGCTCGAGGCGTTGCGGCCGAGCACCCGGCTCGTGCTGGTCGGGGACCCCGACCAGCTCGCCTCGGTCGAGGCCGGCGCCGTCCTCGGCGACGTCGTCGACCGCGAGCACCTCGGCACCCGTTCGCCCCGGCTGGCCGCTGCGCTCGCCGCGGCCCTCCCGCCGGCCGGGCGGGACGGCCCACCGCCCGCTCCGGCCCCGGCGGCCGGCGTCGGTGCGGGCGCACCGGTGACGGTCCGCGACGGGGTCAGCCTGCTCACGACGGCGCGACGGTTCCGCCGCGGCGGCGCGGTCGACCGTCTCGCGTCCGCGGTCCGCGACGGACGCGGCGAGGAGGCGCTCGCCGTCCTGCGCAGCGGCGACGACGGCCTCGCGCTGCTCGAGGTGCAGCAGGACGCCGTGCCGGAGGCCGTCCTCGACGGCGTCCGCGACGACGTCGTCGGGGCGTCCGTCGACCTCGTCGCGGCGGCACGGCGCGGTGACGCCGCCGGGGCCCTCGCCGCGCTGGACCGCCACCGGCTCCTCACGGCCCACCGCACCGGACCCCGCGGCCTGCGCCGCTGGACCGACCTCGCCGAGCGCTGGACGACGACCGCCACCGGCGCCGCGCTCGCGCGCCGCCCGGACGGGCACCACGTCGGCGAGCCGCTGCTCGTCACGACGAACGACCCCGCCACGGGTCTCATGAACGGCGACGTCGCCGTCCTCGTCGACGACGGCGAGCAGGGTCTGGTCGCGGCGGTGGGCACGGGGGCGTCGCCGCGCCTCCTGGCCCTGGCGCGGCTGCCCGCGACCCGCCCCCTGCACGCCATGACGGTGCACCGCAGCCAGGGCAGCCAGTTCGGCGCCGTCACCCTCGTGCTGCCGCCCGTCGGGTCACCCCTGCTGACCCGGGAGACGCTCTACACGGCGGTGACACGAGCCGAAGGACGGGTTCGTGTCGTCGGGGACGCCGAGGCCCTGCTCGCCGCCGTCGCCCGACCGGCGGCCCGGGCCTCCGGCCTGCGGGAGCGGCTGCGAGGGCCGGCGGGGGCGCCGGGTCAGCGCCCGGGCGGGTAGTCCCGCGGGCGGCGCTCGTCGACGTACTCGACGCGGTCGGTGCGCTTGCTGCCCTGCGACATCTGCACGATGCCGATGACCAGGGAGAGGGCGCCGGCCGCGATGCACACGAAGCCCACGATGTTGAGGTTGATGCCGCTGACGACGTCCGCGTCGACCGCGAAGCCGAGGATGCCGCCGACCACGAGCAGGAAGATCCCGGCTCCGATGCCGCCCATGCCGTCTCCGTCCCGTCGCGAGGCGACGTGCTCGGGAGCGCCGCCCGTCCGGCAGCACCGATGGGTCCCGATGCTGTCGCCGACCGCACCGGACCGCCACCCCGACGCGCGGGGGCGGCCTCGCGGACCTCCTCGTTCCGGCACGGCCGCCCCATAGCCCCCGCACAGCGACGGTGGCGACCGTCGTCCCCGTCGGGGAGCCGGGCGGCCCCCGCCGGCGCGACCGGCGCCGGACGAGGACGGAGGAGAGCACGATGGACGAGCACCCGTGGCGCACGACCCCTGGCGGGGGCGGCGACGTCCTGCGCGCCGGCACGAGCGACGGCGCCGGCACCGCCGACCGCGGGCCGAGAGGTCGCCGTCCCGGCGCCCCCGCGGTCCTCGCGGCCTGCGCGGCCCTCGTCGTCGGACTGCTCGGCGGTCTCGGCATCGGCACCGCCGTCGCCTCCTCCGGTCCGACCGGCGACGGCACGACGAGCAGCACGTCCGTCCCGGGTCAGGGCGTCCCCGGTGGCCAGGGCGGTCCCGGCAGCGGGACGTCCGGCGGCGGTGCCGGGCCGACGCCCGGCGGGCCGCCGCCGGGAGGCGCCCCGGGTGCCGGCACGACCTCTGACGGCGCCGCGGGTGCCGTGAGCGACCCGGTGACCTATGTCGTGCGGACGACGGCGTCCGCGGGTGGCCCGGGCGACGTCCCGCCGCCGCACGCGGCGGCCCCGACGGGCGAGCCGGGGGTCGTCGAGCGTCGGTACGACGTCTGAGGCGCTCTCCGCGAGGGCTCCGGGACGCCCGGGCCCCCGGACGCTGCTACACCTGCCCGATGAGCGGGAAGAGCACGGACGGGACGGTCGTCGCCGGCGTCGACGTCGGCGGGACGAACATCGAGGTCGGCCTCGTCGACGGCGACCACGAGGTGGTCGCCCGGGAGAAGGCCCCGACGCCGACGAGCGGGCCGGACGGGGTCTTCGACACCATCGCCGAGCTCGTCGGCGCGGTCGGCGGCGACCCCGTCGCCGTCGGGGTCGGGATCCCCGGGGTCGTGCACGAGGGCCAGGTGCTCACGGTGCCCAACCTCGAGGGATGGAGCGCGGAGGTCGACCTCGTCGGCGGCCTCTCCTCCCGCCTGGACGCACCGGTGACGCTCGGCAACGACGCGAACGTCGGGCTCCTCGGGGAGTGGGTCGCCGGCGCGGCCAAGGGGGCGCGCGACGTGCTGGGGCTGTGGATGGGGACCGGCATCGGCGGCGGGCTCATCCTCGACGGGCGGCCGTACGAGGGCTCGCGCGGGTCGGCCGGGGAGATCGGCCACGTGCTCGTGCAGCCCGGAGGGGCGCTCTGCTCGTGCGGGCGCCGCGGCTGCGTGGAGGCCTACGCCGGTCGCCGCATGATGAGCGGCGCCGCGTCGGCCATGGTCGAGGCGGGGTGGAAGACCCACCTGTTCGAGATCCGCGAGGACGAGGACAAGCCGAGGCTCACCTCGAAGGTGTGGGCGACGGCGCTCGACGAGGAGGACGCGCTCGCCGAGAAGCTCGTCGGCGCCGCGGTCGAGCACCTCGGCGTCGCCGTCGGCTCCGTCGTCAACCTGCTGGACGTCGAGCTCGTCGTGGTCGGCGGCGGCCTGCCGGAGAAGCTCGGCCAGGACCTCGCCGACCGGGTCGAGGCCGCGGCCCGGCCCTGGATGCTGCGGCCNGAACCTCACCCCACTGACTAGCGGGGCCGGCCCTGGTGCCGGCCCCGGGCGGCGGCAGCGACGGGGCAGACCAGCCGCGGGCTAATGGTCCAGTGCTCACCGTCCTGCGGCCCCGCACGCCAGCAGCGCTCGGGGCCCCCGGTCGGGGCACGTCATCCCAGTAGCGGTCACGCCTGCCCACGACCGGTGGGGCGCACGCTCTGACCCTAGGACTCCACGGTCCAGCCGAGACGAGTGCTGACCCCACCGGTCGCTACCAGCACCGACCCTGCCCCTTGCGGAACCGGTCCGGTAGCCGCCATTAGCCGGTGACCGTGACCTCCACGGTCACGGTCTGCCCCGAGACGACGCCGGTGGCGACCATCTCGTAGGTGCCGGGCTCGACCCGCCGCGGGATCCGGACCCGGGTCGTGCCCGAGCCCTCCGCGTCCGTGCGGACCCGACCGGCACGGTCGCCGCCCAGCGTGAGGGTCACGGCCTCGTAGGCCGCGAAGCCCGTCACGGACACCTCGACGCGGTCACCACGGGCCACCTCGGTCGTCGGCAGGACCAGCTGCGGGCCCTCCGGCTGCTCCGGCGCCTCGCCGACCGTGACGCGGCCGGTGTAGTCCTCCGGCGAGAGCGGGCTGTACTCCCGCAGGTAGGCCTCGAAGGCGTCGAAGTCGATGAGCCCGGTGAGCTCGACCGCACCCTCGGCGAAGGTGGTGAAGTTGTCACCGCCGGACGCGAGGAAGGAGTTCGTCGCCACGCGGTAGGTGGCGCCGAGGTCGATCGGCTCCCCGGAGACCCGGATGCTGTCGACGAGGACGTGCTCGCCGGCCGGTGCGTCCGGGTCGTAGGACCAGGTGAGCTCCTCCGACGTCCCCAGGGCCAGGAAGGGGCGCGACGCACCCGCCGGCTGCCACTGCTCCTCGAGCACCTGCACCAGCTGTCCCCCGGTGAGGGGGACGGCGACGAGGTCGTTGGCGAACGGCGTCACGGCGTTGGCCTCGGCGATGGTGATCTCGCCGTCCTCGCCGTAGAGCAGGTCGGCGCGCAGGCCGCCCGGGTTCACGAGGCCGAGGTCGGCGTCCTCCACGGGCCTCAGGGTCGTCCCGTAGACGTAGGTGTCGGCGACGAGCCCCCCGAGGGAGGAGTAGGCCCCGCGGTCCTCGACACCCGCGTCGGTGAAGGCACGGGTGATGTCCGCCGTCACCGACCCGATGACCTCGCTGCCGACCTCGTCGGCGTAGGCCTCCGCCGCCGCGACCGTCCCGGCGACCTCAGCCGTGCGCGGGTAGGTCGCCACGAGCTCGTCCTCGGGGGTCTGCGTCAGCGGGACCTCCTCCACCGTGGAGCTGGTGACCTCGCCGGTGGCGCGGTCGTAGTCCAGGGTGATGCGGCCGAGGTTCGCGGCGTAGGAGCCCGTCTGGATGACGGGACGGGTGCCGCCGCCGGCGACGGGCGCCTGCCACGCGTAGACCTGGTGCGTGTGGCCGGTGAAGATCGCGTCCACCTCCGGGCTGACCCCGGTGACGATGCGCGCGAAGGCCGTGTCGGCGGCGAGCGCCTCCTCGAGGGTCTGCTCGTCCTGGCCGAGGGGGTTGCCCTCGTGCGCGGACAGGACGATGACGTCCGCCTCGTCCCCCACCCCGTCGGTGAGCTCGTCGACGACCCGGTTCGTGGCCTCGACGGGGTCGCCGAAGACGACGCCCTCGATGCCGGACGGCGAGACGAGCGAGCTGGTCTCCTCGGTGACGACGCCGATGACACCGACGCTCACGCCGTCGACGTCCTCCAGCGCGTACTCCGGCAGCAGCACGTCGCCGGACTCGTCGTAGACGTTCGCACCGAGGATCGGGAAGTCGGCCAGGCCGCTCTCGCCGTCGACCCCGACGCGCCCCAGCAGGTCGTCGATCCCACGGTCGAACTCGTGGTTGCCGACGGCGCTGACCTGCAGCCCCATCTCGTCCAGGACCTCGATGGTCGGCTCGTCGGCCTGGACCGAGGAGACGTAGGGCGAGGCGCCGATGTTGTCGCCGGCCGACAGCAGCAGCGTGCCGTCGACGTCGTCGCGGTCGCGCTGCTGCTCGATCGTGCCCGACAGCGCGACGGCGTCGCCGAGGCGGCCGTGGAAGTCGTTGATGTCGAGCAGCTGCAGGGTCGACGTGCCCTCGTCCCCGCCGCCGGCGCCGGCGGCGCTCACGCCGACGACGACGGGGTCGTGGTCGGAGGCGCGGAACTGGTCGGGCGCGTACCAGGGCCGGTAGCCGTCGTACTGGTAGGCGTACGACTCGTCGGCGTTGATGTCCCACACGTCCGCGCCGGTCACCGTCGCCGCCATCGACGGCGAGGCGAGGACGTGGTCGAGCGAGCCGGTCCGGCCGCTGAAGACGTACGTGTCGCCGGCGTCGTACTCCGAGCCGAGGTCCACGTAGCCGGCGTCGCGCAGGACGTCGAGCGGGTCCTCCTGCGTGTAGGAGTTGAAGTCGCCGAGCAGGACGACGTCCTCGGGGGCGTCGTCGATCCCGTCGACGAACTCCACGAGGCGCTGCGCCTCGGCGACGCGCGTCGCGTTGCCGTTGCCCTGGCCGTCGCCGGTGTCCTCGTCACCGTCGCGCGGGGGCTGCGGCACCGAGCCCTTCGACTTGAAGTGGTTGACCACGGCCATGAACCGGTAGGCGTCCGGGCCGCCGGTGGAGAAGACCTGCGCGAGGGGCTGGCGGGCGCGGCCCACCCACTCCTCGTCGTCGTCCACGACGGACTCGCCGACCAGGTCCACCGCGGCGGGCTGGTAGATGAAGGCGTTGCGGATGACGTCCTGGTCCTGGGCCGGCGGGAGGTCCGCGGGCGAGGGGACGTAGGCCCAGCGCTCCTCCCCGGCGCCCTCGTTGAGGGCCTCGGTGAGCGTGGCCAGCGCCTCGTCCCGGTCCTCGCCGAGGGCGGCGCCGTTCTCGATCTCCTCGAGCCCGACGACCTCGGCCCCGAGGGCGTTGATCGCCGTGACGATCTTCGCCTCCTGGCGCTGGAGACCGGCCTCGTCGTCGGCGCCCCGGGCCTCGCCGCCGAAGGTCGTGAAGTAGTTGAGGACGTTGAAGGTGGCGACCTGCACGTCCCCGCCGACGTCCTCGGGGGCGTCGGTCCGCGGGCTCGCGTCGTCGAAGGTGGCGCCCGCGACGCCGTCGGTCACCGGGGTGACGGGCTGGAGCCGCCAGGCGTCGTAGCGGTAGTCGAGGACGTAGCCGACGTCACCGAAGCTGCTGACGTGGTCGCCCACGCGCACCGGCACGTCCGCGGCGCCGTAGCTCGGCGCCAGGCCGGCGCCGGCGAGGTTCGTGCTGCGCCCGTCGTCCAGGAGGACCTGCTGCGCCGCGTTCTGCGCCTCGTAGGCGGCAGCGGCGTCGCCGGGCTCGACCACGTCGGTCGCCTGCAGGAGGACGTCGTCCCCGGCGGCGAGGGCCACCTCGCCGTACCGGTTGAGGTTGTAGACCTCGGTGGCCGTCCACGTGCCCGCGGCCTCGACGCGCATGCCCTCGAGGCGCTCGCGGTCCGTGCCGGCCAGGTCCGCGCTGTCGAGCGTGACCGCGTCCGGCAGGTCGGCGTCCTCGGCGCAGAGGGCCACCGCGTCGGCGGTGACCTGGGTGAGGCCCTGGTACTCGGCGACCTCGCCCGCGACCTGGACGCTGTCGCCGATCTCGAGGCCGTCCACGGCGTCGCCGAAGACGTTGACCGCGGAGGAGGCGTCGCCCGGGGCGGCCGTCGCGTCCTGGACGTAGAGGCTGCCGAACCCGTCCGGCGAGGACGTGACGACGCCGGCGACGGTGACGTCCTGGCCGACGAGCGGGCTCTCGTCCCCGGTGCCCTGGACCGCCGTGATGGCGGTGAGACCGTCGGTGGTGCACGCGACCGGCTCCGGGTCGGGCTCTGGCGGCGGCTCCTCGCCGTTGCGGGCGCCGAAGCTGTTGGAGTCCTCGAGGACCGTCCAGGTGTCCCCGAGCAGCTGGATCGAGCCGTCGGCGCTCCCGCTGCCGGTCTCGGCGACGCCGATGTCGGTGGAGGTCGCCGAGGCCCCGGCGAGCGTCGCGGTGAACTGGCCCTCGTAGGAGAGGAACTGGACCAGCGCGCCGCTCGCGTCGAGCAGCGCGAGGCCGTCGGGCGCGCCGTTCTGCAGGCCCGGGAAATCGACGACCACGACGCCGGAGTCCCCGACGACGCCGGAGAGGCTCTTCGGCGAGTACGTCGCCCCGCCGTTGCCGTTGACGCCGACGAGCGTCCACCCGGTGAGGTCGGTCCCGGGCTCGGCCTGGACCTCGACGCGCTCGTTCGCGTCCGTCCCGGCGTTGTCGTAGTGGAGCTCGCTGATGAAGGGGCTGCCCGCGGGGGGCGTCACGGCGGCGGCGGGCGCGGCCAGCAGCGCACCCCCCACGAGTGCGGCGGTGGCCGCAGCAGCGGCCCTGGTGACGGCGGGGCGGGCCGCTGGGTGTGGTGCTCGTGGCACGGAGGTCCTCCGGTGTCGACGGCGGTGTGCGCGCCGCCCGCCGGTCGGCGGACGGCCTGCCTCGCCCGACGCGCGGTCGGCGCGCCGGGTCTGGCGGCGGCACGGGGCGCGGTGGAGACTGCCCCGTCCGGGTGAACAGCATGTGACGGATCTGCCCGGTCGGGAAGGCTCCGGCGTGACCTCGGCGGGATCGTCCCCCGCCCGTGACCGCCGTGGTCGACGCTGTGTGACGCTGGGCACGCTGGGTGCTCGCAGGTGAGGAGGTCGCCGGTGGCGAGCAGGACCCCGGCCGAGGAGCTGGACGTCGACGGCGTCCCCGTGCGCCTCACCAGCCCGGACCGCGTCCTCTTCCCCGCGCTCGGTGCGGACGGCGGCACGAAGCGCCACCTCGTCGACTTCTACCGGGCGGTCGCGTCCGCCTCGGCGGACGGGGCCGTCGGCGGCGTCGGCCCCCTGGTGCGGGCCCTGCGGGACCGCCCGACGTACCTGCAGCGCTTCCCCGACGGCGTGGACGGCGAGGAGGTGTACCAGAAGCGGGTGCCGGAGAAGGCCCCCGACTACCTGCGCCGCGTGCGGGTGACCTTCCCCTCCGGACGGCACGCCGACGCGCTGCGCGTCGACGCGGCGGCGCCGGTCCTGTGGGCGGTCCAGATGTCGACGGTGACCTTTCACCCGTGGCCGACGCGCGCCGACCACGTCGAGCTGCCCGACGAGCTGCGCGTCGACCTCGACCCCCAGCCCGGCACCGGCTTCGACGAGGCCCGCCGGGTCGCCCTCGACGTGCTGCACCCGCTGCTCGACGAGCTCGGCCTCGTCGGCTACCCCAAGACCTCCGGCGGCCGCGGTGTCCACGTCTACGTGCGCATCGAGCCGCGGTGGGAGATCCGCGAGGTCCGCCGGGCCGCGATCGCCCTGGCCCGCGAGGTCGAGCGCCGCGCCCCCGACCTCGTCACGACCGCCTGGTGGAAGGAGCAGCGGACCTCGGCGATCTTCGTCGACTACAACCAGAACGCCCGCGACCACACCATCGCCAGCGCCTACTCCGCCCGCCGCACGCCCCGCGCGACGGTGTCGACCCCCGTCACGTGGGCCGAGCTGGCCGACGTCTCCCCCGACGACTGCACCATCGCCACCGTCCCCGGCCTGCTCGCCGAGCGCGGCGACCCCATGGCCGGCCTCGACGAGGTCCGCCACTCCCTCGAGCCGCTGCTGGAGATGGCCGACCGCGACGAGGCCCGCGGCGAGGGCGAGCTGCCCTACCCGCCCAACCACCCCAAGATGCCCGGCGAGCCCAAGCGCGTGCAGCCCAGCCGCGACCGCGACCGCGACCGCGGGGGCCGCACCACCGACGGGTGACCCGGCCGTCGCACCGTCGCCCGGGCGGGGGGTACCCGCTCGACCTCCCCCGCGACGGCACGCCGGCCTGGTGGACTGCCCGTCGTCCACGTGGGGCGGACTGCGCCCCGACGCCCGTCCGCCCGACGCCCGTCCGCCCCGCCCGAGGAGACCCATGAGCTACGACGCCCCCGTCCCCCACACCGGCCACGCCCCCACGTCGACGGCGGCCACGAACACCAAGGCCGTCGTGGCCCTGCCGTTGGCCTTCTCCTTCAGCCTGCTCGGGCTGGTCTTCGGCATCCTGGCGCTGCGGGAGATCGGTCGGACCGGAGAGGGCGGCCGGGGCTTCGCCATCACCGCCGTCGTGCTCGGCGCGCTCAACCTGCTCTTCGTCGTGCTCTTCCTGGGCCTGTTCGCCGCCGGCATCGCGAGCGGCATCCAGCAGATGCAGCAGCTGCAGGGCGTGTCCGGCTTCTGACGGACCCCCGGACGGCGCTCCCGGGGCCGCTCACCCAGGATCGGGGCATGGCAGCGAAGACCACGACCCACGACTTCACCGGCAGCGTCGTCCTCGTCACGGGCGGCGGCTCGGGCATCGGCGCGGCGATCACCCGCGCGTTCCTCGACGCCGGCGCGACCGTCGCCGTCACCGGACGGCGCCGCGAGCAGCTCGAGCAGGTGCTCGAGGGCCACCCGGCCGAGCGGACCGCGGCCCTGCCCGCGGACGTCTCCGACGGCGCCCAGGTGCGCGGCCTCGTCGCCGACGTCCTCGAGCGCTTCGGGCGCCTGGACGTCGTCGTCAGCAACGCGGCCGGCTTCGCCGTCGGCGAGATCACCGAGGTCGACGACGACGACTGGGCGGCCATGCGCGCCACCAACGTCGACGGCTTCTTCCACCTCGCGAAGGCGGCGCTGCCACACCTCGCCGACGCCGGCGGGAACCTCGTCGCCGTGTCGTCGGTGTCCGGCGACCGCGGCGACTGGGGGCAGTCGACGTACAACGCGACGAAGGCCGCCGTGACCAACTTCGTCCGCTCGCTGGCCCTCGACTGGGGCGGCCGGGGGGTGCGGCTGAACGTCGTCGCGCCGGCGTTCACCCTCACGGAGCTGACCGAGCCGATGGTGACCGACGCGGACTCCCTCGAGCCCTTCACGAACCGCATCGCCCTCGGGCGGCCCGGCATCCCCGACGACGTCGCCCCCGCGGTGCTGTGGCTCGCCAGCGACGCCGCGCACTACGTCAGCGGGGCGGTGCTGCCCGTCGACGGCGGCACGAGCGCGTCCACGGGGCAGCCGCACGCCTGAACCCGCTCGAGGGACGGCGCCCGGGTCCGGCACCGCCGCCCGAGGCCGACCAGCGACAGGTCAGCGAGGGCGTCACCGGGCCTGGCGAGGAGGTGGCCCCGTGCTGGCGCGGACCACGAGACGGGTGGGGACGAGGGTCCTGCCGGGCGCCGTCGCACCCTCGTCCACCTGCCGCAGCGCCAGCTCGACGCAGCGGCGCCCGACCTCGGCGAAGTCCTGGTGGACGCTCGTCAGCGGCGGGGAGTAGTCACCGACGTCGGGCAGGTCGTCGAACCCCACGACGCTGACGTCCTCGGGGACGCGGCGACCCGCCTCCCGCAGCGCGCGGAGCACGCCGAGCGCCATCTGGTCGTTGGCGGAGAACACGGCGGTGCACCCGGGTTCGGCCGCCAGGCGGCGACCCGCCTCGTAGCCGGACGAGGAGGTCCAGTCCCCCACGAGTACCGGCGGGACGCTCCTGCCCGCCTCGACGAGGGCCGCCGACCAGGCGTCGGCGCGCCGCGCGGCGGCGAAGGAGTCCTGCGGGCCCGCCACGTGCCAGACCGTTCTGTGCCCGAGCGTGAGCAGGTGGCGCACCGCCTGCCGGGCCCCGTCCGCCTGGTCGGTGTCCACCACGGGGTACCGGTCCGCGGCGTTCGAGTCGACGACCACGACGGGCACACCGGGCGGCAGCAGCACGGTCATCGTGTCCAAGAGCTGCACCTCCATGACGACGACGACCGCGTCGACCGCCAGCTCCGTGAGGCGGGTGAAGGCACCCCGGACCTCCGCCTGGGTGTGGCTCTGGACGGGGACGACCGTGATGCCGTAGCCGGCCGCCGCGGCGGACGACAGGACGCCGTCGAGCGTGCGCACGTTGCCGGTCGTCGCCAGCGTGAAGAGCAGCACGCCCAGCGTCCGGAAGCGACCGCTCTTCAGCGCGCGCGCAGCGCTGTTCGGGCGGTAGCCGAGCCGCTGCATCGCCTCCAGGACGACCTGACGGGTCGGCTCGCCGACGCCGGGCATGCCGTTCGAGACCCGGGAGACCGTCTGCGCCGAGACGCCGACCTCGCGCGCGACGTCGGACATGCGCACACCTCGGCGCACCGCCGCCCCCGGGACCTCTGCCACGCGCCCTCCTCCGTCAGCACCCCCGTCGACGGAGTGCTCCGCGCGGGACGCCGTCGTCCCGCGACGTCGACGTGGTTGCGCAAACGTACCTGGGGGGCGCATGCTGTCCGCGCAGTTAGCGCAAACGTCGCGACCGACGGAGGTCGCACCCAGCTCTCCCTGCGACCCCACGAGACGGAGCGAGGACGCCCATGACGGCCGGAGCCCCCGCGGCACCCACCACGCCACCCACGGCGCCGGCAGCGGCGCGGCCGGACGGCCCACGGTCCTCGGCACGGCGGTGGGCCGGCTGGGGCTTCGTCGGGCCCTTCATGGCGGTCTTCGCGCTCGTCTTCCTCGCGCCCATCGCCTACTCGCTGTGGCTCAGCCTCTTCCGCGACCAGCTCGTGGGCGGCACCTCCTTCGTCGGGCTCTCGAACTACGCACAGGCACTGCAGGACCCAAGCCTCTGGTCGGGGCTCGGCCGGGTGTCGCTCTTCCTCGTCGTGCAGGTGCCCGTGATGCTGGCCGTCGCGCTCTTCGCAGCGCTGGCGATCGACAGCGGCCGGTTGCACGGCGCTTCCTTCTTCCGGATCTCGATCTTCATGCCGTACGCCGTGCCCGCCGTCGTGGCCGCCCTGATGTGGGGCTTCATGTACGGCACGCGTTTCGGGCTCGTGGGCAACCTCGAGGACGCGCTCGGCGTGGGCCTGCCCGCACCGCTGTCACCCGACTACGTGCTCGCGGCGATCGGCAACATCGTCACGTGGTCCTTCGTGGGCTACAACATGCTGATCTTCTACTCCGCCCTGCGGACGGTCCCCACCAGCCTCTACGAGGCGGCGGAGATCGACGGCGCCGGCCAGCTCCGCATCGTCGCCGCCATCAAGGTCCCGGCGATGCGCGGGGCCCTCGTCATCGCGACGATCTTCTCCATCATCGGCAGCTTCCAGCTCTTCAACGAGCCGAGCATCCTGGCGAGCCTCGCGCCGAACGCCATCACCACGGACTTCACGCCGAACCTGTACGCCTACTCGCTGTCCTTCTCGGGCCAGCAGTACAACTACGCCGCCACCGTCGCGCTGATCATGGGCCTGGTGACGATGGTGGTCGCCTACGTCGTCCAGCTGCGTGGCATGCGGCGGGAGGGCTGACCGATGGCCACCACCGCACCCGCGCCCGCGACCGCCCCCGAGGCCGGGCGGCGCAGCCCGTCCTCGTCGCGCTCCCGGCGGACGCACCGGCGCGACCGGCCACGCCGGTCGCTGCTCCTCACCGTCCTCATGGCGGTCGTCCTCGTCTACGCGCTCGTGCCCCTGGTGTGGCTGGTCGTCAACGCGACGAAGACCCAGTCCGACCTCTTCACGTCCTTCGGGCTGTGGTTCTCCGGCGACGTGAACCTGCTGGACAACGTCTCCCGCACGCTCACCTACGACGACGGCGTCTTCGGCCGGTGGTTCGCCAACACGCTGCTGTACGTCGTCGCCGGCGCCGGTGGGGCCACGGCGCTCGCGGTGCTGGGCGGCTACGGGCTCGCGAAGTTCGACTTCCCCGGCAAGCGCGGCGTCTTCGCCGTCGTCATCGGCGCCGTGGCCGTCCCCGGTACGGCGCTCGCCGTCCCGACCTTCCTCATGTTCAGCCAGCTCGGGATCACGAACACCCCGCTGTCGGTCATCATCCCGTCGCTCATCTCCCCGTTCGGGCTCTACCTCATGTGGACCTTCGCGTCCGAGGCGATACCGACCGAGCTCATGGAGGCGGCCCGCGTCGACGGTGCCGGCGAGCTGAGGACCTTCGTCCAGGTCTGCCTGCCGCTGCTCGCCCCCGGCATCGTCACGGTGCTGCTGTTCACGGTCGTCGCGACGTGGAACAACTACTTCCTGCCGCTGATCATGCTGCGCGACCCCGACTGGTACCCGCTGACCCTCGGGCTCAACGCGTGGAACGCGCAGGCCGCCACGGCGGGCGGCGAGGCGATCTTCGACCTCGTCATCACCGGCTCCCTGCTCACCATCGTCCCTCTCGTCGCCGCCTTCCTGCTGCTGCAGCGCTTCTGGCAGAGCGGCCTCGCCGCCGGCGGTGTCAAGGAGTGACGTCCCGCGGCCCCCGGGCTCCACTCGCCACCCGCACCTCCCGCCACCGCCCCCCGGAAGGACCTCCCATGACCAGCACCACCCGCCGCGCAGCGCTGCGCGGAACCGCCCTCACCGCCGCCCTGGCGCTGTCGCTGACCGCCTGCGGCGGGGGCTCGGGCTCGCCCGAGGACGTCGACGCCGCCGTCGAGGACGGCGGCACCCTCACCGTCTGGGCGTGGGAGCCCACGCTGGAGCAGGTCGCCGAGGACTTCGAGACCGCTAACCCCGGCGTCACGGTCGAGCTGGCCAACGTCGGCACGGGCAACGACCAGTACACGGCCCTGCAGAACGCCATCTCGGCGGGCAGCGGCGTCCCGGACGTCGCGCAGGTCGAGTACTACGCGCTGCCCCAGTTCGCTCTCTCGGAGTCCTTCGCCGACGTCTCTGACCTGGGGGCCGCCGACCTCGACGGCACCTTCAGCCCGGGGCCGTGGGCCTCGGTGCAGCCGCAGGGCGAGGGCGTCTTCGGCCTGCCGATGGACTCCGGGCCGATGGCGATGTTCTACAACGCAGACGTCTTCGAGGCGGCCGGCGTCGAGGTCCCGACGACCTGGGACGAGTTCGTCGAGGCAGGCCGCGCCCTCCGCGCGTACGACCCGGACACCTACATCACCAACGACACCGGGGACGCCGGCTTCACGACCTCGCTGATCTGGCAGGCGGGCGGGCAGCCGTTCACCGCCGACGGCACCGACGTCACGGTCGACCTCGCCGACGAGGGCTCGCAGCGCTTCGCCGACCTGTGGCAGACGATGGTTGGCGAGGACCTGGTCGCGCCGATCAGCTCCTGGAGCGACGAGTGGTTCCAGGCGCTGTCCGGTGGCCAGGTGGCGAGCCTCGTCACCGGCGCATGGATGCCGGCCAACCTCATGTCCGGCGCCCCCGACGCCGCGGGCAGCTGGCGCGTCGCCCCCATGCCCCAGTGGGACGAGGGCGCGTCCGTCACCGCCGAGAACGGCGGCAGCGCCCTGTCGGTGACGGAGGCGAGCGAGCAGAAGGAGCTTGCCTACGCCTTCCTCGAGTACGCCACGACGGGCGAGGGCGCGCAGACCCGCGTCGACCAGGGCGCCTTCCCCGCGACGGTCGAGCAGCTCGAGTCCGACGAGTTCCTCTCGGCGACGCCCGACTACTTCGGCGGCCAGGCCATCAACGAGGTGCTCGCGCAGTCCTCGGCCGACGTCGTCGACGGCTTCCAGTACCTGCCGTACCAGGTGTACGCCAACAGCGTCTTCAACGACACCGTCGGCCAGGCCTACGTCGGCGACGAGACGATCGCCGACGGCCTCGGCGCCTGGCAGCAGGACATCGTCTCCTACGGCGAGGAGCAGGGGTTCGGGGTCACCGCCCGCTGAGCCCCGGTCGGGGTCGCCGGGCACGCCTGACGACCCCGACCGGCGGGACCAGCGTCCGCCCCGACCACCCGACCACCGCGAGCCCTGGAGACGAGGACCTATGCCCGCGTTCGCGATCGGCGACGAGGACTTCCTGCTCGACGGCGCCCCCGTGCAAGTCGTCTCGGGTGCGCTGCACTACTTCCGGATCCACCCAGACCAGTGGGCCGACCGGCTGCGGACGGCTCGGCTCATGGGTCTCAACACGGTCGAGACGTACGTCGCGTGGAACGCCCACAGCCCGCGGCGCGGCGTCATGGACCTCACCGGGCGCGCCGACCTCGGGCGCTTCCTCGACCTCGCCGCCGCCGAGGGGCTGCACGCGATCGTGCGTCCTGGACCCTTCATCTGCGCCGAGTGGGACGGCGGAGGGCTCCCGGCCTGGCTGCTGGCGGCCGAGGGCGTCGGGGTGCGCCGCAGCGAGCCCACCTACCTCGCGGCGGTCGAGGACTTCCTCGCCGGCGTTCTCCCGGTCGTCGCCGAGCGGCAGGTCACGCGCGGCGGGCCGGTGCTCATGGTGCAGGTGGAGAACGAGTACGGCGCGTACGGCGACGACGCGGGCTACCTGCGCGAGCTCGTCGCGATGACGCGGGCCCAGGGCATCGAGGTCCCCCTGTTCACGTGCGACCAGGCCGACGACGCGATGCTCGCCCGGGGCGGCCTGCCCGAGCTGCACCGGACGGCCACCTTCGGCTCCCGCTCGACCGAGCGGCTCGCCGTGCTGCGCCGCCACCAGCCCACCGGCCCGCTCATGTGTGCCGAGTTCTGGGCCGGCTGGTTCGACGCCTGGGGCGGTCACCACCACCTCCCCGACGTCGACCGCGCCGCGGGCGACCTCGACGAGCTGCTGGCCGCCGGGGCGTCCGTGAACATCTACATGGCACACGGCGGCACCAACTTCGGCTTCACGAACGGCGCCAACGACAAGGGCGTCTACGCGCCGACGGTCACCTCCTACGACTACGGCGCCCCCATCGCCGAGGACGGCTCGCCGACCCCGCTGTTCCACGCCTTCCGGGAGGTCGTCTCACGGTACGCACCGGTCCCCGCGGACCTCCCGCCGGAGCGGCGGCCCGCGCCGGCGCTCGACGTCGCCCTCGACCGGCGCCTCGACGCGACCTCGGCCACCAGTGTCCTGGGGCCGTGGAAGGAGTGGGACCACCTGCCGACGACCGACGAGGCGGAGCAGTGGACCGGTCTCGTCGCCTACCGCACCGACGTCACCGCCGACGACGGCGTGCTCGTGCTCGACGAGGTCCGCGACCACGTGGTCGCCCGCCTGGACGGCCGCCCGATCGGCGTCCTCGACCGCTCCCGCGGCGACCGCGTGCTGCCGCTGCCGGCCGCGGACGGGGTCCTCGAGCTGCTCGTGGAGGACCAGGGCCGCGTCAACTACGGGCCACGGATCGGCGAGCCGAAGGGGCTGCTCGGCCCGGCGCGGACGACCGCGCGCGAGGTGACCTCCTGGCGCACCGCGCCCCTGCTGCTCGACGACGTGACCGCGCTCGCGGAGGAGGTGCGCGAGCAGCCCGACCAGGACCCCGCCGCCCCCGTGGCCGGCCCCGCCTTCTGCGCCGGGACCTTCGCGAGCGAGCCCGGCGCCGACCACTTCCTCGCCCTGACGGGATGGGGCAAGGGCCTTGTGTGGGTGAACGGCTGGTGCCTCGGTCGCTACTGGTCCGCCGGACCGACCCGGACCCTCTACGTGCCCGGGCCGCTCGTACGGGAGGGCGCCAACGACCTCCTCGTGCTCGAGCTGCACGGCGCGGCGCAGGCCCGGGCGGGCTTCGTCGCCGCACCGGACCTGGGGCACACCGAGGACTGACCGCAGCCGCGCGCCCGACGGGGCGGCACGCAGGAAAGGGGGTACGGGGACCGGCCGGCAGAGGCCGGTCGGGCACGCACCACCGCAGCCACGCCGCCGGTCCAGGACGGCCGGGGCGGACGCGACGACGACGACGCGAGAGGACCGGACGTGGACGACACCCGCGCACGGCAGGAGGGGCCGAGCAGGCCCGGAGCAGGACGACGGACGACGGCCAGCAGGGCGACCCGCGCGGTGCTGGGCGCAGGACTGGTGCTGGCGCTCGGCGCCGGCGCGGTCCCCGCCGGTGCCGCGACGGCGACGGCGACGGCGACGAGGGCCCTGCCCTCGGTGACCGTCCGCCTCGACCCCGCCTACCAGGGCCAGGAGTTCGAGGGCTGGGGGACGAGCCTCGTCTGGTTCGCCAACGCCACCGGCGACTACCCCGACGAGATCCGCGACCGTCTCGCCGACCTGCTGTTCGGCCAGGACGGCCTGCGCCTGAACATCGCCCGCTACAACATCGGCGGCGGCAACGCCCCGGACGTGCCCGACTACCTGCGCCCCGGGGGTGCCGTCGAGGGCTGGTGGGAGGCCCCCGAGGGGACCACGCGCGAGGACGTCGACTGGTGGGACCCCGAGGACCCGGAGGACTGGGACCCGGACGCCGACGCCACGCAGCGGTGGTGGGTCGAGCGCATCAAGGACGACGTCACGCACTGGGAGACCTTCAGCAACTCGCCGCCGTGGTTCCAGACCGTCAGCGGCTACACCTCCGGCGGCTTCGACAGCTCGGCCGACCAGATCCGCGCCGACCGGGTCGACGACTTCGCCGCCTACGTCGTCGGCGCCACCGAGCGGCTCGAGGACGCCACGGGCATCGACGTCGACACGATCGACCCGTTGAACGAGCCGAACACCCCGTACTGGGGCACCCAGCTCGGCCCGGACGGGAACCCGACCGGTGGGCGGCAGGAGGGCGCGCACGCGGGTCCCGCGCTGCAAGGGCAGGTGATCTCCGCGCTGGACGACGCGCTCGAGGGCGCCGACACCGACGCCGTGGTCTCGGCCATGGACGAGACCAACCCCGGCACCTTCGCGACGAACTGGTACGCCTACCCGCCCGAGGTCCGCGAGGTCGTCGACCAGCTCAACGTCCACACCTACGGCACCGGGCAGCGGCCCGTCGTCCGCGACATCGCCAAGGGCTTCGACAAGCCGCTGTGGATGAGCGAGGTCGGCGGGTCCTGGGGCGACGGGCAGGACTTCGAGTCCATGGAGCCGGGCCTCGGCATCGCCGACCGCATCGTCGACGACCTGCGCGAGCTCGAGCCCACGGCCTGGGTGTTCTGGCAGCCGGTCGAGGACTACGACAACATGAAGCCGGGCGGCGAGAGTGCCGCGGGGGCGAACTGGGGCAGCATCCAGCTCCCGTTCGACTGCACCGCCGAGGACACCCTCGAGACGTGCCCGATCTACACCAACACGAAGTTCGGCACGGTGCGGAACTTCACGCACTACATCGCGCCGGGTGACCACCTCATCGCTACGGACGACGCCTCGACCGTGGCGTCGGTCAGCCGTCGTGGCCCGCAGGCGTCGGTCGTCCACGTGAACGAGTCGGACGCCGCGCGCGCGGTCGACCTCGACCTCTCCGGGTTCCGCCTCGTGCAGCGCGGCGCCACCGTGACGCCGGTCGTCACCGACGCGTCCGGTGCCCTGCAGGAGGGCGACCCCGTGGCGGTCACGGACGACCACGCCCGGCTCGTCGTCCCCGCCGAGTCCGTCACCACCTTCGTCGTCGACGGCGTGAGGGGTGCCGACGCCGGCGAGGCGAGCATCCAGGACGGCCACGTCTACGCGCTCGACGGGGTGCAGAGCGACCGGGTGCTGGCCGCCGCCGCCGACGGCGCGGTCCTCGGCGCCGACGACGTCACCGCCGAGGACGAGCTCTGGCGCCTGGACGCCGTGCACGGCAGGGGCAACCGGACGGCGTACACGGTCTCGAGCGTGGTCGACGGCCGTGTCCTCACGGACACCGGGGACACCGTCCGCCTGGCCGAGAAGACCGCGGACGTGCCGCTCGCGGCGCAGTGGGTCGGCTCGACCACGGGCGACGGCGTCTGGACCCTCGTCAACCGTGGGACGACGAGGCTCCTCGAGGTGGGCGGCCAGGCGACCACCGAGGGTGCTCCCGTCGGCGCCTACCGGGCGAACGGCGGCGCGAACCAGCGGTGGGAGCTCGCCGACCGGACCGTGGAAGGGGCTCAGGAGGTGCAGGTCTTCACCGAGGTGGGGACGGCACCCGATCTTCCCGAGACGGTGAGCAGCACCGTCTCGGACGGGACCGGCTACGCGATGCCGGCGACGTGGCGCCTGCCCCAGGGCGATCACGCCTGGAGCCGCCCCCGGGAGGTCGTCGTGCGCGGCACCGCGACGGACCTCACGGGCACGACCCACCGGGTCACCGCGACCGTCGTCGTGGACCGCCTGACCACGACCGAGCCGGTGCGGGTGCGCACCGTCCCGGGCGAGGTCCCGGAGCTCCCCGCCACGGTGACCGCCACCGGGCAGCTCGACGTGGCCGTCCAGGTGCCCGTCACCTGGGCGGAGGTGAGTCCCGAGGACGTCGCCGCGGTCGGCACGACGACCGTGGCCGGCACGGCGGTCACCGCGGCCGGCCGGACGCTGCCCGCCACGGCGCAGGTCGAGGTGGTGCCGGGTGAGCCCGGCGTCGTCTCCGAGGACGAGGGCGTGAGCATCTCCGCGTCCTTCACCGAGCCGGGCTACTCCACCGCCGGGCTCAACGACGGCGACCTCACCGACAAGGCCTGGTCGACGTGGGTGCCGGGCGACAAGCGGCCCGGGGACTCGCTCGTCGTGGACCTGCCGGGAGCGCGGTCGGTGACGGGTGTCCGCGCCGAGGTCTACCAGGAGGACGACACGTCGCCGCGGACCGCGCAGCTCCAGGTCCGTGGTGCGGACGGCGCCTGGGTCGACGCCTCGGCCGTCCTCGACGTGCCCGCGGGCAGCGAGGTCGTGGAGCTCGACGTCGCCGACGGTCCTGTGCGGACCGACGGCGTGCGCCTCGTCCTGCAGGCGCGGCAGGGCGGCTACCTCGTGATGAGCGAGCTGCAGGTGCTCGCGCTCGTCCCGGGCGAGGAGGGGTGAGACGTCCCGACGCGTGAGGTGGACGCACGAGGCCCCCGAGCACCGCGGTGCTCGGGGGCCTCGTGCGTCGATGACCTCGTGCGTCCGGCCGGGCCGGGCGACGTCAGCTCGCGGGCACGGCCTCGGCCAGCAGCGGCGTGATGTTCTCGGCCGCGTACTCGGTGCCCAGCGCGCTCGCGCTGGAGAAGGCGTTGAGCAGCGTCGTGTCCTCCAGGACGACGGACCGCCCGTCCTGGACGGACGGGATCGCCTGGTACAGCGGGTTGTCGGTGATCTCCGCGGCCTCGACGAAGATCGGGAAGACGACGGTGAGGTCGGCGTCGAGGAGGTTCAGCTGCTCGTCCGAGACCGGCACGTAGAAGCTGTCGCCGCCGAGCTCCTCGACCTGGGGGCTCTGCTCGAAGCCTAGCGACTCCATGAGCTGCACGCGGCTGTCGCCCTCGGTGTAGGCGCCCCACTCCTCCGCCGTACGGGCGCCGACGGCCACGGTCTTGCCCTCGAACTGCGGGTTCGCCGCGGCGGCGTCGTCGAGCGTCTGCTCCACCTCGTCCTCGAGCTGGTCGGCCTCGTCCTCCCGGCCGAGCGCCTCCCCGACGAGGTCGAGCTGCTCCTCCCACGTCGTCGTGTAGCTCTCGGCGCCCTCGGGGATGCCGACGGTGGTGGCGATCTGGCTCAGGGCGTCGTAGCGCTCCTGCGTGCCGTCCGAGCGCGTGTCGAGGATGAGGTCGGGCTGCAGGGCGGCGATCTGCTCGAGCTCCGGCTCGAGGGTGCTGATGATGGTCGGCGACTCGTCGTAGAGCCCCTCGGCCCACGGGCCGACGCCGTCGCCGCCGAAGCCCAGCCAGTCGCTGGCCCCGACCGGCTGGATGCCGAGGGCGAGCGCCGTCTCGGCGTCGGACCACCCGAGGGCGACGACGCGCTGCGGCTCCTCGGGGATCTCGATCTCGCCGAAGGCGGTGTCGACGGTGACGGGGAAGGCCGCCGAGGAGCCCGCGCCGGTCGTGGAGCCCGCGTCGTCCGTGGAGCCGGGACTGCTCGCCGACGCGGCACCGCCGGAGGGCTCCGCGTCCGGCGTCCCGCCGGACGGGGCGTCGGAGCCGCAGCCCGCGGCGAGGAGGGACAGCGACAGGGCGACGGGCAGGACGGCGACGCGGCCGAGGAGGGTCGTGCGCACGGGGACCTCGTGGTCTCTCGGAGGGGCAGGAGAGGGGAGCCTAACCTGACTCGGCACCCCTCGGGCTCGGCATCGGTCCGGCCCAGCACCGCCCCCGGTCGGTGCGACGGCCGTGGTCGTCGGGGGCAACGCCCGCCTCCCGCCTCCGGCCGTCCGCCGTAGCGTGCGGTCCGTGACGACGCCGCAGGCCGACGCCCCGCTGCTGCGCCTCGGCACCTGGCCGACGCCGGTCGAGCCCGCGCCCCGGCTCGCCGAGCACCTCGGCCTGGGCCGGGACGACCTCCTGCTCAAGCGCGACGACCTCTGCGGCCTGGGCGGGGGCGGCAACAAGGTCCGCAAGCTCGAGCGCACCGTCGGTCGGGCGCTCGCCGAGGGCGCCGACGTCCTCGTGACGACGGGCGCGGCGCAGAGCAACCACGCCCGCGCCACCGCGGCCGCCGCACGGCGCGCGGGCCTGGGCTGCGTGCTCGTGCTCGCCGGCTCGGCCCCGGGACGCGCCGCGGGCAACCTCGTCCTCGACGAGCTGCTCGGCGCGCAGCTGGAGTGGGTCGGCGACGTCGCGCTCGGCGACCTCGACGCCGCGGCCGAGCAGGTGTGCGCCCGGTTGCGAGCCGAGGGCTCGCGCCCCTCCCGTGTCCCCTACGGCGGCTCCGACGCCCTCGGCGTGCTGGGCTACGTCGAGGCGGCCGCCGAGATCGCGGCGCAGGTCCCTGACGTCGCGCACGTCGTGACCGCCGTCGGCTCCGGCGGGACGATGGCCGGGCTCGTCGCGGGCCTGGGGCCCGCACGCGTGCTGGGCGTCGACGTCGGTGCGGTGCCCGACCCGGTCGAGCGGGTGGTGGGGCTCGTGCGCGGCGTCGCGGCCGCGCAGCCGGACGCCCTCCCCGACGCCGCCGCGGCGTCCACGGTCCGAGCCGGGGACCTGCGCCTGCGCCGCGACGAGGTCGGCGAGGGCTACGGGGTCCCGACGCCCGGCAGCACCGCTGCGCTGGAGGCCGCGGCGCGCACCGAGGGCGTCGTCCTGGACCCCGTCTACACCGCGAAGGCGCTGGCCGGCCTGGCGTCCGCCGTCCGCCGCGGCGAGGTGCGCCCGGGCGGTCGGACGGTCCTCGTCCACACCGGCGGGCTGCCGGGGCTCTTCGGGCACCCCTCGGTCACCGGGGCCTGAGCGCGACGGCCCCGCGCCCGCGCCGTGAGGGCCATGCTCGGCCCGTGGGCAGGAGCTCGGTGGAGGACGTCGCGGATGCGGGCCTCGACGACTGGCGGCTGCGTCGTGGACGACACGCAGGCCCCGGCCTTCCCCGTCCTGGCCGACGCCGAGGGCCGCGCCTGCGTGTGCACGGCGCTCGGGCGCTGAGCCGTCGCGGGGTGCCGCTCCGGTGCGGGGAAGCGGCTCCGCAGCGGACCGGTGGCGCCGCGGCTAGCGTCGGCGCATGAGCGCTGACGCCGTCGGTCCCGACCGCGGGACCGTGGTCCCGGACGTCCCCGGCCCGCTGGGCTGGTGCTCGCCGTGCCTGGGCGCCCGCACCCGGACCCCGGCCGCCGTCCTCCTCGAGGGCACCGGCGTCTGCGAGGACCACCACGGCGAGCTCCTCGCCGGCCGCGCGCAGCAGGGCGACCAGATGGCCGCCGCGGCCGCCCAGGCGCAGGAGCAGCTGCGGGCCCTCGTGGGCGGGACGCTCGGCGGCGCGCCGGGCGCGGACCCGGGCGGCCCTCGTCGGGCGGGCTTCTGACCGACGAGGGCGACCTCAGACCTCGCGAAGGTCGAGGACCAGCTCCGAGGGGCCGTCCTCGGTCACCACGACGGGGATGCCCCAGTCCTGCTGGTAGAGGTGGCAGGCGGCGTGCTCCGGCACCTCGCCGTCCGCCGGTGACGGGGCGTCGCAGGCCGCGGCCTGCGCCGAGACGTGCAGGACGCCCGCCTCCCCCGCCGCGCCGCGCAGGACCAGCGGACGCCCGAGCGCGGTCCGCGTGCCGGCGCCCTCGGCGAGCAGGCTCGCCGGCGTGGACGAGACGACGACCCGGACCGGCGAGCCGAAGCGGTCGTCGAGGTGCTGGCCGGCCGGCGGCGAGAAGCGCACGCGCAGGTCGACGAGACCGGCGGCGAGGGCGGTCGCCGGCCGCTCGACCCGCCCCGTGGCGCTCCCGAGGGCACGACCCGCCGTGAGCGGCAGTCGCAGCACCCGGTGCGCCCGGGACTCGACGACGAGCAGCTCCGCGGCCGCGCCCGAGCCGACGACCGCCACGCCGGTCGGCTCGGCCAGGTCGGCGACCAGGGTCGTGACCGCCGGCACCCCGGCCGGCGCCGCGGGGTCGTACCGCCGCACCGCCCCGTTGTAGGTGTCGGCGACGGCGACGGAGCCGTCGGGCAGCACGGCGGCGCCGAGGGGGTGCTGCAGCAGCGCCTCGGCCGCCCCGCCGTCCCGGTCCCCGAAGTCGAACAGCCCTGACCCCACGAGCGTCTCGACCCGGTAGCCGGGTGCGGCGACGGGCGCCGCGTTGGCCAGGCGGGTGTCCTCGACCACCGGGACCGAGCGGTCGGCGGCGGCGCCGGTGCGGACCAGCCGCCGCAGCGCCGAGGTCTCGGCGTCCACGACCCACAACGCCCCGCCGTCGACGGACGGCACGAGGCGCGACGTCTGCGCGAACCACGCCTGCTCGGCGTCGCCGTCGCGCAGGCCCTCGGCCGAGGTGCCGGCCAGCACGCGGACGACGCCGTCCCCCGGGTCCGCGGCCGGCTCCAGCGCCCACAGCTGGTGCACGCCCGCCATGGCCACGACGACCTGGTCGTCCCACCAGGCGACGTCCCACGGCGTCGAGAGGTGCTGACGCAGCGCCGGCCCGCCGCCCTCGCGACGGCGCAGCTGCTCGCCCGTGCCCGCCAGGGTCACCACGCGGGCGGCGCCGCCCCCGAGCCGGACGCCGCGGACGGCGTGGTTCGCGCTGTCCGCGACGACGACGTCGACACCCAGGCGCGCGGCCACGTCGTCGGGCAGCAGGCACAGGCCCTGCGGCTCCGCGAAGGACGCGGTCGCGGCGTCGCCGTCGACGAGGCCGCGGGCCCCCGAGCCGACGGTCCGCAGCACGGCGAGGTCGTCGTCGAGCACCGCGAGGCGGTGGTGCCCGGTGTCCGTGACGAGGACCCCGCCGCCGAGGCGCTCGGGCAGGACGAGAGCGCTGCTGGGGTAACGCAGGCCGTCGTCCGTCGCCGCCTCGGCAGCGGGGTGAACAGCCGCTCGCCGCGCACGAGCGTGCCGCGCTCGTCGTGCTCGGCGACGAGCTCGGTGAGCAGCGCGTCGAGCCCGTGCGCGTGCCCCTCCCCCGAGAGCGACGCGACGACGTACCCGGTGGGGTCGACGAGCACCAACGTCGGCCAGGCCCGCGCCGCGTACGCCTGCCACGTCGCCATGTCGGCGTCGTCGAGGACGGGGTGGTGCACCTCGTAGCGGCGGACGGCGTCGTCGAGGACGTCCGGCTCGGCCTCGTGCGGGAACTTCGGCGAGTGCACGCCGACGACGACGAGCTCGGCGGCCCACCGCTCCTCGAGGTCGCGCAGCTCGGACAGGACGTGGAGGCAGTTGACGCAGCAGCTCGTCCAGAAGTCGAGAAGCACGAAGCGGCCGCGCAGGTCCGCCAGCCGCAGCACCCGCCCGTCGGTGCCGACCCACCGCCGGCCGACGAGCTCGGGGGCGCGGGTGCGGGGGGTCCTCGCGCTGCGGGCGGTACCGGCGGTGCGCGTGCTCACGGGTCGATAGTCGCACCGGCGTGGCGGGACTCCGGCAGCGCCTCAGCCCAGGTGGTCGGGCTGCACCCATCCCTTCCCGAGCACGTGCTGGTCGAGGTAGCCCAGCACCGACTGGTACCAGACGACGACGCCGCCGGGCGAGAGCACCCAGTGGTTCTCGTCGGGGAAGTACAGGAAGCGGTGCGGCGTCGAGCCGTCCTCGGCGGTGCTGCGCGAGAGCAGGTCCCACCACAGGCGCAGGCCCTCGCCGACCGGCACGCGGTAGTCCTTGTCCCCGTGGACGACGAGCACCGGCGTCGTGATGGCGTCGGCGCTGCGGTGCGGGCTGTTCTCCTGCGCCATCGCGGGCGTCATCTCCCGCCCCCAGAAGTACGCCGCGTCGGTCGTCGGGCCGAACTGGTCCAGCGCCCACAGGCTCGCGTGCGTGACGACGGCGTCGAAGCGGTCGGTGTGCCCGGCGATCCAGTTGGCCATGTAGCCGCCGAAGGAGCCGCCCATCGCGGCGGTGCGGGTCTCGTCGACGTCCTCGCGCGCCTCGGCGGCGTCCGTGGCGGCCATGAGGTCGGTGAAGGACGCGGCACCCCAGGCGCCCCAGCCGCGCTGGACGAAGTCCTGGCCGTAGCCGGTGGACAGCGCGGGGTCGGGCAGGAGGACGGCGTAGCCCCGGGAGACGGCCAACCACGGGTTCCAGCGCCACGACCAGGCGTTCCACGAGCCGAGCGGCCCGCCGTGGACCCACAGCAGGAGCGGCGCGGGCGCGTCGGGCGACGCGCCGTCCGGCAGGCAGAGCCAGCTGCGGACCTCGGTGC
The DNA here is from genome assembly GCF_037482545.1 of Pseudokineococcus basanitobsidens. Taxonomy (NCBI): domain Bacteria; kingdom Bacillati; phylum Actinomycetota; class Actinomycetes; order Kineosporiales; family Kineosporiaceae; genus Pseudokineococcus; species Pseudokineococcus basanitobsidens. The sequence continues at coordinate 474,302 of NZ_JBBIAA010000001.1, read as the reverse complement.
CGTCCGCGGCGGTCGTGCGCAGGTCCTCCAGCCGGCCCGGCAGGGACAGCGGCGCGACCGGTGAGGGCAGGTGCTCGACGTCGCCGTCCCGGAGGCGGACGCGGACGGGCGCCGGCGCGGCGTCGTAGGCCGAGCGCAGCGCGTACGCCCAGCCGTCGGGCGAGACCTGGACGCCGGCGTAGGCGCCGTGGTCGGCGGTGAGGCGGCGGACGTCGCCGGAGGCGGCGTCGACGAGGAAGAGCGGGGCCGCGCCGCCCTCGTCCGCCTCGACGACGAGCGAGCGCCCGTCGCGCGTCCAGGACACGGCGGACGGCCACCGGTCCCAGCCGGCGGTGAGGTCGCGCCGCTCGCCCGCGCCGACGACGCCGCCGGAGGCGTCCCGCTCGAGGTCGACGAGGGCCAACCAGGACCGCGGCGCCCGCTCGGGGGTCGAGACACGCGTCGCGACGAACGCCGCGGTGGCGCCGTCGGGCGAGAGCACCGCCCCCTCGTGCTCGAGGCCGGGGTCGTCCAGCAGCACCGTGCGGTGCCCCGTCGCCACGTCGACGGCGACGAGCTGCAGGGACTGCTCGCCGTGGGCCCGCAGCACCGTCCAGGTACCGACGGCGGTGCGGCCGTCGTCGGAGAGGTCCCAGGCCGCCCCGTGCAGCGCGGGGCCGACGTGGCCGGTGAGGTCGCGCAGCGTGTACCGCGAGTCGGGCGTCCCGGCGGTGCCGGCGACGTCGTCGAGCGCGTCGGCGGCGAGCAGGCGGTCGCGGTCGGGCCCGAGGTCGTGGTCCCAGAACCGCACGGGGTAGGAGTCGTGGAGGACGGCGGTCACGCCGGCCTCCGTGCGCGCGCGCCGGACGGAGGCGTCGTCGCCGTCCTGCGGCGCCGACGGCATCGTCGGCGACGTCGCGAGCAGGGCCCCGGTGCCGCGGGCGACGGCGGCGACCTGCAGGCCGCCCGGCCGCGAGGCGACCGGCCGTGGCTCGCCGGTCCCGCCGGGCAGGCACCACAGCGCGGGCGGTGCGTCGTCCCCGGTGCGACCGCCCACGCCGGGCTGCCCCGGCTCCCCCGCCGGGCCGGGCTGCGCACCGGGCCGGGGGCGCCCCCTCGCGGAGGACGCGGGCGGCTCCGGCCGCTTCGCGGTGAAGAGCAGGTCACCCGCCGGTGTCCACACCGGCGCGGCCTCGCCCGTCGTGCCACGGGTGAGCCGGCGGCACGCACCGCCGTCGAGGGGTGACTCCCACAGGCTCGTCACGTACCCGGTGCCCTCGCCGTCGAGGCCGGCGACCGCGAGCGCGAGGCGCCGTCCGTCCGGGCTCAGCGCGAGCCCGGTCACCCGGGGCTGCGCGGCGTAGGCGTCCAGGTCCCCGAGCGGGTCGCCGGAGGAGCTGTGGTCGGGGCGGGCGTCGTCGCCGTTCGTCGTCACGGCTCCGTGCTACCACGCCCGCCCGCCGACCCGCGCCCGGCAGTCACGTCCTGCCCTCCGAGCACGACGTCGTCGACGTGCGCGCGAGACGGCACCGCGAACGCACGAAGTCGTCGAAGTGTTCGCGAAACGGCACCTTGAGCGCAGGAAGTCGTCGAAGTGCTCATGAAAGGGCGCCCTCGGCGCGAGAAGTCGTCGAAGTGCGATAGATGCGGCCCCCTGAGCGCACGAAGTCGTCGAAGTGCATGAGATGGGGCCCTCCGAGCGCACGAAGTCGTCGAAGTGCGCGAGATGCGGCACCCTGAGCGCAGGAAGTCGTCGAAGTGCGAAGACGCGGCACCCCGGGGGGGCTGGACGTCGTCGACGTGCCGGGGGTGGGGCGGTCAGGGACGGCGGGCGGGGTCCTGCCGGCCGCGCTCGGCGAGCATCGCGTTGTACGCGGCGAGCTGGGCGTCGCCGTCGCGGTCCGCGGCGCGGTCGGTGCGGCGTGCCTCGCGGTCGTCGCTGCGCGACCACTGGACGGCGACGACGACGAGCAGCAGCAGCGTGGGGATCTCGCCGATGCCCCAGGCGATGCCGCCGCCCACCTTCTGGTCGGCCAGCGCGTCGATCCCCCAGCCGGTCGAGGAGAACCAGCTGTTCGCGAGCAGCGCCTCGCTCGACATGACCCAGATGCCGAAGAACGCGTGGAAGGCCATCGTCGCCAGCAGCAGCACCAGCCGCAGGGGGTACGACGGCCGGTTCGGGCCGGGGTCGACGCCGACGAGCGTGTTCGCGAAGAGGTACCCGACGGCGAGGAAGTGCACCATCATCAGCTCGTGGCCCACGTGGGTCGACAGCGCGAGCTCGAACAGCGGCGAGTAGTAGAAGACGACGAGGCTGCCGGCGAACAGCACCGCCGCGACGACGGGCTGCGAGACGACGCGCAGCCAGCGCGACTCCGTCAGGGCGACGAGCCACTCCCGCGGGCCCCGCGACCCGTCCTTGCGCCGCGGCAGGGAGCGCAGCGCCAGCGTGATCGGCGCCCCGAGCACGAGCAGCACGGGGATCCCCATGCTGAGGACCATGTGCTGGATCATGTGGGCGCTGAAGACCGTGCGGCCGTACGCCGCCGGCGCCCCGCTCGTGATGTAGACGAGGGCGAGCAGGCCCAGCGCCCACGAGACCGTCCGCCCCACGGGCCACCGGTCCCCCCGGCGGTGCAGCCGCACCACGCCGCGGGCGTAGGCGACGGCCAGCCCCGCCGCGATGGCCACCCACAGGACGTCCGTCTGCCACTGCGTGACGATGCTGGCGGTGCTGAACGGCTCCGGCAGCGCCTCGCCGGTGAGGATCTCCGCGGGCGTCGGCGCGGGGGGCAGCTCCTGCGGGACCGGCGGCGGCGTGAGGGAGAGCGCGGCCGCGACGCCGGACACCGCGCCGAGCAGGACGACCTCGCCGCCCACGAGGCGCCAGAACGGGCCGCGGGCACCGGCGCCGGTCGCGGTCCGGACGTCGATGCCGGCGAGCAGGCGGCGGCGGTGCAGGTACCCCGCGAGGCCGAGGACCACGCTCGCGCCGGCCTTCGCCAGCACGAGCTGCCCGTAGGCGGTGCCGACGAGGTCGCCGACCCCCGCGACCCGCAACGACGCGTTGGCGACGCCCGAGGTGACGACGAGCACGAAGCCGACGAGCGCCAGCGCCGAGTACCGGCGGGCCACGACGGGGAGCTCGGCGCCCGTGCGGCGGGCGATCGCCACGAGGGCCATCAGCCCGCCGAACCACACGGCGACGCCGAGGACGTGCAGCCCCCACGAGCTGACCGCCGTCTCGTGCCCGCTCGTGCCCGTGGAGTGGGCGTTCAGCGCGAGCGGCACCAGCGCGAGGCAGGCGACGACGGCGGTCCACCCCGCGCCCGCCGGCGTCCGGACCCCCACCGCCGCGGTGGCGACGAGCGCGACGACCGCGGCGGAGACGAGCAGCGCCTGGCCCTGCGTGATCTGCGTCGCGACGGTGGCGAGCTGACCGCCGAAGGCCGGGTCGGACAGCGCCGTGCCGGAGAGGTTCGCCGCCGTCAGCACGAGGACGGCGAGGCTCGCGACCGTCCAGACGCCGGACGCCACCGCCCCGGTCCGGGCCGCGACCGACCACGACGGCGCCCGCGCGGGCACCACGCCGGCGGCCAGGACCAGGGACCCGAGCGTGAGGGCGAGCGACAGGTCCCGGACGAGCGTCGCGAAGGGCAGCCCGTAGCGGACGAGCGCGCCGGGGTCGCGCACCAGCTCGGGGGCCGCGGCCCCTCCGGTGGCCAGGGCCCACGCCGTCCCGAGGAGGACGGCGACCGGCGTCAGCGCGAGGACGACGAGCCACCACACCGGTGCGACGTCCGCCGCCGCGCCCCCGCCCCGCACGGGCGGCCGGGTCGCGGAGGCGCCCTCGCCCGTCGCTCGCGCCCTCGGCGCCGTCCCTGCGCTCACCCCCCGAGGGTAGGCGCCCGGGGAGGCCGGTCCGGCGCCGCCCGGCGACGGACCACCCGTCAGAGCCGGCGGTCGGCGAGGACGGGGAAGGCGACCCGGGCGTCCTCGACGACGCCCGGGTCCACGTCGACGACGAGGACCTCCTCGTCCGCCCCCGCCTCGGCCAGGACGACGCCGTCCGGGCCGACGACGGCGCTGGCCCCGGCCATCGGGGTCCGCGCGTGCGTCCCGGCGGTGCCGCACGCGGCGAGCAGCACCTGGTCCTCCAGCGCGCGGGCCCGCACGAGCAGGCGCCAGTGGTCGGCGCGCGCCGCCGGCCACGCCGCCGGGAGGAGCACCAGCCGGGCCCCGCCGTCGAGCAGGCGGCGGAACAGCTCGGGGAAGCGCAGGTCGTAGCAGGTGGCGAGCCCGGTCGGCAGCACGGTCCCGTCGCGCAGCGGCACGTCGGCGACGACGACCTCCTGCCCCGGCGTCATGAGCTCGGACTCGCCGCGGCCGTGGCCGAAGCGGTGCACCTTGCGGTAGCGCGCGAGCAGGGCGCCGTCCGGCCGCAGGACCAGCGACGTGTTGTGCAGCCGGTCCGGCCCGCCGGCGGTCCCGGGCACCCGCTCGACGACCGACCCGCCGTGCACGACCGCCCCGCACGCGCGGGCCGCGTCGGCCAGGGCGCGCGCCGTCGGCCCGTCGAGCGCCTCGGCGCGCTCGCCCCACGTCCCCGACGCGAACCCCCCGTGCGCCCACAGCTCCGGCAGGACGACGACGTCGGCACCCTCCTGCGCCGCCACCAGGGCGGCGACGCGGTCGCGGCGCGCGGCCACCGGCTCGTCGTCGCCGTACCCGACCTGCAGCAGGTGCAGCCTCACCCGCGCGCCCCCCGCACCAGCACCGGGTCCACGACCACCGGGCCCACGACCACCGGGCCCACGACCACCGGGCCCACAACCACGGGGCTCACGACCACACGAGGGCCTGGGACGGCCGCTCCAGGACGGCGGCGACGTCGGCGAGGAAGCCGCCGGCCTGGGCGCCGTCGACGACGCGGTGGTCGACGGTCAGCGAGAGCGTCGTCGTCCACCGCGGGCGGACGCGGTCGCGGTGGACCCAGGGCCTCCGCGCGACCGACCCGACGCCGAGGATGCCGGTCTCGCCGGGGTTGAGGATCGGGGCGCCGGACTCGATGCCGAGGGCCCCGATGTTGGTGACGGTGAAGGTCCCGCCCGTGAGCGCGGAGGGCGGCGTCCGCCCCTCGCGGGCCGTCGTCGCGAGCTCGGTGATGGCGGCCGCCAGGTCGTGCAGGCCGAGCGCCTGGGCGTCCCGGACCACGGGGACGACCAGCCCGCGGGGGGTCGCGGCGGCGATGCCGAGGTGGACGTGCCCGGGCACGACGAGCTCGCCGGCCGCACCGTCCCAGCGCGCGCCCATCTCGGGCGTGCGGGCGAGGGCGAGGACGACGGCGCGCGCGGCGACGAGCAGCGGCGAGACGCGGACGTCCCCGAAGCCGGTGTCCTGCTTGAGCCGCTGGACGAGCCTGACCGTCCGCGTGACGTCGAGCGTGTGGAAGAGGGTCGCCTGCGGGGCCTCGGTCGTGCTGCGGACCATCGCCTCCGCCATGGCGCGGCGGACGCCGCGGACGGGGACGCGCACCTCGCCGTCGGCGGCGGGCGCCGGGGCGTCCCCCGCGCCGGTCTCCTCGTGCGCGAGCACGTCGCGGCGCGTGACGTTGCCCCGCGGGCCGCTCGGCACGACCTCCGCGAGGTCGACCCCGCGGTCGCGGGCGAGCTTGCGGACGGGGGGCGTGGCGAGCGGGCGTGAGGAGGCGCCGTCCTGCGCCGCCGCGGCGCTGCCGTCCTCCGCCCCGGCGCCGGCGTCCCCCGCCGCGGGGCTCGTGCCGGGCGAGCCCGCTGCGTCCGCCGGCGGCCGGCGGCGGGAGGCGCGGCGCCCCGGCCCGTACCCCACGAGGACGTCGCGGCGGTCGTCGGCGCCGTCGGGGTCGACGACGTCCCCACCGCGCGCGCCCCCGCCGGGCCCGTGGTCCGGGCCCGAGGCGTCGACGTCGCGGCCCTCCGCCCTCCCGTCGGACCCCTGGGCGCCCGTCACCTCGACCGCGACGATCGGCGTGCCCACCTCGACCGTCAGCCCCTCGTCGACGAGGAGCTCCCGCACGACGCCGGCGAAGGGCGACGGGAGCTCGACGAGCGACTTGGCCGTCTCGATCTCGACGAGGACGGCGTTGACGTCGACGCGGTCGCCGACGGCGACCCGCCAGGCGACGACCTCGGCCTCGGTCAGCCCCTCGCCGACGTCGGGGAGCCGGAACTGCTGCAGCGCCACGGCGGGCCTCCTGGGGGTGTCTCGGCGCGTCGGCCGGTCGGGTCGTCGGTGCGGCGGGGGCGCCGGGTGTCTCGGCGCGGCAGGTCGGTGGTGCGGCGGGTGGGTCCTGAGGGCGTACGTCAGTGGTCGAGGACCCGGTCGACCGCCTCCAGCAGCCGGTCGGCGTCGGGCAGGTACTCCTCCTCGATCCGGGCCGCCGGGTAGGGCACGGAGAAGCCGCCGACGCGCAGCACGGGCGCCTCGAGGGAGTAGAAGCACGACTCGGCCACCCGCGCGGCGACCTCGGCCCCGATCCCGAGGAAGACCGGCGCCTCGTGCGCGACGACGAGGCGTCCCGTCCGGCGCACCGACTCCTCCACCGGCCCGAGGTCGAGCGGGGAGATGGTGCGGAGGTCGATCACCTCGAGGCTGCGGCCCTCGGACGCCGCCGCCTGCGCGGCCCGCAGCGCCACGGGCACGCTGGGACCGTGCGCGACGACCGTCACGTCGGTGCCCGTGCGGACGACGCGCGAGCGGTGCAGCGGGTAGGGCTCGGCGTCGAGGTCCACCTCGGCCTTGTCCCAGTAGTGCCGCTTGGGCTCGAAGACGACGACCGGGTCGGGCGAGGCGACGGCCTGCTGGATCATCCAGTAGGCGTCGACGGCGTTGGACACGCTGACGCAGCGCAGGCCGGTGACGTGGGCGAAGAGCGTCTCGGGCGACTCGCTGTGGTGCTCGACGGCCCCGATGCCCCCGCCGGACGGGATGCGGATGACGACCGGCATGGGGGTCGCCCCCCGGGTGCGGTGCGTCATCTTGGCGAGCTGGGTGACGATCTGGTCGTAGGCGGGGAACACGAAGCCGTCGAACTGGATCTCGCAGACGGGCCGGTAGCCCCGCATCGCGAGGCCGATCGCCGTGCCGATGATCCCGGCCTCCGCCAGCGGGGTGTCGACCACGCGGTCCTCGCCGAAGTCCTTGGCCAGCCCCTCGGTGACGCGGAAGACGCCGCCGAGGGCCCCGACGTCCTCGCCCATGACGAGGACGCGCGGCTCGGCGTCCATGGCGGCGCGCAGGCCGAGGTTGAGCGCCTTGGCGACGCTGAGCCGCTGCACCCGGTCCACCGCGCCGTCCGGCGCCGACGGGCTCACCGCGCGCCCCCGTCGGCGTCGCCCTGGCCGCCGTGCAGGCCCGCCGTGTACTGCGCGTACCAGGCGCGCTCCGCCTCGACCTGCGGGTGCTCGGCCGCGTAGGCGTGGTCGAACATCGAGCCGGGCTCCGGGTCGGGCATCTCGAGGACGCCGCGGCGCAGCCGGGAGGCCAGGGCGTCGCCCTCGCGGGCGAGATCGGCGAAGGCCTCGTCGCCGACGCCGTGGTCACGTCGCAGGTGGGCCTCCAGCCGGGCGATCGGGTCGCGGGCGCGCCACTGGTCCACCTCGACCGACGGCCGGTAGCGCCCCGGGTCGTCCGACGTCGTGTGCGCGCCCATCCGGTAGGTGAAGGCCTCGACCAGCGTCGGTCCCTGGCCGGAGCGGGCCCGCTCGAGCGCCGCGCGGACGACGGCGTAGCAGGCGAGGACGTCGTTGCCGTCGACGCGGACGCCGGGGAAGCCGAAGCCGCTGGCGCGCTGGGCGATCGGCACGCGCGTCTGGCGCTCGGCGGGGACCGAGATCGCCCACTGGTTGTTCTGGCAGAAGAAGACGACGGGCGCGGTGAAGGTGGCGGCGAAGACGAAGGCCTCGTTGACGTCGCCCTGGCTGCTCGCACCGTCCCCGAAGCAGGCGAGGACCGCGGTGTCGCGGGCCGGGTCGCCCGTGCCGACGGCGCCGTCGCGCTGGACGCCCATGGCGTAGCCGGTGGCGTGCAGCGTCTGGCTGCCGATGACGAGCGTGTAGGGGCTCACCCCGGTCTCGGCCGGGTCCCAGCCCCCGCGGTCGACGCCGCGGAACAGGGACAGGACGTGGAGCGGGTCGACGCCGCGCACGAGCGCGAGCGCGTGCTCGCGGTAGGTGGGGAACAGCCGGTCCTGCGGAGCCGTGGCCCGGGCCGCGCCGACCTGCGCGGCCTCCTGGCCGAGCAGGCTCGCCCAGAGCCCGAGCTCGCCCTGGCGCTGCAGCGCCGTGGCCTCGGTGTCGACCCGTCGCGCCAGCACCATGTCGCGGTGCATGCCCCGCAGGTCGTCGGTGGTGAGCGCCTCGGCGAGCGCGACGACCTCGGGGTCCTCGCCCTCCTCGACGCGGCGGCCGTCGGGCGTCAGCAGCTGGACGGAGCGCAGGGGGCCGGACCCGGCGCCGGCCGCCGGGACGGGCGCCTGACCCGACGCCGGCGGCCGCTCCGCGGTCGCCGCACCTCGCCCGGTCGTCGTCGGCGTCACGGAACCTCCTCGGACGGCCCCTGGGGGAGCCGGTGCGTCACGGTCCCCGGGGTGGCTTCCCGGGAGTCGGCCCGGGAGTCAGCGAGGGGCGACTGGACGGGCACGGTACTCGCCCGGAGGACCCGTGCCCGGCCGCCGCCCAGCGCGCCGCGGCAGCGGTCGGGGCGGACCCGTCGTCAGGACCGCAGGAAGCGGGCGGCCACCTCGAGGAACCGGTCGTCGGCCTCCGGCTCGGCGACGGTGACGCGCACGCCGTCCCCGGGGAAGGCGCGCACCGACAGCCCCACCGCCCCGCAGGCCTCGGCCAGCTCGGTCGCGCGCTCCCCCACCGGCATCCAGACGAAGTTGGCCTCCGTCGCGGGCAGGTCCCAGCCCTGCCCGACGAGCGCCGCGACGACGCGCTCGCGCTCGTCCACGATGGCCCGGACCCGCTCGAGCAGCTCGTCCTCGGCCTCCAGGGAGGCGACGGCCGCGGCCTGCGCCACCGTGCTGACGCCGAAGGGGATCGCCGTCTTGCGCAGCGCGTCGGCGACGGCGGGGTGCGCGAGCCCGTAGCCGACGCGCAGGCCGGCGAGCCCGTAGGCCTTCGAGAACGTCCGCAGCACGACGAGGTTCGGGTGCGCGAGGTGCAGGGCCACGGCGTCCGGCGCGCCGGCCTCCGGGCGGACGAACTCCCGGTAGGCCTCGTCGAGGACGACGACGACGTCGTCCGGGACCGCGGAGAGGAAGGCGTCCACCTCCTCGGCCGTGACGACCGGGCCGGTGGGGTTGTTCGGGCTGCAGACGAGGACGAGCCGGGTCCGGCCGGTGACGGCCGCCGCCATCGCCGGCAGGTCGTGCCGCCCGTCCGGCCGCAGGGGGACGGCCACCGACCGCGCGCCGGAGAGCCGCACGACGATCGGGTAGGCCTCGAAGGAGCGCCAGGCGTGGACGACCTCGTCGCCGTCGCCGGCCGTCGCCGTGAGGACCTGGGAGAGGACGCCGACGCTGCCGGGCCCGGCGACGACGTGCTCCGCCGGGACGCCGTCGTGCGCGGCGACCGCCGCGGTCAGCTCGGTGCTCAGCAGGTCCGGGTAGCGGTTGGCCTCCTGCGAGGCGCGCGCGACGACCTCGAGCACCGACGGCAGCGGCGGGTACGGGTTCTCGTTGCTCGCGAGCTTGTACGGCGTGACGCCCTCGAGCACGGCCGGCCGACGGCCGGGGACGTAGGAGGGCACGTCCGCCAGCACGTCGCGCAGGCGGGGGCTCGGCGAGGTCATGCCCGGCAGGGTAGGACCGTCGCCGCGGACGCCGCCGCCCCGCCGCCCGCCGTCCGGCCGTGCGCGGGGTCAGCCCGCAGCGCCCTCCTGGGCGCTCTCCCGGGCACGCTTCTCGGCCGCCCAGGCGCCCGCGACCATGTCGTCCAGGTCGTGCCGCATCGCCCAGTCGAGGTCCCGGGCGGCGAGGTCGCCGCGGGCGACGATGCGGGCCGGGTCGCCGGGGCGGCGCTCCGCCTCCTCCGGCGTGAAGTCGACGCCGGTCACCCGGGCGACCGCGTCCATGATCTCGCGGACCGAGACGCCGTCGCCGCTGCCGAGGTTGTAGACGGGCTCGACGTCCTCGCCGGCCTCCAGGCGCCGGGCCGCCGCCACGTGGCTGCGGGCCAGGTCGGCGACGTGGACGTAGTCGCGCACGCACGTGCCGTCCGGCGTCGGGTAGTCCGTGCCGTTGATGCGCGGCGTGCGGCCCTCGGACAGGGCGGACAGCACGAGGGGGAACAGGTTGTGCGGGCTGGCGTCGTAGAGCTCGGGTCGGCCGGAGCCGACGACGTTGAAGTAGCGCAGCGCGGTGCCGCGCAGGTCGCCCGCGCGCTCGACGTCGCGCAGCAGCCACTCGCCGACGAGCTTGCTCTCGCCGTAGGGCGACTCCGGCCCGGTGGGCGTCTGCTCGGTGACGACGTCTCCGGGCGGGGTGCCGTAGACCGCTGCGCTGGAGGAGAAGACGAGGCGGTCGACGCCGACCTCACCCATCGCCCGCAGCAGGCCGACCATCGCGGTGACGTTCTGCGAGTACGTGTGCAGCGGCCGCTGCACCGACACCCCGGCGTACTTGAAGCCGGCCAGGTGCACGACGCCCGTGACCTCGTGCTCGCGCAGGGTCCGCTCCACCGCGACGGTGTCGAGGAGGTCGGCCCGCACGAAGGGCACGTCGTCGGGCACGAACTCCGCGATCCCGCTCGAGAGGTCGTCGAGGACGACGCAGGGGAGGTCCGCCGCGCGGAACGCGTCGACGACGTGCGCCCCGATGTAGCCCGCTCCCCCGGTGACCAGCCAGCTCATGCGCCCCGCTCCTCGTCCTCCGCCGTGCTCCCCGCAGCCGCTGCGCCGCGCTCGTCCCGGTGATCCTGCCAGCGGGGCGCCCGGGAGACCGCCGACCGGAGCGTCGCCGGACGGGCGCCGCCCCGGCCACCGGCCTCTCATCCGGCGGGCACGCGCTCGGCGAGGAAGGTCTGCCTCGTCGCGGTCGTGCCCTCGGCGTCGAGGTAGGGCGCGACCCGCTCGCGCCAGGCGACCAGGGAGGGGTCCTCGGAGGCGTCGACGAGCGCCGCCGTCTCGGTGTACCGCGAGAGGTCGTGCCCCGACATGCCGTCCCGGCGCAGGTCGGCCCCGGTGAGGTCTCCCGCGTCCGTGAGGTCGCGGGAGACCGTCGTGCGCCCCGGCGTGGCCGGGCTGCGCTCGCCGTCGAGCCGGTGGATCCAGTCCTCCTCGTGCTCGAGGGACAGGACCGCGACGTCGTCCGGCACGTCGTAGCCGCCCGAGGGGGCACCGGCGGTGAGGACGGCGTCCACGCGCGCGACCGAGCGCAGGTGCGGGTCGGCCGCGAGCTGGGCGGCGACGATCCCGCCCTGGCTGTAGCCGACGAGCAGCAGCGGGTCACCGGGGCGGGCGCCCGCCTCCTCGAGGGCTCGGACCGCGGCCCGCGAGGCCGCTGACGGGACGTGGCCGACGGCCCGCAGGTCCGAGCCGAGGTCGGCGGGGTTCGTGGTCGCGGAGGACCGCGGGTCGGCGGTCGTCTGCGTCGGGGGAAGGACGAGGACCCACCGCCGCGTCCCCGCCGCGTCGACGACGCCCTCGACCAGGACGGGCGCCGCGCTGCGCCCCCGGCCGCCGGGGCTCAGCGCCCCACCTCCCGCCAGCGGGGCGGCGCGCGCGAGCAGGTCGGCCACGCCGGTCGCCGGGGCCACCGCGGCGGGCGGGCCCGCCGGTCGCACGCGCACGCGCGTCGGGCGCAGCGCCCCGTCCTGCGTCGCGAGGACCGAGACGGCCGCCGACAGGTCCGCGACGTCGGCGGGCGGCCAGACGAGCCGGTCCCCACCGGGGAGGTCGGCGCGGACCGCCCGCCGGGCCGTCGGCCCCCCGGCGACGCCGACGGCCGCCGCGAGCCCGACCGGCAGTCCGCCGACGAGGGCCTCGAGCAGGAGGGGGTGCTGCGCCGCGGCACCGGAGAGCCCCGCGGCGGCCGACGCCCCGGCCGCGGCCAGGTCCGCCCCGGCCAGCGCCTCCAGCCGCACGGGCACGTCGCGGACCGCGTCGGCGACGAGGCCCCGCTCGCGGACGTCGAGCCGGCCGTCCGCCAGGTCGGCCACGAGGTCGTCGCCCACCTCGCCCACGAGCCCGCCGCCGCGGACGGCGACCCACACGAGACCCCCCGCCGTCACGGCCGCCAGCACCGCGGCCGCGCCGGGCACGACGACCTCGGGGCTGCGCACGAGACCGCCGACCGCTCCTCCGGCCGCCCGCGCCACGGCGTCGCGGGCGCCGTCGCCCGCACGGGCGGCGACCTCCTCGGCGTGGGCGTACGCGAGCCCGGCCGCCGTCAGGAGCGCCGAGAGACGGGCGCAGCCGGTCGCGGTGCGCGCGAGCCGGGCGAGCGCCACGACGGTCGCCTGCTGCACCCCGGCGGCGCCCGCGGGGTCGAGGACGGCGGCCGCGGGGCCGCCCGCCGCGCCGGCGGTCGCGGTGGCCGCGGTCACGACCAGGAGGCCCTCGCCCGTGCGCGCGAGCGACCGGGCGGCGTCCTGCATCGCCGTCCCCTCGACGACGAGACCGCCCGCGCCCCCCCGCACCCGGAGCCCTCCCCCGGCCTCGCGACCGGCACCGAGGACCTCGTCCAGCGCACCGGGCAGCAGCGCACCGGCCCCCCTGCCTCCGGGCGCGGCCGACGCCTCCCCGGTCACCGGACGGACCCGTCCCGCACCGCGGCGACGGACGACGCCGCACCGATTGGAACGACCTCGCGCAGGGCGCGCTCGCCCGCAGCGGCGAGGGCGGCCACCTCGTCGGCGGCCGCGGACACCGCCCGGGCCGGACCGCCGGCGCGCACGAGCTCCGCGCCGCGCCCGAGCACGTGCGCCCCCAGCGCGAGCGCGCTCCCGGCCGCGTCCTGCAGGGCGGCGGCGCGCACCTCGACCTGCGCGGCGTGCCGCCGCAGCGCCGCCGCGAGGGCGGACAGGGCGGCGGCGTCGACGTCCACCTCGTGCGCCAGCGCGTCCAGCCGCAGGCGGTAGAGCTCCGCCGCGCGCGAGCGCCACGCCGCTGCCCGGGCGGCCCGCAGCACCCGGGCGCGCCCGCGCACCTCCTGCGCCAGCTCCTCGGCTGTCCTCGCGGCCCGGCGCACCTCGACGGCCGCCGCGACGCCCCCGGCCGCCAGGGGCAGCAGGACCCCCGAGGCGACGGCCTCGACCTCCTCGACCGTGCGCCGCGCACGCGCGAGCGGCTCCGCCACCGAGGACGGCGGCGTCACCGCCGACCCCCCCGCCCATCCCCCCGCCGACGATCCCCCCGCCGCCGATCTCCTGGCTCCCACCGGCCGCGCCTCCCGTCCGGGACCCCTCGGTCCCACGGGCTCGGACGCTAGGGACGCCCGTCGCCGCGGCCGCGGTGGCGGGGCGGACCTGGGGAGCAGCGGCCGCACCGGGCACCTGTGGACGCCGCCCCGACACCGGTCGGCTCCCCCGGCGGGCCGGCGAGGCCGCTCAGGCCGGGCCGAGGTCCTCGACGTCCTCGACGGCGAGCGGCGGACCCTGCTGCGCCGTCGTCATCACCCCGAGCCGCTCGGCGGCGACGAGGCGCACGCGGTGGCCGAGCAGCTCGCGGCACGCCCGACCCACGAGCCAGGTCCCTCCGTCGTCCTCGCGGAGCACGACGGCGCCGGCCTCGACGCCCTCCTCGACGACGCCCTCGAGGCGTCGACGCGGTCCCCGTCGCCCGTCCCGGTCCGTGCGGAGTCCTGAGTGGTCGGCCATCCCGACTGCCTACCACCACGGTGCCCGGACCGAGACCGAGACCGAGACCGAGACCGAGACCGAGACCGGGGCGGCGCACCATGGGCGCGTGAGCGAGCGCACCGACGACGACCCCGAGGACCTCGAGGACCTCGAGGACCTCCCCGAGCGCACCCCCGTCGAGGTCGTGCTCCTGCTGGCCTCGCCGGAGCACCACTACTTCGGCCGTCCGCGGGACGGGTCGCCGCACCCGCCGTCGCCCGCCCTGCCGCGCGTCGACGTCGTCGCCGGCAAGGGCGTCGTCGGGGACCGCTTCTTCGGCCGGGCCGCCCACATGGACGCGGCGGTGACGCTCATGGCCGTCGAGCAGCTGGAGGCGGTGGCCGCGGGGCTCGGCCTCGCCACCGACGCCGACCCGCTCGGCGGTCTCGACCCGCGGCGCGCCCCCCGCAACGTGGTCCTGCGGGGTGCTCCCGTCGACGCGCTCGTCGGCCGGGACCTCGCCCTCGACACGCGCGCGGGAGGCGGCGACGTCGTGCGCCTCGCGGGACGTCGTCCCGCCGCGCCCTGCGCCTGGATGGACGCGGTCCTCGCCCCGGGGGCCCACGCCGCGATGCGCGGCCGGGGCGGCCTCCGGTGCGTCCCGACGACGAGCGGGGCGCTGGTGCCCGGCCCGGCGGTGCTGCGCACGGCCGAGCCCGTGGACGTGCGAGAGGCGGGTGTCCCCGTGCTGCGGCGCGGCCGGCTGCCCTAGCCGGCCGACGTCAGCGCGGGCGGCGCCCCGGTCGGTGGCGGACCTGGGGGGACGGGGAACGGTCCGCGCGCCGGCGCCTGTCGCGCCGGTCGGCGGCGGCGTCCGAGGTCCCGCCGTCGACGGCTCCGTCCTCCTGGGCCTCGTCGACGTGCTCGTCGCCGAGGTCGCGGTCGTCCGGGGCCGGGACGTCCACGGCACCACCTCCCGACCTCCGCCACGACGCCGCGACGACGTGACCGGCCGCCCCCTGCGACCTCCGGGCCCCATGCGATCACGCTGCGTGCGCTGCGGCGACGACCAGGAGGGTCACACCCTCAGACGGACTACGCAGCGTCACCCTTCGGGTCAAGGACGACGTCGCTCGGGACGTCCGTCCGGCTCGGCCGGCGGCCGGCCGGCGGCCGCGACGGAACATCGGCGACGACGACGTGGTTGCCGCCGACCGTGCCGACGGGACCCCGCCACGGGTGCCCCGTCGAGCGGACGCCGACCAGCGACGAACAGGAGCACCGACCGTGCAGACCGTGAACGCCCGTTCCACCGCCGGCCCCGGCCAGCCCTTCCAGGCCACGACGATCGAGCGCCGCGACGTCGGCCCGGCCGAGGTCCTCATCGACATCGCCTACGCCGGCATCTGCCACTCCGACATCCACACCGCCCGCGGCGAGTGGGGCGAGACCCTCTTCCCGCTCGTCCCGGGCCACGAGATCGCCGGTGTCGTCTCCGAGGTCGGCAGCGACGTGACCAAGTACGCGGTCGGCGACCGCGTCGGCGTCGGCTGCTTCGTCGACTCCTGCCGCGAGTGCGAGAACTGCCGCGCCGGCGAGGAGCAGTACTGCCTCAAGGGCGAGACCGGCACCTACAACGCGATCGGCAAGGACGGCCGGCCCACCGACGGCGGGTACAGCGAGAAGGTCGTCGTCGACGAGAACTACGTGATGGGCATCCCCGAGGGGATCGACCTCGACGTCGCCGCCCCCCTGCTGTGCGCCGGCATCACGCTCTACAGCCCGCTCAAGCACTGGGGCGCGGGCCCCGGCAAGAAGGTCGCGATCGTGGGCCTCGGCGGCCTCGGCCACATGGGCGTCAAGATCGCCAAGGCCCTCGGCGCCGAGGTGACCGTGCTCTCCCAGTCGCTGAAGAAGCAGGAGGACGGCCTGCGGCTCGGGGCCGACCACTACTACGCGACGGGCGACGAGGGCACCTTCGAGTCCCTCGCGGGCAGCTTCGACCTCATCGTCAGCACCATCTCGGCCAACGTGGACTTCAACGCCTACCTCGGGCTGCTGAAGCTCGACGGTGCTCTCGTCCAGGTCGGCGCCCCCGAGAAGCCGCTCGACATCGCGGCCTTCTCCCTGATCCAGGGCCGCAAGACGCTGGCCGGGTCGAAGATCGGCGGCATCCGCCAGACGCAGGAGATGCTCGACTTCTGCGCCGAGCACGGCATCGGCGCCGAGGTCGAGGTCATCGGCGGCGACCAGATCGACGAGGCCTACGAGCGCGTCGTCGCGAGCGACGTCCGCTACCGCTTCGTCATCGACACGGCGCGGCTGGCCGGCTGACGCAGGCTCTCGTCCACGACGCCCTCTCCCGCTCGGCGGGAGGGGGCGTCGTCGCGTCCGGGGAGCTCGCACGCGACGGACCCCTCGTGGCCGAGGAGCGGGCCGAGGCGGGCGTCTGCTCCTCAGCCGGCGGGCGGGGCGTCGTCCTGAGCGGCACCGTCCGCGGCGGGGCGCCGCGCGCTGCCGAGGCCGGCGGCGAGCGCCGCCACG
The DNA here is from genome assembly GCF_037482545.1 of Pseudokineococcus basanitobsidens. Taxonomy (NCBI): domain Bacteria; kingdom Bacillati; phylum Actinomycetota; class Actinomycetes; order Kineosporiales; family Kineosporiaceae; genus Pseudokineococcus; species Pseudokineococcus basanitobsidens. The sequence goes on along the minus strand of NZ_JBBIAA010000001.1, from coordinate 457,959 downwards.
GCGTCGTCGGTGACGGCGGCCGCGGTCCGGTTGGCCTCCACGACGGCGCGGTAGACCTCCTCGCGGTGCACCTGGACGCTGCGGGGGGCGTCGATCCCGAGGCGCACGACGTCGCCACGCACCTCGACCACCGTCACGACGACGTCGTCGCCGATGACGATGCTCTCTCCCGCACGGCGGGTCAGGACCAGCACGCGGGCGAGCATAGGTGGCGTCCGTCAGGAACCGGGCGACCTCAGCCGCTCGGCGACGTCCCCGGGCAGCACCTGCGGCGTCGCGGACGACGCGGGGCCGCGCTGCCGCGGGACGGCGGGGCTGTCGCCGACGTCGTCGGGCGCCGGCGCGAGGAGCCGCCGCAGCACCCCCTCGGCGACCATCGCGGCCAGCAGCGCGGCGAGCAGGCGCAGGGCCGCGCCGAGGGGGGACGTCGCGCCGGTGACGAGGCCCAGGACCGCGGGCACGGCCAGCAGCACCGTGAGGGCGGCGACGGCGCCGACGTTCACCGGGGACCGGGGGCGCAGGCCCGGCGCCGCCGGGTGCGGACGGGCGCGTCGACCGGCGGCGCGACGGGCTCGCGCAGCAGCAGCCCCACCCAGGCGTCGGGGCCCGCCGGGCCCCCGTCGACCCCCGCGACGGGCAGGTCCAGACCGAGCACGGTGCCCGGGTCGGCGCTGCCGGCCGCACGGACGACGTGCACGGCGTCCGGGTCGCCGGCGAGGACGGCGTCGAACCAGCGGTCGGTGTCGGTGGGCTTGCGGGTCGCGTCGACGACGGCGTGCACCTGGTCGGCGCGCAGGGCGGTCACGACGTGGCGCGCCCAGCGGACGTCGTCGGGGTCGTGGTCGGCCTGGACGACGACGACGCCGGGGGCGTCGCCGAGGCGGACGGTCGCCGCGGCACGGCGTGCGGCCGCGGCGTCGCGGACGACCTCGCCGCGCAGGACCCCGCCACCCGGTCGGGCGGCGACGACGACGCCGTCCGGGCCGAGACCGAGCCGGCTCGCGACCGAGCGCGCCACGACGAGCGCGTCCCGCGGCGCGCCGACGACGACGACGAGGTCCCCGTCGCCGTCGGGCAGCGCGGGCACGGCGGGCAGGGCCGCCAGCACCTCCCGCAGGTCGCTCGCGCCGGCGCCGGCGGGCAGCGCGTCGAGCAGGTGGGGAGGCAGCCCGGCGGCAGCGGCGCGGGGGCGCACGCCCTCGTCGTCCCCGGCCGGGGTCGAGCCCGACGCGGCGACGACAGGGGTGGCGGCGGGGGTGGCGGCGACGGGGGTCGCGGCGACGGGCGCGGGTCCGTCCGCGGCCTCCTGCGGTGCGGCGCCCGCGCCCTGCTCCGTCGCGGGCTCCTCGGGTCCCGGCTCGTCACGGTCGGGCTCGTCGTGCGAGGGGTCCGCCGACGGCGGCTGGTCCGGCGACGCCCCGCCGGCGCGCGCCGCGGCGTGCCGGGCGGCGAGCAGGCCCATGAGCTCGGCCACGGCGGCGCCCGCCGGCACCGGGTCGGGGCCGGCCGCAGGGCCGACGTCGTCACCGCCGCCCCGGGCGGCGCCGCCCGCGGGGGCGCCTGCGTCGTGCGGCACCGGCGCCTCGGCCGCCCTCTCGTCCACCCGGTCGGCCGCCCGCTCGTCCGTGCGTCCGCGCAGGCCGGCGTCGGGCTCGGCGGCGTCCCGCACGGCGTCCAGCACGGCGGCGAAGGCGGCGCTCTCGGTCGAGACGGGGCGGCCGGGCTCGAGCGGCTGCGACGGGACGGCGTGCCGCCCGGACCCGGCCACCGGCGTCGGGCCGGGGCGGTGCGCGTCCTCGGCGTCGGCGGCGTCGAGCAGGGCACCCATGCCGCCGGACGCGGGGGCGCCGGCGGACGCGGCCCGGGGAGCGCCGTCCGGCGCCCGGCCCGCCCTCTCCGCCGCGTCGGCCGGCGGCACCGCGTCGTCGAGCACCTGGGCGCGCACGAGCGCGCGGGCGATGGGCGAGTCGAAGAGGTCCTCGAGCACCTCCTCGCGACGGGCGTCCGCTCCCGCCCCGTCCTGCTGCCGTGCGCGCACGTCGTCCTCCTCCTCGTCGGCCGCGTCGGCGGCCGGCCCCTCGTCCTCGTGCCCGGCCGCGTCGTCGTCGACCTCGACGACCACCTCGAAGCGTTGGCGCGCGAAGAAGCCGGCGACCCCGCCGACGCGCACCTTCTCGGCGCGCACCACGCGCGCCTGCGGGCCGTGCTCGCTGCTCACCCGCGCGAGCAGCTCGTCGATCTCGTCGCCCTCGAGCACCACGGTCGTCATCGGGTCATCCCCCCAGCGCGCCGGCCGGCACCGGGGCGGCGCCCGTCACCGTCCCGACGGTCTCGATGCGGGGCCCCGCGGCGCCGCCGCCGCCCGCCTCCGCGTAGGACAGCACGGGCAGGCGCGGCACGGCCAGCCCCACGAGCCGGCGCAGCGGCGCCCGCAGCACCGGTGCGCACACGAGCACGGGCGACCAGCCGAGGTCCTCGGCCTGCCGCAGCGCCGAGTCGGCCTGCTCGACGACGGCCTCCGCGCGCCGCGGGTCGAGCGACAGGGTCGCGCCCTCCTCGCCCGGCCGGACCGACTCCGCGAGCTGGTGCTCCAGGAGCGGGTCGAGCGTGATGACGCGCAGGACGCCGTCCCGCGCGGCGCTGGCGGCGATGGCGGGCCCCAGCGCGGCGCGGGCGGCCTCGACGAGCGCGTCCAGGTCGGCGCCGCCGCGGCCCCGCGTGGACAGCGCCTCGAAGATGCGGGGCAGGTCCCGGATGGCGACGCCCTCCTCCAGCAGCGCCCGCAGCACGCGCTGCACCTCCCCCAGCGTCATGACGCCGGGGACGAGCTCCTCGACGACCGCGGGGTCGTCCACCTTGACGGCGTCCACGAGGGCGCGCACGTCCTCGCGGGAGAGCAGCCGGGCCGCGTGCGTGCGCACCACCTCGGCGAGGTGGGTGACGAGCACGGACGCCCGGTCGACGACGGTGGCGCCGGTCATCTCCGCCTGGTGCTGCAGCTCGGCGGGCACCCACCGGCCGGCGAGGCCGAAGACCGGCTCGCTCGTCGGCGTGCCCGGGAGGTGCTCGAGGTCGTCGCCGAGCGCCAGGACGCGACCGGGCGGGGCCTGCCCGCGCCCGACCTCGACCCCGGAGATGCGGATGGCGTAGGAGGACATCGGCAGGTCGATGCTGTCGCGGGTCCGGACGGGCGGGACGACGAGCCCCAGCTCGAGCGCGGTCTTGCGGCGCAGCCCCCGGACACGGTCCAGCAGGTCGCCGCCCGCGCCGGTGTCGACGAGGTCGACGAGGTCGGGGGCGAGGACGACCTCGAGCGGGTCGACGCGCATCTGCTGGAGCAGGCCCTCGGGGCTGTCCGGCGTCGGGCCGGCGGGCAGCTCGGGGGCGGCCGCCGCGGCGACCTCCTCGGCCGCCTGCGCCTTGCCGGCCCGCTGGGCGGCGAGCAGGACGCCCGCGCCCAGCAGCATGAACGGGAGCTTGGGCATGCCCGGGACGAGGGCGATGACGATGATCCCGGCGCCGGCGATCTGCAGGGCCGGCTTCTGGCGCAGCAGCTGCGTGGCGGCGTCGGTGCCCATGTCGCCCTGCGTCGTCGCGCGGGTGACGACGAGGCCGGTCGCGACCGAGAGCAGCAGCGCGGGGATCTGGGAGACGAGGCCGTCCCCGACGGTCAGCAGGCTGTAGGTCTCGAGCGACTCGCCGGGCGACATGCCCTTCTGGACCATGCCGATGACGAAGCCGCCGACGAGGTTGATGACCGTGATGATGATGCCGGCGATCGCGTCGCCCTTGACGAACTTCGACCCGCCGTCCATCGCGCCGTAGAAGTCCGCCTCCGCCGTGACGTCGGCGCGGCGCTGCCGCGCGGTCGCCTCGTCGATGAGCCCGGCGTTGAGGTCGGCGTCGATGGCCATCTGCTTGCCGGGCATCGCGTCGAGGGTGAAGCGCGCGCCGACCTCGGCGACGCGGCCGGCGCCGTTGGTGATGACGACGAACTGGATGATCACGAGGATCACGAAGATCACGAGGCCGATGACGAGCGACCCCGAGATGACGAAGTGGCCGAAGGCCTCGATGACCTTGCCGGCGTGCGCGTCGGCGAGCACGAGCCGGGTCGAGGCCACGTTGAGGCCGAGCCGGAACAGCGTCAGCACGAGCAGCAGCGCGGGGAAGATCGAGAAGTCCAGCGGACGGCGCACGTACATCGCCGTGAGCAGCACGACGAGCGAGATCGTGATGTTCGTCGCGATGAGCAGGTCGATCAGCGGCGCCGGGACGGGCACGACGAGGAGCAGGACGATGCCGACGACGCCGACGGGGACGGCCAGGCGGGAGATGCGGCCCACGACGTCCTTCCCCCGGGCTCGCACGACGACCCCGGTGATGCGCCCCGGTGGTGCCCGGGGACTTCTCGCTGCGGATCCGTCCGCCCTGCGCGCCGTCCTGGCACGGGTGTCCTCGGCAGCGGCGCGCGAGACCTTGAGCCGGACGGGTGCCCGGGCGTGTCGTGGCGTGTCGTGGCGTGTCTGGCGTGTCGGGCGTGTCGCGGCGTGTCGACGGGCGCGTCCCCCTCAGCCCGCGCTCAGCACCTCGGCCAGGCTCCTCGGCGCCCGGCCGGTGAGGTCGGCGACGGCCGTGCTGACGCGGGCGACCTCCCCGGCGGCGACGGCCGTGTACGTGGAGACCCAGGCGTCGACGAGCCAGTCCGGGGCGCCGTAGGGGGCGCGGGAGGCGCGCGCCTCCTCGGGCGTCTCGTCGCGGTAGGTGACCTCCCGACCGGTCGCCGCGGCGACGGCCTGCGCGACCTCGGTGAGCGTGAGGGCCTGCGGACCCGTGACGTCGTAGGTCGCCCCGGCGTGCGGCGCCGGGTCGCGCAGCACCGCGGCGGCCGCGGCGGCGACGTCGTCCTGGGACACCGCCGCGACGCGCCCGTCACCGGCCGGGCCGCGCAGGACGCCGTCGTCGCCGACCATCGCGACGAGCGCCTCGGCGTAGAAGCTGTCGCGCAGGAAGGTGTGCCGCGTCCCCGAGGCCCGCACGTGCTCCTCGGTGGCCCAGTGGTCGCGCGCCAGGGTGAAGACGGCGTCGGGCGCCGCGCCCTGGAAGGAGGTGTAGACGAGGTGCTCCACCCCGGCCGCGGCCGCGGCGTCGACGAAGGTGCGGTGCTGCGCGAGCCGGTCGGGGTGCTCGGCCGCCGAGACCATGAGCACGGCCTCGACGCCGGCGAGCGCCCGGCGGACGGCCTCGCCGTCCTCGAAGGAGGCGGTGGCCGTGCTCGCCCCGGGCAGCCGAGGTGCGCGTGCGGGGTCGCGCACGAGCAGGCGCTGGCGGACCCCCGCGTCCGCGAGCAGCCGCGCGACGCGTCCGCCCACGGCGCCCGTCGCGCCCGTCACGGCCACCGTCGCGCCGTCCGCGCCGGCGTCCTGACCGGTCCCGGTCCCTGTGCTCACGTGGTCCTCCTCGTCGCGGTCGGCGCCGGTCGGCGTGCCGGGTCAGCACCGGAGGGACCGGGGTGCTTCCCCGAGCAGGGCCTTGCCGGGCGCCGCCTCGGGCGGGCACCCGTCAGCGCCGGGCGAGGCGCGCGGCTCCCCGGCGCACGGCGTCGGCGTAGACGTCCTCGACGAGCCGGCGGGTCGCGCAGGCCCAGTCGTCCGTCGGCCGGGCGGCGGCCGCGCGGACGGCCGTGCGCCCGGGCGAGCCCGCGCCCCGTGCGTCGCCCGCCCGCCGCGCGGCGTCGGAGGCGGCGTGGACGGCGGTGTTCCAGGCCCCCGGAGGAGCGGCACGGGCCACGAAGGTCGCGGGCCCGTACCCGGCGAGCGTCGCCCGCGACGTCGGGCTGTCGAGCGCGACGACGGGAAGACCGCTGGCCATGGCCTCGAGCAGGACGAGGCCGAGCGTGTCCGTCGTCGAGGCGAAGACCAGTGCGTCCGCCGCCGCGTAGGCGTCGGCGAGGTCGTCACCGCGCAGCAGGCCGGTGAAGGTGACCTGCCGGCCCGCGAGCTCGGTCTCCAGGCGCCGGCGGTCCGGTCCGTCCCCCACGAGCGCGAGGTGCACCGGGGGCTCCGCCGACGCCAGCCGGGCGAGGCGGTCGGTGCCCTTCTCGGTCGCGACGCGGCCGACGTGGAGCGCCACCGGCACGTCGTCGTCCCCGGCGACCGGCCGGACGGGGGCACGCAGGCGCGCGCGCAGGGCCGAGCCGTCCCGCCCGGGGCGGAAGGCCGCCAGGTCGACGCCCCGGGCCCACAGCCGCACGTCGTCGATCCCGATCTCGGCCAGGTGCTCCCGCCCCACCGACGACGTCGCGAGGCGGACGTCGGCGGGCCGGTACGCCTGCCGCATCGACCGGTGGACGACCCCCTCGAAGATCCCCAGGTGGTAGTGGCCGGCGTAGGTGGCGACGTCCGTGTGGTAGCTGACGACGACCGGGTACCGCGGCAGGGCCCAGCGCGCACCGACGACGCCCATGAGCACGGGGTTGACGACGTGGACGACGTCGGGGACGAAGGCGCGCAGCGCCCGGGCGACGACGCCGTCGGGCAGCGCCCAGCGCCGCCCCCCGTACAGGAAGGGCAGCCGCAGCCCCCGCGTGCGGGTCTCCAGGACCCCCGGCACGGCGGTCCCGGCCGTGGGGGCGACGACGAGCACCTCGTGCCCGTCGGCCCGCAGCGCCTCGACCGTGCGCTCCAGCCGGGTCACCAGCCCGTCGACCTCGGGGGCCCACACCTCGGAGACGAAAGCGACCCGCACGGCGACATCATGGCGGCCGCGCCGCCGCCCGGGGCCGTCGTCGGTCAGGCCGCCTGCGGCATCCGGTGGCGCCCGGCGGCGACGCCGCGCGTGCGCAGCCGCATGACGAAGGCGAGCACGCGCGCGACGGCCGTGTAGAGGTCCGCCGGCACCTCCTGCCCGAGCCGGCACGCGTCGTGCAGCGCGCGGGCGAGCGGGACGTCCTCGACCATCGGCACCCGGTGCTCCGCGGCCCGCTCGCGGATCTTCGCCGCGATGGTGCCGGCGCCCTTCGCGACGACGCGGGGCGCCCCCTTCCCCGGCTCGTAGCGCAGCGCGACGGCGACGTGCGTGGGGTTCAGCAGGACGACGTCCGCCGTCGCGACCTCCGCCATCATCCGGTTGCGGCTCATCGCCATCTGCTTGGAGCGGATGGCGCCCTTCAGCTGCGGGTCGCCCTCGGACTGCTTGTGCTCGTCCATGACCTCCTTGCGGGTCATCCGCACCCCCTTCATGGTCCGCCGCCGGACCACGAGGTAGTCCGCGAGCGCGAGGACCAGACCGGCGACGACGGCGGTGCGGACGAGCGTCGCCGTGCCGCCGCGTACCGCCTCGACCGTGGCACCGAGCGGCAGCGCGCCGGCGCCGACGAGCAGCGGCAGGAGGGCCTTCACCGCGAGCCAGAGGACGGTGCCGAGGACCGCCGACTTGAGGAGGATCTTGGCCGCCTCCCACAGGGCCTGGGGCCCGAGGATGCGCTTGAGCCCCTGCTTCGGGCTGAGCTTGGAGAACTGGGGCTTGAAGTTCTTCGTCGCGGGGTGCAGGCCGCCCTGGGCGGCGGCCGCAGCGATCGCGACGACGACCGTGACGGCCGCCAGCGGCGCCATGACGAGCGCGACGGCCCGCAGCCCCTCCGAGAGCGCGGCGACCGCGAGCTCGGGGTCGGGGGTCTGCGCGACGTCGCGGACGTGCTGCAGCGAGGTCTGCGCGGCCACCCACCCGCGCGAGACGGTGAGCGGCAGGAGGACGCCGGCGGCGGCCATGCCGAGCCAGGCGCCGACGTCGGCCGAGCGCGCGACCCGCCCCTCCTTGCGCGACTCCTTGAGCCGCTTCTCGGTGGGCTGCTCGGTCTTCTCCCCGGAGTCACCGGCCACGACGGACCTTCCCCGTCGACGACGCGGCCGCGCGTCCGGCGCTCACGCGCCCGCGCTCGCGCGGGCGGTGCCCATGACGGTCTCCGCCATCTGCTCGGCGAGGCCGCGCACGACGTCGGGGAGCAGGGTCGCGGTGAGGCCCACGAGCACGAGCGTGACGAGGATCTTCAGCGGGAAGCCGAGGGCGAAGGCGTTGAGCTGCGGCGCCACGCGGGTGAGCAGGCCGAGCCCGACGTCGGTGAGGAAGAGGACGGCGATCAGCGGTCCCGCGATCTGCAGCGCCGCGAGCATGAGGCCGGCGACACCCTCGGTCGCCACCCGCGCGACCGTGGACAGGTCGATGCTCTGGCCCACGGGCAGGACCTCGAAGGTGCGCAGCAGCCCGCGCAGCACGACCAGGTGCCCGCCGCTGGCGAAGAGCAGCGCCAGCGCGAGCAGCTGGTAGATCCGCCCGAGCACCGAGGACCCGCTCTGCATGAGCGGGTCGTAGCCCTGGGCCAGCTGGAAGCCGCCGAAGACGTCGAGGAGGTCGCCGGCGCTCTGCACCGCGGCGAAGACGAGGTAGCAGAGCCACCCGAGCGTCGTGCCGACGAGGATCTCCTGCAGGGCCGCGAGCAGGATGCTCCCCGCGCCGAGACCACCCTCGACCAGGGCCGAGACGTCGGGCTGCACCACGAGCGCGAGCGCCAGGGCCAGCAGCGCCTTCACCGGGCCGGGGAAGCCCTTGTAGGAGAACGGCGGCGCCAGGAGCAGCCAGCCGAGCACCCGCAGGCTCGCCAGGGACAGCCCGACCACCTGCTCCAGCGGGAGCGAGACCTCCACGCCGTCAGCCGGTCCCGGTGACGAGGCCGGGGATCTGGCCGTACAGCTCGGTGGTGAAGCTCACCATCTCGATGATCATCCAGCGGCCGCAGACGACCAGCGCGATGCCGACGGCGATGGCCTTCGGCACGAAGCTCAGCGTCACCTCCTGGATCTGGGTGACCGACTGGAACAGCGAGATGACGAAGCCCACGCACAGCGCCGTCAGCAGGATGGGCGCGGAGATCTTCGCCGCGACGGTCATCGCCTGGACGGCGACCTGCAGGACCGCGATGTCGTCCATCAGCCGCTGCCCCCGTAGCTGCCGATGACGGCGGTGATGACGAGGCCCCAGCCGTCCACGAGGACGAAGAGCAGGAGCTTGAAGGGCAGGGAGACCGTCACCGGCGGCAGCATCATCATGCCCATCGACATCAGCGCCGCCGAGACGACGAGGTCGATGACGAGGAACGGCACGTAGATGACGAAGCCGATGATGAAGGCGGCGCGCAGCTCGGAGAGCACGAACGCCGGCACCAGCGTCAGCAGCGGTGTCGCGGCGCGCGTCTCGGGGTTCGGCCGGTCGGCGGCGCGCGTGATGAGCGCGAGGTCGTCGGAGCGGACGTGCTCCAGCATGAACGTCTTCAGGGGCGCGACGCCCGCCTGCAGGGCCTGCGTCTGGTCCAGGTCGCCCGCCAGGAACGGCTGGACGCCGGCGTCGTTGACCTGCGAGAGCACCGGGGCCATGACGAAGAGGCTGAGGAAGAGCGCCAGGCCGGCGAGGACCTGGTTGGGGGGCGCGGCGGTGAGCCCCAGCGCGTTCCGCGTGATCGACAGGACGACGAAGATCTTCGTGAAGCTCGTCATCATCAGCAGCAGCGCCGGCGCCACGGAGAGCACCGTGATGCCGAGCAGGACGACGAGCGCGCTGCTGGGCTTGCCGTCGACGCCCTCGACCTGGACCGAGACGCCGGGTCCGCCGGCGCCCCCCTCGGTGAGGGAGTCGAGGCCGTCCGGCGCGGTGGCCGCCGAGGCCGCCGTCGCCCCGAGGAGCCAGAGCGCCGCGACGGCGAGGAGCACGGCGCCGACCAGGAGGGCGAGGCGACGGCGGCGCGGGCTCCGGACGGCGCCGGGGGCCGGGAGGTCGCTCACCGGCGGGCCGTCCGGCCGCGGACGACGTCCACGGCCTGCGCCCACGTCGCCGGCGAGAGCGCGGAGCCGGCGAGCGGCCCGGCGGTCTCCTGCGCGGAGGCGGCCGCGTCGGCGGGACGGCGCTGGGCGGGGACGACCGACGTCGTCGCGGAGGCAGGCAGCACGACCGGCTCGCGGCGGACGACGCGCGAGCGCGCCGGACGGGACGGCGCGGGCGCCGGCTCCGCCGGCCGGGCGAGGAGCTCGTCGACGGGGCGCTGCGCGAGCACCGCGACCGAGGAGTCGCTCACGCCGAGCACGAGGCCCGTGGACCCGACCTGGACGAGCACGACGCTGGTGCGGCCCGAGAGCTGCTGGCGGGCCAGCACGGAGATGCTCCCGACGGCGGCGCGGGCGCGGCTGCCCCCGGAACGGAGCATCCCGCGTCGGACCATCCACACGAGGCCGACGACGGCGACGAGGGAGCCCGCCACGCGCAGCAGCAGCCCGAGGGCGTCCGGGGTGTCCATGCCAGTCCTCTCGGCACGTCGGGGCTCGAGGTTGAGCCGGTCGGGTGGGCCTTCGGGTGGTCAGGGCGAGACGCCTCAGCCCGCTCGCCCCCCGAGGACGTCGTCGCCGACGTCGAGACAGGCGCCCCACCCAGGCCGACGTCGTCGCCGACGTCGGACGGAGCGCGCCGAGGGGCCGCCGGGGTCAGGAGGGGTCGGCGCCGACGATCTCGGTGATGCGCAGGCCGAAGTCCTCGTCGACGACGACGACCTCGCCGCGGGCGACGAGACGGCCGTTGACGAGCAGGTCGGCGGGGGCGCCGGCGGCGCGGTCGAGCTCGACGACGCGACCCGGGGCGAGCGTGAGCAGCTCGCGCACCGTCATCCGGGCGCGGCCGATCTCCACCGACAGGGTCATCTCGACGTCGCGCAGCAGGTGCAGGCCCGCGGCGCCGCCGAGGGCGGTCGCGGCGGCGGGCGCCCCCGTGTCCCCCGTCGCGACGAGGGACACCCAGGCGCCGGGTCGTCCGGCCGCGAGCAGCGCGACGACGGGCGCCGCGGCGAGCTCGGCCTCGCCGGCGGTCGTGGCCCGCACGGGGCCGAGCGCGACGGGCCCGAGGGTGCCCGCCGCCGCCTCGAGCGCCGGGCGCAGCGCCTCGGCGAGGTCGCCGTCCGCCATGCCCGCCGGGTCGGCCTGCAGCGCAGCGCTCGTCGCGCCGTCGAGGACGAGGACGACGGCCCCGCTGCGGGCGCCGGAGAAGGTCGCGGTGACGGCGGGCGCCGACGGGTCCGGCCAGGTGGACGGGGCGCCGTCCGCGGCGGGGTCGACGACGAGCGCGGCGGGGGCGGGCACGAGCCCGGCCGAGGCCGCCGCCGCGGCGACGACCTCGTCGAGGGCGAAGACGGGGGCGTCGGTGGTGGTGCTCATCGCGGGTCCTCCTCGGTGGACACGACCATGCAGGCGAGACGGGTGGCGGAGGCCGTGGGCACGGCGCGGGCGACGACCAGCCCGGCGACGACGACCTCGAGGGGGCGGTGCGTGGGATGGCCCAGCGGGACGACGTCGCCGACCGAGAGGGCCAGCACGCGGTCGGACGTCGTGCGGGCGGGCGTGAGCCGCAGGCCGACGTCGACGGGCACCTCGGGCATGGCGCCCGCGACGGCGGCCTGGGCGCGGGCCTCGGCGGCGAGCTCCTCGCTCGAGCGCGACGTCGGCGCGCTGCCGGCGCCGAGCCGGGCCTGCAGCGGGGCGAGGACGAGCGCCAGGGTCGCCTCGGCCGTCGTCGGGCCGACGGTCACGCCGAGGTGGGCGACGACGACCTGGTCGGAGGCCTGGGCGGCCTGGGCGAGCTGGGGGATCTGCTCGGTCCCGGTGCGGTGCGCACCGAGCGGCGTGATGGTGGCGAAGGCGTACTCGAGCGCCGTCATCGCCTTGTCGCCGAGGTCGCGCAGCACGCCGACCTCGAGCTCGGTGAGCTCGCGTGGCTCCTGGTGGCCGCCCGGACCGCCGAGCCCGTGGTCGACGACGGCGAGGACGAGCTCGGCCGGGATGTGGAGCAGCCCGGCGGCGCCGACGTCCGTCCCGAGGACGACCAGCGGTGACGGCACGGGCAGCGTGCCCGCGTGCTCGTCGTAGGTCGTCTGCTCGACGGCGCGCAGCTCGACGCCGACGTCGACGCGCAGGCGCGTGACCATCTGCGTCGTCCACTGCCGGGCGAGGGTCTCGAAGGCGAGCTCGAGCACCCGCAGGTGCTCGCGCGCCATGCGGCCGGAGGCGCGGAAGTCCCAGGGGACCACCGCGCCCCGGCGCCGGGCGCGGGCGCTGCCGGGGCGCGGCGGCGCCGGCTGCGCTGTTCGGGTGGTGGGCACGAGCACGTCATCGGCCGCGCCGCCGCGGTCCTTGAGCGCGACACGCCGGGCTCCTCGCGAGCCCGGCGCGCCGCGCGCCCCCACCGCCGTGGGCGGGGCCTACTGGGTGACGAACTCGGTGAAGTACAGGTCCATGACCTCGTCGTGGTAGGCGTGCTCGACCTGCTCCAGGAGCTGGTGCTTGAGCTCGTCGCGGACCTCCGGCTTCGCCAGCTCCTCCACCGTGCGGCCGGAGAACGTGGTGATCGCGAGGTCCAGCGCCTCGCTGCCGTCGGCCTCGTGGGCGGCGTCGGCGGTCTGCTGGAGCGCGAGGCCGAGGCGGAGGTAGGAGCCGTCCGCGAGGTTCACGGAGACCGGCTCGAGCGTGACGACCTCCCCCTTCTCGGGCTCCGGCTCCTCCGCGGCGGCCTCGGCGTCGGCCGGGGCCCGGAGCACGAAGAACCACACCGCGGCGGCGACGACGAGCAGGAGCACGACGGCCCCCAGCAGGAGGGGCTTCTTCGACTTCTTCGCGGGCGCCTCGCTCTCGGCGGGGGCGGCGGTCTTGCTGGCCATGGTCTTCTCCGGGGAGGACGTCGGGGTGGCGGTGGTGCGGGCGGTGACGGGGCGGGCGGGCGGCATCTCAGTGCCCGTCCGCGGCGGCGGTGTCGGCGGCGGAGGCCTCGACCGCGGGGGCGACGGCGACCGGCTGGGGGGCGACGTCGACCGCGGGCGGGGCCGCGCCGGCGTCGAGCTCGGCCTGCGCCTTCGGCAGCAGGGCCTTGACCTCGGCCGGCTGGTCGGAGACGACGACGAGGTCGACCCGGCGGTTGCCGGTGAGGGCCTTCTCGTCGCCCCCGGGGTACAGGGGGCGCGTCTCGCCGTAGCCGAGCGCCGTCATGCGCTCGGGGGCGATGCCGTCGGCCTGGAGGTACCGGACGACGGCGGCGGCCCGGGCGGCCGACAGCTCCCAGTTGCTGGGGTACACCCCGCCGCGGACGGGCAGGCTGTTGGTGTGGCCCTCGAGGTCCAGGGGCTGCGGGGCGTCCGCGAGCACGGGGGCCATGGCGTCGAGGACGTCCTGGCCGGTCTCCCGGATGACGGCGCTGCTGGACTCGAAGAAGACGTCGTCGGCCACGATCGCGCCGACGAGGCCGCGGTCGGTGACGCGGAAGTCCACCCGGTCCCCCAGGCCGCCGCTCTGCAGCGCCGCGTCGAGCTGCCGCTGCAGGTCGTCCAGGCGCTGCACCTCCTCGCGGGCGGCGTCCATCGCCGGGCCGGCGCTGTCGGCGGCCGACCCCGCCGACGCCCCGGAGGCGCCGGCGGAGACGTCGAGCGACTCGTTCTGCACCGACACCTGCGGCGACGCCGGCGCCGCCACGGACCCGTTGCTCTCGAGCAGGCCGGAGCCGCCGTCGACGGGGATCGTCGCGCTGGCGCCGACACCGTCGGCGAGGCCCTGGCGCAGCTCGAGGAACTTCTGCGCGTCGACCTGGCTGATGGCGAACAGGACGATGAACAGCGCCATGAGCACGGTGATCATGTCGGCGTAGCTGACGAGCCAGCGCTCGTCCGGGCCGTCGTGGCCGCCCTCGTCGTGGCCGCCGCCGCGCCGGGCGCGCCCGTGGGCGCCGCCGGCGCTCACGCCGCCTCCTCCTTCGGCAGCTCGCCCTCCGGCACGAGGCTGGCGAGGCGCTGCTTGACCAGGCGCGGGTTCGAGCCGGCCTGGATGGCGAGCACGCCCTCGACGACGAGGTTCATCTGCGCCGCCTCGACCTCGGCGAGCCGCTTGAGGCGGTTCGAGATCGGCATCCAGAAGACGTTGGCGGAGAGCACTCCCCAGAGCGTCGCGACGAAGGCGCCGGCGATCATGTGGCCGAGACCACCCGGGTCGGAGAGGTTCTCGAGCACGTGGACGAGCGAGATGACGGTGCCGATGATGCCGATGGTCGGCGCGTAGCCGCCCATGTCGCTGAAGAACTTCGCCGAGCGCTTGTCCGCCGCGGCCCGCTGGTCGCTGCGGTCCAGCAGCATCGTGCGCAGGTCCTCGGGGTCGGTGCCGTCGACCGCGGCCTGCAGCCCGTCGCGCAGGAAGTCGTCGTCCACCTCCTTGACGGCGTCCTCGAGGGCCAGGAGCCCCTCGCGGCGCGCCCGCTCGGCGAGGGAGACGATCGTCGCGACCGTCTCGTCCATCTTCTTGGGCGGGGAGAGGAAGGCCTTCTTGAGGCTGCCGACGACGGCCTTGGCGTCCTTGAGCAGGCCGCCGGCGATCGCGACGCCGAAGGTGCCGCCGAAGACCAGGATCATCGGGGGCGGCAGGAAGATCGCCAGCGGGTTGCCGCCCTCCATGATCATCATGGTGAGGATGGCGCCGAGGCAGAGCAGGATGCCGATGATGCTCGCGGGGTCCATCACGACCTCCTGCGGCGGCGCAGCGGCACGGCCGGCGCGAGCTGGGGGGTGACGTCGTCCGGCCAGGCCGCGGAGGCGCTCTCCGGGCTCGCGGAGGCCAGCTCCTGCTGCTCGGCGAGGCGTCGGGCGGTCGCGATGACGGTCGCCCGGTAGTCGGTGACGCGGGCGACGACGTCCTCGACGGGCTCGGCGACGACGTACTTCGTGCCGTCGAGCAGCGTGAGGACCGTGTCGGGGGTGGACTCGACGCGTTCCAGCAGGTCGGGGTTGACCGCGAAGCGCGAGCCCGCGAGGCGGGTCAGGATGATCATGGGTGTCCGTCCGTGGGCGAGCGGCGGGGCGGTGCGCCACCGCCCGGTGGGGGGCCCGTCCGTGGGCCTCGTGCTCCTCATCGGCCGCCGCCGCGCCCTCCTGAGCGAGGGCGGGCGGCGGCCGATGGCCGTGCTGCGGGGCGCCGGTGGGGAGCGTCAGCGCTTGAGGTTGACGAGCTCCTGGAGCAGCTCGTCGGAGGTGGTGATGACGCGGGAGTTCGCCTGGAAGCCGCGCTGGGCGATGATGAGGTTGGTGAACTCCTGGGCGAGGTCGACGTTCGACATCTCCAGCGCGCCGGCCGCCAGGGTGCCGTTGGCGCCCTGGCCCGGGACGTCGATGACGACGGCGCCGGAGTTGACGCTCTCCCGGTAGTTCGAGGCGCCCGCCTTCTCCAGGCCGCCGTTGTTGGTGAAGGTCGCGATCGCGACCTGCCCGACGCTGCGCTGGGTGACGGCACCGTTGGGTCCGTCCGCCTTGAAGACGCCGGTGATGACGCCGTCGGAGCCGATCTTGTAGGCGGTCAGCGACTCGCCCGGGCCCGTCGCCGCGGCGAGGGAGATGGGGCCCATGGCGCCGGCGTCCCCGGCACCGGCGATGGCGCCGCCCGGGCCGGCCTGCCAGCCCTGCACGGGGTTGCCCTCGGGCGTCACGAGGGTCCCGTCGCGGTCGAAGTTGAAGGAGCCGGCGCGCGTGTACATCTGCTCGCCGCCGGCGTTGACGACGAAGAAGCCCTCGCCGCCGATGCTGAGGTCGGTGTTGCGGCCGGTCACCTGCGTGGAGCCCTGCCCGTAGTTCGTGCTCATGCCGGCGACGCGGACGCCGAGGCCCACCTGCGAGGGGTTCGTGCCGCCCTGGTTGGCGTTCTGGGGAGCGGCCGCCCCCTCGAGCAGCTGGCTGAAGGTGTCCTGGAACGTCACCTGCGAGCCCTTGAAGCCCGTCGTGTTGACGTTGGCGATGTTGTTGCCGGTGACGTCCATCATCATCTGGTGGGCCCGCAGGCCGCTGATGCCGGTGAACAGGGAACGGAGCACGAGGCGCCTCCTCAGGCGGGTGGTGCTGGGTCTGGGTCGGGTGGGACGGGTCGGGCGCTGGTGGGTCAGGCGGCCGCCGGCGCGGTGACGCCGGTGACGGAGGAGAGCGGGACGTCCGCCTGGCCGACGCGCAGGACGGGCCCGTCGGCGGTGAAGGCGACGGCGGAGACGGAGCCGGTGCCGGTCGCGTCGGTCGCGGGGTCACGCCAGGCGACGGTCCGGCCGACGAGCGCCGAGGACGACAGCTGCTGCTGCGAGGCGAAGGCCGCCTGGCTCGAGGTGACGAGCGCGGTGAGCTGCTCGACGGTCGTCAGCTGCGACGTCTGCGCCATCATCTGCGAGGTGTCCATGGGCGAGCTGGGGTCCTGGTAGCGCATCTGCGTCACCAGCAGCTTCATGAACGCGTCCTTGTCGAGGGTCTGCGTCGGCTCCCGCACCGGCTGGCCGAAGGCGTCGGTCGGCCCGGAGGCGGTCGTCGTCCCGGTCGTCGTCGCCGGGGTCACGGCGGCGAAGCCGCTCGGGACGGAGCCGATGCTCGTCACAGGTGTCCTCCTCGGGTCGGCCGCCGGGCGGCCGTGCGTGGCTCGTGCCCGGGCGCCCTGCGACGCCGGTCCTCCACGAGCCCTTCCGGGTGGCTCTCGGCACGTGCGGCTCCGGTCTGGACCTCCGGGGCCCGGCTCGAGCGCTCGCCGGGCCCCCGCGCTGCGCCGGTCGGGTGACGCGGCCCCGCGGAGGGTCCGGGACGCCGCCCCTCGGCCGCCGGTGACCGGGGACGCTGCGCCGGGGCGCCGCCGTCCGGGCGACCTCGCTCAGCCCCCGCCCGCGGGCAGCCGATCCGCTGCTGTGTGAGCACAGCCGGCCCCGCGCGCAGGGCACCCCGCCACCGGTCGGTCGACCCGACGGCGCTCGTGGCCCTGCCGGTGACCGCGACGGACCGCTCGAGCGCGCAGCAGGTGGCCCTGCTCTTCGCCGCGTGGGCCGGCCTGGGGCTGCTCGTGTGCCTGCTGCCGGGGCAGGGCGTCGACGTGCCGCTCATGCTCGCCGTCGGGACGGGCTTCGGCGTCGTCGCGGCCGTCGTGGCCGCCACCCGCCGCCTCCGGCGCTGGCAGCTGCACACCTGCCTGCTCCTGGCCTCGGCCGTCGCCGCCCTCGTCGTCCTCGACGCCCGCGGCTCCCCCCTGGCCCTCGCGTACTCGTGCGGCTTCCTCACGCTCACGATCGTGGCGATCAGCACGTGCTCCTGGGCGGGAGCGTCCCCGCACGTGCTGCTCGCGCTCGTCGGTCCCCTCCTGCCCGCGATCACCGGCGACGGGGACGCGTGGGCGAGCGCGACGATCGTGTCGGGCCTCATCGCCCTCACGACGCTGTACGCCGGGTTCATGGTGCGGGCCGCCGCCCGCGCCGAGGTCGACGCGCTCACGGGCGTCCCCAACCGCCGCGGCGCAGACCGCCGCCTCGACCAGCTCTCCGCGCTGGCCACCACGGGAAGCCCTGCGGCCGTGGCGCTCGTGGACCTCGACCACTTCAAGCAGGTCAACGACTCGCGCGGCCACGCGGCCGGCGACGCGTTGCTGCGGGCGGTGGCGCGGGGCCTGCGCGCGGGCGTCCCCGCCCCGGGCTGCGTGACGCGGTGGGGCGGGGACGAGTTCCTCGTCCTCGCCGCCACGGCACCGGAGCGGCTCGCCGACCACCTGGAGGTCGCGCGACGTCTGCTGCCCGACGGCGCCTCGTTCTCCGCGGGCGTCACCGGCCTGGTCCCCGGCGAGGGCCCGAGCGCCACGACCTCCCGCGCCGACGCCGCCCTCTACGCGGTCAAGCGCTCGCGGCGCGGGACGACCGAGGTCGCGAGCGTCCGTGAGACGGGGGCGCTGGTGCTGACGGGGCCGGAGACGGCGGGTCACGACGCGACGAGGCAGCAGGGGCCGTGACAGGAGGGGCCGTGACAGGAGGGCCGGGGCAGGACGCTCCCGGTCAGGACCTCACGCCCGCCGGCCCATGGCGCCGGTCACGCGTGCCGGTCGCCCCGCCGAGGCGGGCGCGGTCCACGGGCGCCGACGCCGGGGACGGCTGAGACGGCCTGCAGCGGTGCGCGTGCCGCCCCGCGACGCGGCGCGTCCCGGGTGGTCACGGAGCTCCTCGCCCGTCGTCGCAAGGGGAACGCGGCGCCGGCGCCGTGCCGTCGGCGCGGAGGGTCAGACCACGAGGTCGAGCAGGCCGCTGCCGTCCGCCCGCGGGGACGTCCGGACGGCGTCGGCGGGCCGGGTGGCGGGCGACCCGTCCACCCAGGCCGGGCGCGGTGCCCCCGGTACGGGTGCGCCTTGCCGGCCCCAGGGACGGCCGTCCGAGGAGCCGTCGCCCCCGCGTCCGAGGTCGGGGCCGACGTCGACGCTGGCCCCGCCGGCGGCGTCGGCCATGTCGCGACGCAGCTCGGGCAGCGCCTGGCGCAGGGCGTCGCGCCCCACCTCGGTCGTGGCGTGGAGCTGGACGGACAGGGCTCCGCCGACGACCTCCGCCACGACCCGGACGGGCCCGAGGGCCTCGGGCTGGAGGCGGACGACGACGCGGTGCACCCCGTCGCCGAGGCGCCGCAGGGCCGCCGCACGGGGGACCAGCTGGTCGGGCAGGGCGGCGTGCAGCGGAGTCTGCGCCGCGGCCGCGGCGACCCAGGCGGCGGGCGCGGACGGCGTCGGCGAGCCGACGGCGGCCACCGCAGGCGCCGTGGGGGCGCTCGCCGCCGGCGAGGCCGGGGCGGGCACGGTCGGCGCGGCCTGTACACCGGCCGTGGGAGCACCGGCCGTGGGAGCACCGGCCGTGGGCGCACCGGCCGACGTGCCCGTGGGCGGCGCGGCGGGGCTCGGCCCGGCGGTGCCCGCAGCGGTCGCGGCGGCGTCAGGGGCACCCGTGGGCGTGGGACCCGACGTCGCCTCCGTCCCCGGTGAGGTCGGTGTGGCGCCGTCGGCCGCGGACTGCGGCGTCGCAGCCGCCGCGGTCGCTGCCGCGGGGGGCGGGACCGGCGTGCCCGCAGGGACCGTGCCCGACGACGTCGCGCTCGGCACGGTCCCGGCCACCGGTGGTACACCCGCGGCGGGGGTCGGTGCCGTCGTCGTCGACGCGGTGGCGGTCGCGGCCGTCGCGGACGCGGCCGTCGCGGACGCGGCCGTCGCGGACGCGGCCGTCGCGGACGCGGCCGTCGCGGACGCGGCCGTCGCGGACGCGGCCGTCGCGGACGCGGCCGTCGCGGACGCGGCCGTCGCGGACGCGGCCGTCGCGGACGCGGCCGTCGCGGACGCGGCCGTCGCGGACGCGGCCGTCGCGGACGCGGCCGTCGCGGACGCGGCCGTCGCGGACGCGGCCGTCGCGGACGCGGCCGTCGCGGACGCGGCCGTCGCGGACGCGGCCGTCGCGGACGCGGCCGTCGCGGACGCGGCCGTCGCGGACGCGGCCGTCGCGGACGCGGCCGTCGCGGACGCGGCCGTCGCGGACGCGGCCGTCGCGGACGCGGCCGTCGCGGACGCGGCCGTCGCGGACGCGGCCGTCGCGGACGCGGCCGTCGCGGACGCGGCCGTCGCGGACGCGGCCGTCGCGGACGCGGCCGTCGCGGACGCGGCCGTCGCGGACGCGGCCGTCGCGGACGCGGCCGTCGCGGACGCGGCCGTCGCGGACGCGGCCGTCGCGGACGCGGCCGTCGCGGACGCGGCCGTCGCGGACGCGGCCGTCGCGGACGCGGCCGTCGCGGACGCGGCCGTCGCGGACGCGGCCGTCGCGGACGCGGCCGTCGCGGACGCGGCCGTCGCGGACGCGGCCGTCGCGGACGCGGCCGTCGCGGACGCGGCCGTCGCGGACGCGGCCGTCGCGGACGCGGCCGTCGCGGACGCGGCCGTCGCGGACGCGGCCGTCGCGGACGCGGCCGTCGCGGACGCGGCCGTCGCGGACGGGGACGTCGCGGTCGGGACCGACCGAGAGCTCGCAGTCCCCGGGGCCGCGAGGGCGGGCACCGCGGTGACGGGGACGGGCGGGGAGGACGGGACCGGTGCCGGTCCCTGCTCCCCCGCGTCGACGACCACGCCGGCCGCGACGGGCTCGGGGGCCTGCGGGCTCCTCCCCGCCCCGCCACGCCCGGGCTCCGACGTCACGGCCCCGGGAGCCCCCGGCACCGATGCGGGAGCACGGTCGGTCGTCGGGGTCGTCGGGGTCGTCGGGGTCGGGGCGGCCGCAGGCGTCGTGGGCGGCAGCCCGGCTGCCCCGTCCGCCGGGGACGAGGGCGCGAGGGCGACCACGTCGTCGGCGACGGCGCCGGTGGCCTGCGCCCCGGTCGCACGCGCCTCGGCCGTCTGCGCCTCGATCGTCTGTGCCTCGATCGTCTGTGCCGGGGCCGTCTGCGAGTCGCTGCTCTGCACCCCGGCTGCTGCGGGCACGGAGGCACCGGTCGCGCCCGGCAGCGACGCCGCGCCGTCCGCGGGGAGCGGCGCGGACGGGTCCGGCCGGCGGCCGGGGACGCGCAGCGCTGCGGGGCAGGGCGTCGGACGAGGCTGCGCGTCCCCGGTCGCCGGGCTCGCCGTCGCGCTGCCCTCCGCGGCGGTGGGACCGGCGGCGGCCACCGGCACGGCGGAGGTCGTCGACGGCACGGCGTCCTCGCCGGTGCCGTCCACGGCGTCGCGGCGCACGGGCTCGAGCGACCACGGGCGGTCGGCGGCGCCCGCGCGGGCGAGGACGTCGCGGCCCCGGCGGACCGCCGCCGACCCGGCGTCGACGCGCTCCTGCCCGCCCGGGGGCCGGGACGGCGCCGATGGCCGGTCCGCGCGTCCGGACGGAGCAGGCGCCACCTGACCGGCGAGGACGTCGTCGAAGGAGCCGCCCGGCGTCGCACCGCCGCTGCGCCCGCCCCGCCGCGGCAGCTCGCCCGACGGGCCCGGCAGGGTGCACGAGGGCCCCGGCAGGGTCCTCGAGGAGGTCGGCGCGGGGCGCCCCCCGAGGGCGGGGGCGCTCACGCGGCGATCCCGAGGGCGCCGGTGATCTTCCGCACGTACTGCTGCGTCTCGCGGTACGGCGGGACCCCGTCGTACCGGTCCACCGCACCCGGACCGGCGTTGTAGGCGGCGAGCGCCAGCGGCACCGAGCCGTCGTAGCGGCGCAGGTGCTGGGCGAGCAGGCGGGCCGCCCCGTCCACGGCCTGCGCCGGGTCCAGCGGGTCGACGCCGAGCCCGCGGGCCGTCGCCGGCATGATCTGCATGAGGCCCCGGGCGCCGGCGGGCGAGACCGCCGACGCGTCCCCGCCCGACTCCTGCTGCGCGACGGCGGCGAGCAGCCCGGCCGGGAGGTCGTACTTCTGCGTGGCGGCGGCGAAGAGCGGCTCGTGGCGCCGGACCGCGGCGCTGACGTCGCTGCGGATCGCCCCGGTCAACGAGCTCGGCCGGGCCGCGCTCGCGTCCAGGGTGCTCGCGCGTGCCGTCCCGGGGCCCTGCGCCGCCTCGGTGCCCAGCACACGCCGGATCGACGTGGGCGTCTCCCAGACGGTCGAGATCTTGACCACGTCCCCGCGGTGCGGCGCGTGGAGCATCTTCCCGCCGCCGACGTAGATGCCGATGTGGCTGCCGCCGTCCATGACGACGAGGTCGCCGGGTCGGGCCGCCGCAAGGTCCGGGACCTTCTCGCCCAGCCTCCCCTGGTCCTTCGCGACGCGGGGGACGTCGACACCGAGGTCCTTGAAGGCCCGCTGGACGAGCCCGGAGCAGTCCAGCCCGGTCGCCGGGTCGGTGCCGCCCCAGCGGTAGGGCACCCCGAGGTAGTCCTTCGCGGCGGCGACCAGCTGCTCACCCGTGGGGCCGTCCGCGGCGCGGGCTCCCTCGGCCGCGCCCGTCGTCCGACCGGTACGGGCGGCCGCCGGGGCCGCGCCACCCTCCACGAGGCCGGCGAGGAGCTCGGAGAACCCCTGCGACGACGCGCGGGCCGTCGTGGTGCTCGACAGCGCCGACGACGAGCTCGGGGCGGCGGTCGACCCCGTGGGCCCTGCGGCGGTACGGGTCGAGGTCCCGGCTGCGGCTGCCGCCGAGGGCAGGGCGCTCGGCGGGGCGAGCTGCGCCAGGCGGGACTGGATGTCCGCCAGGCGGGACTGGACCGCGGCGATGCCGCTCACGGGCGGTGCTCCTCGTCGTCCTGGGCGGTGGGGCCGAGCGGCCCCCTCCTGGTGTCATCGATCCGTCGCTGCTCCGCCTTGAGCGCGGCGCGCGCGTCCTCCGCGGCACGGCGTGCCTCCAGCTGCTCCAGCGCCTTCGTGCGGGCGCGGGCCGCGGCCCACGCACGCTCGGCCTCGCCGACGCGCTCGGCGGCCAGCGCGGCCTCGCCCTGGGCCTCCTGCAGCCCTGCCCGCAACGCGGACCGGGCCGCGACGGCGGCCGCCCAGCCGGCGGCCCCTCCCCCGCCGAGCTCGTGGGCGCCCAGGACGGCGCGGGCGTCGTCGCGCAGGCGCCCCGCGGTGCGCGAGGACGCGGCGGCGCGGGCGCTCTCCCCGGCGGCGAGCTTCTCCTGCGTGCGGCGCACGCGCAGCAGCCCGGCCAGGCGGAAGCCGCTCACGCGGCGCCCGGCCCGGCAGGAGCGGCGGTGGTGTCGGGGTCGAGCATCCGCGCGAGGCCGGACAGCGCGGCCCACGACGTCGCGACGTCCGCGACGTCGTCGACGGCCTGGGTGAGGAAGGCGCGCGTGGACGGCGCCGCGGCCAGCGCGGCGTCGACGAGCGGGTCGGCGCCCGGCACGTAGGCGCCGACGTCGACGAGGTCCTGCGCGTCCCGGCGGGCGGCGAGCGCCCTGCGCACCGTGGTGGCGTCGGCACGCTGCTGCGGCGTGGTGACCCGGGTCGCCACGCGGGAGACGGAGCCGAGGACGTCGATGCTGGGGAAGTGGCCGGCCGTGGCGAGCCTGCGGTCGAGGACGACGTGCCCGTCCAGGATGGAGCGGGCGGCGTCGGCGACCGGCTCGTCGTGGTCGTCGCCGTCGACGAGCACCGTGTAGATGCCCGTGATCGAGCCCACGACACCGGGTCCCGCGCGCTCCAGCAGCCGCGGCAGCATCGCGAAGACCGACGGGGGGAAGCCCCGCGTGGCCGGCGGCTCCCCGACGGACAGGCCGATCTCGCGCTGGGCGGTGGCCACGCGCGTCAGCGAGTCCATCATCAGCACGACCGACAGGCCCTGGTCGCGGAAGTGCTCGGCGACGGCGGTCGCGGTGGCCGCGGCCCGCAGGCGCACGAGCGGCGGCTCGTCGCTCGTCGCGACGACGACGACGCTGCGCGCCAGCCCCTCGGGGCCGAGGTCGTCCTCGAGGAACTCGCGCACCTCCCGGCCGCGCTCGCCCACGAGCGCGAGGACGACGACGTCGGCGTGCGTGCCCCTCGCCACCATGGACAGCAGGCTCGACTTGCCGACGCCGGAGCCGGCGAAGAGACCGAACCGCTGCCCGCGGCCGGCGGGGACGAGCGTGTCGAGCGCCCGGACGCCGAGCGGCAGCGGCTCGCTGACGCGCCGGCGGTCCAGCGCCGGCGGCGGCGGGGCGTCCAGGGGGACCTCGACGAGGCCCGCGGGCAGCGGGCGGCCGTCGAGCGGACGTCCGAGCCCGTCGAGCACACGCCCGAGGAGCCCCTCGCCCACGCGGGCGGTGAGACGACGGGCCACCCGGCGGACGGGGTCGCCGGCGGCCAGGCCGTCCGCCGTGCCCAGCGGCATGCAGGCCAGGACACCCGCGCGGACGCCGACCACCTCGGCGCGCACGCCCGCGCCCTCGGGCCCGATCTCCAGCACCTCGCCGACCCCGGCGACGAGGCCGACGACGTCGACGGCGAGCCCGCTCACGGAGCGGACGCTGCCGAGCTCGCGCGGGGCGGCGGCGCGGACGGCGTCCGCGAGGAGGTCGCGCAGCGCGCCGGCACCCGCGGGCAGCCCCGGGACGAGGACGGGGGTCGCCGTCCGCGGCAGCGGCACGGGGCTAGTGAGGGCCGGCGCGGCGCCCCGGAGGGGTCCGCCGTCCTCGGCCGGCCCGTGCTGGTGCGGACGGCGCTGCACCGGCGCGGTCCAGCGGTGCCCGAGCGGGGTCGCGGGTCGCTCGCCCCCGGCCCGGTCCTGCTCGTCGGCGCGGACGGCGTCGTCGAGGACGGCGGTGGCGACGGACGGGCCGGCCGGGGCGCTCACGCGGCGTCCCCGAGCAGGGCGGCGCGGGCGCGGTCGAGCGCCGTGCGCAGCCGCGCGTCGACGCTGCCGCCGGGGTGCTCGGCGACGGCGTCGCCCCGGCCGAGCGCGGGGTCGGCGACGAGCGTGACGCGCTCGGGCACCTCCCCCGCGCTGCGGACCTCGACGAGGTCGACGGGGTGCAGGCGCACGGTGAGGGCTCCCGTGGGCGGGCAGGGCGCGAGCGCGCGCAGCAGCGCCGCGCGCGCTCCGGCACCGCCGCGCACCTCGGCGCCGACGACGGCGGCGGCCAGGTCCAGCCCGGTCCGCGCCAGGGCGTCGGTGCAGTCGGCGACCACGGGCGCCTCGCGGGCCTCGAGGTCGGCCGCGGCCCCGAGCAGGGCCGCGAGCGCGCTGCGCACCTGGGCGTGGTCGCGGTCGCGCTCGGCCCGCAGCCGGGACAGCTCGGCCTCCAGCGCCGCCTGCGCGCGCTCGGCGGCCGCAGTGGCTCCCGTGGCCCAGCCGGCCGCGTACCCCGCGGCGTAGCCGGCGGCCCGCCCGGCGCCGTGGGCGGCGCCGGCGGCCACGGGTCCGGGGACGCGCCAGGGGGCCGGTCGGGCCTGCGGCGGCGCCGTCGTCACCCCTCCCGCGAGCAGGGCCTCAGGAGACGTACTCATCGGCGCCCTCTCGTCGCAGCACGATCTCGCCGGACGCCTCGAGGCCGCGGATGACCGCGACGACGGAGCCGCGGGCCTCCTCGACGTCGGACAGGCGGACGGCGCCGAGCAGGTCGATCTCCTCGACGAGGTTCTCCCGCGCCCGCTCGGAGACGTTGGACAGGACCTTGTCCCGCGTGGCGTCGGCCGTGCCCTTGAGCGCGAGCGCGAGGACCGACGTCTCGACCTGGCGGGCGAGCAGCTGGACCGCCTTGTCCTCCAGGCCCGTGATGTCGTCGAAGACGAACATCTTCTGCCGCACCGCCTCGGCGAGCTCGGCGTCCCGCGCGTCGAGGCCCTCGAGCACGGTCTTCTCGGTGGCCGGGTCGGCGCGGGCGAGGAGGTCGACGAGCGGCTGGAGACCACCGACCGGCGCGCTGGACGCGGCCGCCGGGATGATCGTCGAGCTGCGGCGCGAGAGGTCCTCCGCGACCAGGTTGACGAGGTCGGGGTCGGGGCGGTCCATGACGGCGATGCGGTGGGCGACGTCCGTCTGGACGGGCGCCGGCAGACCCGCCAGCACGGTGGAGGCCTGGGGCGGCGCGAGGTGCGCGAGCACCAGCGCCGTCGTCTGCGGGTGCTCGCCGGCCAGGAAGCTGAGGATCTGGCGCGGGTCCATGTCGAGCAGGAACTCGAACACCTTGCCCGGCGTGGCGATCGCCACGCGCTCGAGGACGTCGTCGGCGCGCGAGCTGCCGAGCGTCGCCTCGAGGATGCCGCGGGCGACGGCGACGCCGCCGCGGGTGACGTGCGGGCCGCCGGTGCGCGCGAGGTCGCGGAACTCGGCGATGACGTCGTCGGCCGTCCCCGGGTCGAGGGAGCCGAGCTGGGCGATCTCCGCGGCCAGCTCCTCGACCTCCACGGCCCCCATCCGCTCGAGCACGCGGGCGGCCTGCTCGCGGCCGAGCTGGACGAGGACGACGGCGGCCTTCTGGCTGCCCGTGAGCGCGCCGGGCTCGCGGACGGCGAGGGCGCTCATCGCTTGTCCGCCGTGAGCCAGCCGCGGAGGAGCTCGGCCACGTCGTCCGGCGAGCGCTCGGCGAGCTCCATGACCTGGTCGCGGGCGACCGCCGCGGCGTCCTTGGGCGCCGGCTCGAGGGCCTGCCGGGGGGCCGGGACGGCGGCGAGCGCGTCCGTGGCCGGGGCCGGGGCGGGGACCGCCTCCAGGGCACCGAGGTCGAGCGCCTCCGCCTGCTCGGCCGCGAGGGCGGCGGCCCGGCGCCTGCGGCGCCACGCCGCGACGGCGGCGACGAGCAGGAGCAGGAGCACCACGACGAGGACCGCGGCGGTCTGCAGGAGCGTGGTGCGCGCCTGCGCGGCCTCGGCCGCGTCCGCGGCGGCGGCCGCCTCGGCGGCGGCGTCGGCCCCGCTCGTGTCGAACGGCATCTGGGCGACGCTGACGACGTCGCCGCGGGCCGGGTCGATGCCGGCGGCCGTGGCGACCGCCTGCTCCAGCTGCGCCATGTCGACGGCGCGGGAGGCCTCGGTGTCGACGACGACCGACACGGACTGGCGCGCGACGCCGCCGGGAGCGCCCTGCGTCGTCGTCGTCGTCTTGTTGACGCCGTTCGTGCGGTCGGTGCTGCTGCTCGTGTACCCGCCGGTCGTCCCGTCGGTGCCCTGCGTCGTCGCGTTCGGCACCGCGATGTTGTCCGGGCCCAGGATCCCCGTGCCGCCGAGCTGCCCGCCGACCGCGGCTCCGCCGGCGCCGGTGTACTCCTCCTTCTGCCCGCTCTCGGTGAGCGCCAGGGGGCCGCCCTCGGGCTGGGTGAACTCCTCGGCGGTGCTCGTGACGTCGTCGAAGTCCAGGTCGGCGGTCACGGTGGCGACCGCCTTGCCCGGGCCGACCACGCGGTCGAGCACCTGCTGGAGGTCGCCGGTGACGCGGCTCTCGTAGTCGGCCGTCTGCTGGTCGCGTATCCCGCCGGCGGCGCCCGCGCCGGCGCCGGCCGCGGACAGCAGCGTGCCCGCGCCGTCGACGACGGTGACGTCCTCGGGGCTCATCCCCTCCACGCTGGAGGAGACGAGGTTGAGGATCGACTGCACCTGCGCGTCCGAGACCTCCTGCCCCGGACGGGTCGTCACCAGCACCGAGGCCGTCGGGGTGCCGGCCGTGTCGGCGAAGACGTCGTCCTCGGGGATGGCCAGCTGCACGCGGGCGCTCTCGACGCTGGCGATGGAGCCGATGGTGGTGGCGAGCTCGCCCTCCAGGGCCCGCTGCCAGGTGGTCCGCTGCTGGAACTGCGAGGCGGTGACGCCCTGCTCGTCGAGCAGCGCGTACCCGGTGCCGGCGTCGCCGGGCAGCCCGGCGGCGGAGGCGTCCAGGCGCAGGCCGTAGACCTGGTCCTGGGGGACCAGGATGGTCGCGCCGCCGTCGACGAGCTCGTAGGGCGTGCCCGCGGCGTCGAGCTGCTCGGTGATGGCGCTCGCGTCGCTCATCGCGAGGTTCGAGAAGAGCGGCGTCATCGTCGGCTCGCTGGCCCAGCGCCAGAACACCGCGCCGCCGAGGACGAGCCCGGCGATGCCGAGGACGGCGATGAGCTTCTGCGCGGCGGTGAAGGACCCGAAGGTCGTCCCGACCTTCTTCAGCGGACCGAGGACTCCTGCTGCGGCACCCATCAGGCCTGCAACCTCATGATCTCGGAGAAGGCCTCGACGGCCTTATTGCGGACGGCGACCGTGAGCTCGGTGGCGAGCTTCGCCTGGTTCGCCGCGATGACGTAGTCGTGGACGTCGGTGAGGTCACCGGTCGCCGCCTGCACGGCCTTGCTGTCGGCCGTGGCCTCCAGCCCCTCGACGCTCTGCAGGCCGCGGGCCAGGGCCGCGCCGAAGGCGTTGGTGACGTCGCCGCTCGAGGCCGGCTGCTCGACCAGCCCGGCCGGGGCGACCGATCCGGTGGGCAGCGACGGCAGGCTGGGCGCGACGCCGCGGGTGGCGCCGCCGAGGGCCTCGATCCCCATGACGCTCATCCGCCGGAGCCGATCCGCAGGGCCGCGAGGTAGGTCTCGCGGGCACGGTCGACGACGGCGAGGTTCGCCTGGTAGCCGCGCTGAGCCATGATCATCTGCGACATCTGGCTGCCGAGGTCGACGTCGGGGTAGCGCACGTAGCCCTCGGCGTCGGCGAGGGCGTTGTCCGGCTCGTAGACCATGCGGCCCTCGGGCGACGACGCGGCGGTGACGCCGGCGACGCGGACCCCGCTCGTTCCGGCGCCGTAGTCGACGGCTTCCACCTGGACGCGCTTCTCCTGGTAGGCGGCCTCGCTCGTCGGCTTCGCCGTGTTGATGTTCGCGATGTTGTCGCTGATGGCGTCGAGCCACTTGCGGTGCACGGTCGCCCCGGTGCCCGCGACGCCGATGGCCTGGAAGATGGTCACGAGGTCCTCATCGCGGTGCGCAGCAGGGACATCCGGTCGGTGACGGCCTGCGTGACCAGCTGGTAGCGCAGCACGGTGTCCGTGGCCGAGATCGACTCGGTGTCGAGGTTGACGTTGTTGCCGTCCTCGCGCGTCGGCTCCAGGGAGCGGGCCGTCGTCGGGCCGGTGGCGCCGATGCGGCGGGTGTCCCCCGAGCGGACGGCGTCGCGCAGCGAGTCCTCGAACTCGACGCGGCCGGCGAGGAAACCCGGGGTGTCGATGTTGGCGACGTTGTCCGCGCCGGCCCGCTGGCGGGCGGAGAGCCCGCTCAGGGCGACGCGGAGCGCCGTGCTGGTGACGTCTGAGAACACCGGCGTGTCCTGCCTCGGCTTCGTGGCCCCCGCAGTGCGGGGGCGGGTACGTGGCCGGTCCGTGGCCGTGGGGCGAGCTGTCCGTGCTCACAGGAGGCTTCGGCCGCACGGGTGGATCCCTTGAGCGGCGTCCGAGAGGGTGACCCCGCGCTGCGCCGTCGGGGTGAGGCCCCGGCGTGTCGCGGTGCGCCGCGCCGATCCGCGGCGCCGCGGTCGGAGGCCGGCGGGGTCGCGCGCGACCCCGATCTGCGGCCACGTCGGGGGTGAGCACGTCCACGAGAGCCCGATCTGCGGCCACGTCGGGCCCGAGCAGTCGTGCTGACCCCGTCATGGCCACACGTCGGGGCGGGGACGTGGCCCGCGGCCCCCGCGAAGTCCGGAGGCCGGCTCCACCGGAGCGTCGGTGCGCGCGCTCCTACAGGGCGACGTCGAGGTAGACGGCGCCGTCGCCGCCCGTTCGAGCCCTGCGGGCGTCGACGAGGGAGTCGACGGCGCGGGCCTGGCGGCGGTTGAGCACGAGGGCGCGGCCGAGGGCGTCGGCGGCGCGGGCCTGGCGGTCGGCGAGAGCACGGGCGCGGTCCGCCAGCGGCAGCGGCAGCGGCCCGAGGCCGGACGGCGGGGTCCAGGGCCGGCGGAGGGCGGCGGCCGGCAGCTCGGCGTGCCGGTGCAGGCGCGCGAGCAGCTCCTCGGCGGCGTCGACCTCGACCTCGAGGTCGGCGAGCGCGGCCTCCCAGCTCTCGGTGAAGGAGGGCCCGCCGGGATCGGGCACCGACCGCTCCGCCGCGGCCGCAGGACCGGCCGAGCGTGCGCGCCGGCTGTCCTCCCGCAGCCGACCCGCCGCGGGAGCAGGGCGACGGGCCGGGGTCTGGTCGCCGCGGCGGGGAGCGGGGACGCCGGCTCCACCGAGCGGGGCGGTGGGGGTCGCGGACCGCTCCCCCGCGCTCGTCGTCACCGCGCGCTCACGCGCTGACGGACAGCAGGCCGCCGACGGGCGCGGACGAGGCGGCGCGCTGCGCCGGGACGGCGGACGACGGGGTCGCCGTCTGCTGGGCCGCGGCGTGCCAGGCATCCCGCAGCGGCTCGACGATCGCACGGCACGACGCCGTGCGCGCCGGGTCGCCGGTGACGTTGGCCTCGACGAGCTCGGAGGCGAGGAACGTGTACAGCCCGGCGAGCCCCGCCGCGCCGGCCCAGGTGCCCGACGTGTCGAGCGAGCTGTGCAGCTCGGTGACGACGTCCTGGGCGTGCTGCAGCTGGCTGTTCGCGACGGCCCGGTCGCCGGCCTCCTGCGCGCGCTCGGCGCGGGACAGGTCGAGGACCAGCCGGTCGTAGAGCATCGTCAGCAGCTTGGCCGGCGAGGCCGTGGCGACGGCGTCGGCCAGGAAGCGGGCGCGCGCGGCGGCGGCGTTCTGCACGGGGGTCCCTCTCGTCGGTGGCGGCCCCGGTACGGGACTCGGTGGTGCGGTCGGTGGACCCGAGGGTCAGCTGCTCCAGCTCGGGAGCCCGGCGATCTGGCCCGCGAGGTAGGTCGACTGCGCCTGGAGGTTCGCGAGCGCCGGTTCGAGCGCGGCGAACTGCCGCTCGAGGGTGGCGCGCCGCAGCTCGAGGCGGGTGTCCCAGCGGTCGACCTGCTCGCCGAGGTCCTTGACGGTGCTCCGGCGACCCGTGATCGCGGTGGTGACCGCACCGCTGACGGGGTCGCTCGTCGCCTTGGCGACGGCGGACAACCGCTCGGCGAGACCGGTGACGAGCGCCTGCGCCCTGGCCGGGTCCTCGGCCGAGAGCTTCGCGAAGGCGGCCTCGTCGAAGGCGAGGGTGCCCTCACGGGTCAGCTGGACGCCGGCGGGTGCGGTCGAGACCCCACCGCCCGTCACGGCGGAGAGCAGGCTCTGGATGGTCCCGCGGACGACGGCGTCCCCGGCGAGGGGCCCCTTGGTGCTCGTGCCGCCGCTCGTCGTGGCGGGTGTCGCCGCGCTCTGGCTGCGCATCTCGGCCAGCGCGGTGTTCACCGACTCGACGAGGTTCTTGGCCGCGGTCGTCGCCGCGGTCGCGTCCTTGGTGACGGTGACGGTGACCGCCTCGGGGCTCGCCGTCGTCGGGCGGATCGAGACGCCGGGGAGCAGGTCGTCGAAGCTGCCGGTGGCCGAACGCAGCCGGAAGCCGCCACCCAGGTCGATCTCGGCGTCGTCCCCGGCGACGAGGAGGACCTCCTCCCCCAGCGCGTCCTCGAGGCCCGTCAGCTCGAACTGGCCTGCGGAGCCGGTCGTGCTGCTGGAGACCTGGAGCCGGTACTGCCCCGGGGAGACCTGGAGCACCGTGGCCCGCATGCCCAGGTCCGCGTCACCGTTGATGGCGGCGGCGACGTCCCGGATGGTGCCGTTGCCGCCGACCATGAGCCGGACGGCGTCGGTCCCGGCGTTCGGGAACTCGATCGAGACCTCGTAGGGCGGACCGCTGACCACCGTCGCGTCGGCGGCGACGTCGCTGCCGCTGACGACCGAGTGCGCCGCGGCGACCTGCAGCACCTCGAAGCGCACCGCGCCGGGACGGGCGTCAGCAGAGGCGACGGCCGTGGCGGTCACCGAAGGTGAGCTGCTCGTCGCCGTCGTCGCCGTCCAGGCCGTCCCCGGCGTCGAGACGCCGAGACTCGTCGTGGGCAGCACCTTGGCGGCGGCCGCGGTGATGGAGCTGAACCGCGTGTTGATGGACTGCAGCGCCGAGATCTGCTTCTCGAATGCCGTCACCTGGCTCTTGAGGCGCGTCTGCGACAACGCCTCGACCGACATCAGCTGGCTGATGATGGTCTTGGTGTCGAGACCGCTCGAGAGGCCCGAGATCGAGAGCCCTCCGGCCATGACGTCCTCCTGGTGTTGCTGCGTGAGCTGCGCCGGCACTGTCCGCCGGCGTGCGCGGTCCGCCTCCACGGGCGGGTCTGCTGGGTCCATCGGTGCCACGGGCGCAGAACTGAACGCCCGCGCGGTCGGCGCCGCCGACCGGGTGAGCCCCGCTCGTTGAGGAGCCGCTCGACCCTGGACGCAGTGGTGGCGGGCCGTCCCGGGGGACGACCCGCCACCGGCGGTGGGGGGGGGGGGGGGGGGGGGGGGGGGGGGGGGGGGGGG
>NZ_JBBIAA010000001.1:179560-426256 GCF_037482545.1 Pseudokineococcus basanitobsidens | reverse complement strand
CCCCCCACCGGCGGTGCTGCCGCGGTCGGGCCCGGCTCACGACGAGCCGGGCCCGCTCGCGTCAGCGGAGGAGCTGCAGGACGCCCTGGCCCATCTGGTTGGCCTGCGCCAGCATCGCGGTGCCGGCCTGGGACAGGATCTGCGACTTCGTGAAGCTGACCATCTCCGCCGCCATGTCGGTGTCGCGGATGCGGCTCTCCGACGCGGTGAGGTTCTCGACCGAGACGTTGAGGTTGTTGATGGTCCGCTCGAAGCGGTTCTGGACCGCACCGAGGTTGGCGCGAGCCGTGGTGATGACCCCGATCTGCGTGTCGATCGTGTCGATCGACGTACGGGCGGCGTCGGCGTCGGTGAAGGCCAGCCCGGCGAGAGCCGTCGCCACGTCGGCGACGTTCGCCGCCCCGAGGTCCACCTCGATGGCGTCCGTGGCGGCCGTCGACCCTGCACCCACCTGGAAGGAGAGCTTGCCGTCGGCGCCGGCACCGGCCGAGCCGTCGAGCAGGTTGGTGCCGTTGAAGTTGGTCGACGCCGAGATGCGGGTGAGCTCCGAGGTGAGCTGCGTGACCTCGGTCCCGATCGCCGTGCGGGCGTCCGCGGAGTTGGAGTCGTTGGCCGCCTGCACCGACAGGTCGCGCATGCGCTGCAGGATGGCCGTGGTCTCGTTGAGCGCGCCCTCCGCGGTCTGGACGACGGAGATGCCGTCCTGGGCGTTGCGGACGGCGACCTTGAGGCCGCCGACCTGGCTGCGCAGGCCCTCGGAGATCGCCAGGCCGGCCGCGTCGTCCGCCGCGCGGTTGATGCGGAGGCCGCTGGACAGCTTCTCGAGGGAGCTGCTCACCGAGTTCTGCGTGACCGAGAGGTTCCGGTAGGCGTTGAACGCGGCGACGTTGTTGTTGATCTGGAAACCCATGATGCTGTCTCTCTTCCGTGAGGTGGTGCTGGTGGTGGTCGAGCTCCCGTCCGTGGGGGCTCCCCCAACTCATCGGCCCCCCGGGCGGGGGCTTGAGCAGGTCTCGTGGGCGCTGCGCCGTCCGGGTGAGGGACGGCCTGTCGCCGCAGGTCAGGCGGGCAGCGGCTGGCGCAGCAGCGCGTCGGCGCCCGTGCGCTGACCAGGGACGGCCCGTGCGGCCCCCGGGACGACGACGGGCGCGACCGGCCTCGACGTCGCCGCGGCCCGTGCCGCCAGCTGCTCGCGCGCCGCGACGCCGCTCGCCCGGCTGCCCACGCCCGAGGCGGCGGCGTGCAGGGCGACGTCGGCGTAGAAGGCCTCCCGCCGCCGGGCGGCGACACCGCCGGTGGGCGCGGCCGGCGCGGGCCGCGCCTCGAGCACGCTGTCCATCGCCTGGCGCAGCAAGCCGAGCGCCTCGGTCCGCATCTGGCTGACGCGCGACTCCGTCACACCGAGGTCCGCGGCGACCTCGACCAGCGGGCGCTGCTCCAGGAACGTCGCGGTGACGACGACGCGCAGCCGCTCCGGGAGCGCCGCGACGCTCGCCCCGAGCACGCGCATCCGCTCGGCGCGCAGCGCCAGCTCCTCGGGGCCGGGGCGGTCGTCGGACAGCCCCTCCGCCCAGGTGCGGACGAGGGCGTCCTCGCCGCCGCCGGCGCCGGTGAGCGGCGCGTCCAGGCTGGAGACCGTGACCCCGGACTCGGCGCGGCGCCGGTCGACCTCGGCGATGTCGACCCCCATCGCCCCGGCGAGCTCGGTGCGCGTGGGGCGCCGCCCGAGCGTGGCGGTGAGGCCGTCCTCGACGACGTGCAGCTCCCGGCCGCGCGAGCGCACGCCGCGGCTCATGAGGTCCATGCCGCGCAGCTCGTCGAGCACGGCCCCACGGATGCGGGTGCTCGCGTAGCGCGGGAAGGGCACGCCGGTCGCCTCGTCGTAGCCGCGCGCGGCCTGCAGGAGACCGGTCGAGCCGGCCCCGACGAGGTCGCCGGTGTCGACGTGCGCCGGCAGGCGCATCGCCACCTCCCGGACGACGTGCCCGACGAGCGGCAGGTGGGCGGTGACGAGGGCCTCGACGGCGGCGGCGTCACGACGGGACGAGCGCTGGGGCTTCGGCACCGGAGCCACGGCCCCCCGGGGGGCGGCGGCGGTGCGCTGGGTCGGG
The DNA here is from genome assembly GCF_037482545.1 of Pseudokineococcus basanitobsidens. Classification (NCBI taxonomy): domain Bacteria; kingdom Bacillati; phylum Actinomycetota; class Actinomycetes; order Kineosporiales; family Kineosporiaceae; genus Pseudokineococcus; species Pseudokineococcus basanitobsidens. The sequence goes on along the minus strand of NZ_JBBIAA010000001.1, from coordinate 424,145 downwards.
ATCATCACGCCGCATCTCTCGTCCCCCGGACGGGGCACCTTGAGCCCGAGCGGATGACGCGGCGCGCGGACGCCACCCGCACGGCCCCGCGTCCCTCAGGTCCGCGCCGCTCCCCCGACCGGCCCACGGCTCCCGCGGACGTCTCAGCGGGCGGACACGGGGACCGATGAGGGTCCCGGACCACCGTGGCCGGCACCGGCCGCGGTGCACGACGAGGGAAGGACCGGCATGGGCCTGGCGGAGCTGTCGAACGTGCTGTGGCGCGAGCGGGAGGTGCTCGAGCTGCTGCTGTTCAAGCTGGAGGAGGAGCAGCTCGTCCTGTCCAGCGGGCGCACCCGCTGGCTGGCGCACGCCACCCGGGAGGTCGAGGTCGTCCTGGACCAGGTGCGCGGCGCCGAGCTGGAGCGCGCCGTCCACGTCGACGCGGTCGCGACCGAGGTCGGCGCCCCCGCCGGTGCCGGTCTGCGGCAGCTCGCCGAGGCCGCTCCCGCACCGTGGGACGAGGTCCTCGGCGCGCACCGCGACGCCTTCCTCGTGCTGACGAGCGAGATCAGCGCGACCGCCCAGGCGAACCGCGACGTCCTGTCGTCCGGGCGACGTGCGCTCGACGACGCCCTCGCCTCCCTCGGCGAGGTGCGCCCCGGCGAGCCCGTCGTCCCCGTGCAGACCTACGGCCCCCGGGGCGGCACCCGCTCCGGCGCCGCCGACCCCGTCGCCCGCGCCGCGCGCCTCGTCGACGAGAGCCTCTGAGCGTCAGCACCTCCGGCGGCACGGCGCGACACGCCGGCGCCGGCCCGTCGACGGCACGCGGTCACCCGCTCAGGTCAGCGCCGCCGCTGCCGATGAGGACGACGACCCACCCGCCCCACCAAGCGTCTGCGAGGACCCCATGAGCACGTTCCAGGGCCTGTCCATCGCCCTGAGCTCGCTGCAGACGCAGCGACGGGCGATGGACGTCGCCGGGCAGAACGTCGCCAACGCGGCGACCCCCGGCTACACCCGCCAGCGCGTCGACACCGCCGCCATCGCCGGCCCCCGCGCCTCCCTGTCCGACGGCGTCCGCGGCTGGACCACCGGCTCCGGCGTCACCGTGACGCAGGTCGCGCGGCTCACGGACCGCCTCGCCGCGGGCCGCCTCGAGGTCGCCACGGGCGACGCCGCGCTGGCGAGCGCCCGCGCGGGGGTGCTGTCCACGGTCGAGGGCGGCTTCGCCGAGCCGGGCGACTCCGGCCTGACGGCCCGCCTCGGCGCCATGTGGGGGGCGTGGTCCGGCCTCTCCGAGGCCGACCCGCTGGGCCCCACGGGCGACGCCGCGCGCGTCACCGTCGCCGGGCGCAGCGAGGAGGTCGCCGCGTCCCTGCGCCAGGGAGCCGCGCGGACGACGTCGACGTGGTCGGACGTGCGGGGCGAGCTCGGGACGCTGACGACCGAGGTCAACAGCCTCGCGACGTCCGTCGCCGACCTCAACCGCCTCATCGTCACCACCGAGGGCACCGGCGCCCCGGCGCACGAGCTCGCCGACCAGCGCGACGAGCTGGTTCGCCGCCTGTCGACCCTCGTGGGCGCCACGAGCTCCCCGCGCAGCGACAGCGGCGCCGTCGACGTCGTCGTGGGCGGGCAGAAGCTCGTCGACGGCGGCACGGCGGCCGGCATCGCGATCAGCGGACCGGCGGCGATGGACGGCGCCTCCACCGCGGCGACGACCGTCACGCTCGGCGGGTCGGCCCTGGCGGTCGGCGGTACCGCCGCCGGCCTCACCGAGGCGCTCACGACCACGCTCCCGGGCACCATGGCCGGCTACGACCGCGTCGCCGCTGCGCTCGCGACGCAGGTCAACGGCCGCCACGGCGACCCCGCGGTCTTCACCGCCACCGACGGCGGGGCCGTCACCGCCACCACCATCACGGCGTCGATCGCCCCCGCCGACATCAAGGCCGGCAACGGCGACCGCGACGTCTCGATCGCGGCCGGGATGGCGTCGCTGTCCGAGAGCACCGCCGGTCCCGACGCCGCGTGGCGGACCTTCGTCGTGACGACGGCCGGCGCCGTCTCGGCGGCGGACGTGCGGGCGACCGCCACGGCCACGGCGCGCGACAGCGCCCAGGGGGTCCTCACGTCCTCGACCGGCGTCGACATCGACAGCGAGATGGTCGACCTGCTCACGTTCCAGCGCGCCTACGAAGGGGCTGCCCGCGTCATGACCGCCGTCGACGAGATGCTCGACACCCTCATCAACCGCACCGGCGTGGTCGGACGATGAGCGTCTCCGGGGTCTCCGCCAGCCTCACCGGCGGGTACGTCAGCGGCCGCGCCACGCTGCGGGGCACGAGCGGCACCGCGCAGGCGAGCATCGCCGCCGCGGCCGAGCGCCTGGCCCGTGCCACCGCGGAGGTGTCCAGCGGCAAGAAGATCCAGCGACCGTCGGACGACGTCGTCGGCACCGACAAGGCGCTCGAGCTGCGTCGCGCGCTGGCCGCCGAGGACCGCTACGCGCGCGCCGCCGGCGACGCCATCAGCTGGCTCGGGACGAGCGACACCGCGCTCCAGCGCGGCACCGCCCTGCTGCAGACCGCCCGCCAGCTCGCGGTGCAGGCCGGGTCCGACGCCAACTCGGCGTCCGGGCGCGAGGCGATCGCGACCCAGATCCGCGGGCTGCGGGACGACATGCTCGCGACGGCGAACACGACGTACCTGGGCCGGCCGGTCTTCGGCGGGACGACGGGCGCGTCGGTCGCCTTCGCCGCGGGGGCCGACGGCGTCGTGCAGCCGTCGGCGGGAGCGGGCAACCCGGTGTCCCGGACGCTCGCCCCCGGCGTCGACGTCCGTGTCGACACGACCGGCACCGCGGCGTTCGGCGAGGGCGCGGACTCGGTCTTCGCCGTCCTCGACGACCTCGCGTCGGCCGTGGTGGCCGGCTCCGCGCAGTCCTCCGCCCAGCTCGGCCGCCTGGACGCCGCGCTCGGGCGGATGACGACGTCGCTCGCCGACGTGGGCACTCGTTACGCTCGCGTGCAGTCCTCGCAGAGCACCGGGGCGGACCGGACGCTGTCCCTCACGTCGGCTCAGCGGGGCGTCGAGGACGTCGACCTGGCGGAGGCGCTGATGGAGCTCGCGACGCACGAGAAGGCCTACCAGGCCGCCCTCGGGGCCGCGGCGAAGGTCGTCACCCCGACGATCATGGACTTCCTGCGGTGACGACGGCCGCCGAGGCGCCGCCGGCGCTGCCCGAGGTGACCTTCGTCGCCCCCCTCCCCGGTCTCGAGGAGCTGACGCGCTTCGCGCTCGTGCGCCTCGACGACACGGGGACGCTCTACTCGCTGCAGTCCCTGGAGACCGACGGCGTCCGGCTCGTCGTCCTCGCCCCGGGCACGTGGTTCCCCGACTACGCGCCCGTGGTCGAGGAGGACGACGTCGACGGGCTCGGCCTCGAGCGCGCCGAGGACGCGCTGCTCCTCGTCGTCGTCACGCCGGGCGCCTCGCTCGCCGGCAGCACGGCGAACCTCCTGGCGCCGATCGTCGTCCACGCCGCCACGGGTCGCGCCGCCCAGGTCGTCCTCGCCGGGGCCGACCACCCCCTGCGCGCACCGCTGCTCGCCGCCGCCTGACCGGCCTTCTCCACCGCACGTCGACGACTTCTCGCGCCACCCGGCGCCCGTCCCCCCGCACTTCGACGACTTCTCGCGCCACCCGGCGCCCATCTCGCGCACGTCGACGACTTCTCGCGCCACCCGGGGCCCCACCACCGCACTTCGACGACTTCTCGCGCCACCCGGGGCCCCACCACCGCACTTCGACGACTTCTCGCGCCACCCGGCGCCCGTCCCCCGCACTTCGACGACTTCTCGCGCCACCCGGGGCCCCTCCACCGCACTTCGACGACTTCTTGTGGTCCTCGGCGCCCCTGCACCGCACTTCGACGACTTCTCGCGGTCCCCGGGACCGCACCACCGCACTTCGACGACTTCATGCGGTCCTCGGGGCCCCTCCCCTGCACCTCGACGCCGTCCGGCGCCGCACGCGACCGGCGGGCGTATGTACGGTCGTCCGCATGAGCCACCCGGAGGCCACCGCGACCACCACGGACGCGGGCGACCCGCTCGCCGGGGACCCCCGCTCCATGGCCCAGCGGATGCGTGACGGCGACTGGTACCGCGCCGACGACCCGGAGATCGCCGAGGCCGCGAGCCTCGGCATGGAGCTCGCCGACGCCTTCAACGCCACGACGGCGCGCCAGGGCACGCTGCGCGACCACCTCCTGCGCCGGCTGCTCGGCGCCGTCGGCGACGGGACGGCGGTCCGCCCGCCGCTGCACGTCGACTACGGCAGCAACGTCCGCATCGGCGCGCGCTGCTTCGCGAACTTCGGCCTCACCGCGCTCGACGTCGCGGCCATCACGATCGGGGACGACGTCCAGATCGGCCCGCACGTCCAGCTCCTCACGCCCACGCACCCCCTCGACCCCGACCTCCGCCGCGCCGGCTGGGAGGCCGCCGCGCCGATCACCGTCGAGGACGGCGTCTGGCTCGGCGGGGGCGTCGTCGTCTGCCCCGGCGTCACGATCGGACGCGACACCGTCGTCGGCGCCGGCTCCGTCGTGACGAAGGACCTTCCCCCGCGGGTCGTCGCCGTCGGCAGCCCGGCCCGCGTCGTCCGCTCGCTCGACGAGCCGACCGCGGGGCCGGTCACCGAGCAGGCGCGGTGACCGTGGACCGCGCCCCGTCCCGCCCCCGGCGCACCGACCCGCAGCGCCGCCAGCGGATCGTCGAGGCCGCGCTGGAGGTGCTCGCCGAGCACGGCGTCGCCGGGACGACGCACCGGCGCGTGGCCGCCGTCGCCGACGTCCCGCTCGGCTCGACGACGTACCACTTCTCCTCGCTCGCCGACCTGCGCGCCGCGGCGTACCGAACCCTGTCCGAGCGGCTCTCGGCCCGCTGGACGGCGCAGGTCGCGGGCGCCCGGGACGCCGGGGAGCTCGTCGAGGCGGTGACGGACCTCGTCATGGGCGACGCCGGTGCCGACGAGGCGGACTGGTCGGTCACCTACGAGCTCTACCTCGAGGCGCTGCGGGACCGGGCGCTGCGCGAGATCACCGAGGGGTGGATGGCGGCCAGCCGCGACGCCCTCGAGCGTCTCGTCGACCCCGCGACGGCCCGCGGGCTGGACGCGCTCGTCGAGGGCCTCGTCATGCACCGCATGCTCTCCACCGCGCCGATGGGGCGCGACGTCGTGCGCGAGGCCGTGCGCCGGGCCGTCGACGGGGCCCCGCACCCCGCCTGACCCTGCCTGACCCCGGCAGCACCGCGTCCCGACCGCCCTCCCCGCCCACGACCCGGAAGGCCCCCCGTGCCCACGCCCCTCCCCGCGCCGGTCGTCCGCCGAGCAGTCCGGGCGACCTACGTGGCCTTCACCGCGTCCGGGTTCGCCTTCGCCAGCTGGGCCTCCCGCATCCCGCAGGTCCGCGACCGCCTCGACCTCTCGACGGGCGCCCTCGGCCTCGTCCTGCTCGCCATCGCCGCCGGCTCGGTGCTCGCGCTGCCCGCGGCGGGTCCGCTCATCGCGCGCATCGGCTCGCGCCGGATGGTCACCCTGATGTCCGTCGTGCTCGGCGGTGCGCTCGTCGTCGTGGCGGGCGGCACGCTGGCCGGCGCGCTGCCGGTCGTCGTCGTCGGCCTGTTCCTGCTCGGCCTCGGCAACGGCGCCTGGGACGTCGGGATGAACGTGCAGGGCGCCGTCGTGGAACGGCACCTGGGGCGCACGGTCATGTCCCGCTTCCACGCCGGCTTCAGCGTGGGCACGGTCGCGGGCGCGCTGCTCGGCACCCTGCTGGTCCGGCTCGACGTCCCCGTCACCGAGCACCTCGCCGTCGTGGGGCTCGTGACCGCCGCCGCCGTGCCGCTGGGGGTCCGCGCCTTCGTCGGCGACGACAGCGGAGCCGACCTCGGCGACCCCGACCCGGGCGTCGACGTGGCCGCCGCCGCACCGGCGCCCGAGGCGGCGCCCGCCCCGGCCCCGCGCGGGGCGATGGCGTCCTGGCGCGAGCCGCGCACGGTGCTCATCGGCCTGTTCGTGCTGGCCTTCGCGTTCGCGGAGGGGACGGCGAACGACTGGGTCGCCGTCGCGGTCATCGACGGCTACGGCGGGGCCGAGGAGCTCGGGACGCTGACGTTCGCCGTCTTCCTCACCGCGATGACGCTCGGCCGCTGGTTCGGGCCCGGGCTGCTGGACCGCTACGGCCGGGTGGCCACCATCCGCGTCATGGCCGTCGTCGCCCTCGCCGGCCTGGGCCTCTTCGTCCTGTCCGGCAGCCTGCCCCTCGCGGTCGCGGGAGCCCTGCTGTGGGGCCTCGGCACGGCCCTCGGCTTCCCGCTCGGGATGAGCGCGGCCGCGGACGACCCGGCGCTCGCGCCCGGGCGCGTCAGCGTGGTCGCCTCGATCGGCTACGTCGCCTTCCTCGCCGGGCCGCCGCTCATCGGCCTGCTCGGAGAGGCCGCCGGCATCCTGCGGGCCCTCTCGGTGGTCGCCGTGCTCCTCGTCCTGGCGCTGCTCGTCTCCGGGTCCGTCCGACCGCTGGCGCCGTCCCGTCCCGCCGACCGGTCGGCGGGGTGACGACCGCGGGCCGGACGGGCGTCAGGACCGTCGGGCGACGACGGCGAAGAGCGGGTCGCCCCGGTAGCTGCCGCCGCGCTCGGGCCCCGGTGGGGTGCGCAGCTGCACCTCCGGCTCGGTGAGGCCGCCGGCGCGGCGCAGGTACTCCACGACGAGGGCGCAGCGGCCGTCGTCGTCGGTCGCGAGCCAGCCGTGGACGGCCTTCGTGGGGAAGCAGCGGTTCGAGAAGGTCAGCACCACCGGCGCCCCCGGGCGCAGCACCCGCGCCGCCTCGGCGAGCACCTCGACAGGCCGCACGAGGTAGTCGACCGAGACGCAGCAGAGCGCGGCGTCGAAGGAGCCGTCCTCGAACGGCAGCCGGGGGTCGACGTTGAGGTCGTGGACGACGCGCTCGGTCGCCATCGGGTTGGCGGCGAGCTCGGCCGCGTTCATCCCGAGGACGACGAGCTCGTCGGGCGCGCCGCGCAGGTGCGAGACCCACGACGACATGAGGTCGAGCACCCGGCGCGGCGGCTGACCCGGCGCCGACGCCGCGTCCACGCCCAGCTCGGCGTACAGCTCGCCGACCGCGGCGACGGCCCCGTCGTCGATGTGCGTGACCAGGCGCTCGGGCGCGTAGAAGCGGCCGTCCGGCGAGGGGTCGTCGCGGTCGAAGAACCAGGCGGGGAACGGTTCCGCCGTCATCAGCTCGTCACGTCCTTGCTCGTCATCCGCGCCCAGGCCGCGGCCACGAGCACCACCACCCACCCGAGCTGCAGCAGCAGCCCCCCGGCGACGCCGTCGTCGGCGACCGGGTCGCGCAGCAGGTCGGCGAAGCGCAGCCACCCGTCGGTGAACAGCCACGGGTGCAGCCAGGACAGCTGGGGCACCTGACCCATGATCTGCACGAGCACGACGACGATCGCCGTCGCCGACATGGCGGCCACGGGCACCTCGGTGAGCGTCGAGACGAGCAGGCCCAGGGCCGCCACCGTCGTGAGCATCGCCACGACGTACGCCGTCACGGCCGCGAGCCGCAGCAGCCCTTCGGCGTAGGGGGCGGTGGTGCCGCTGAGCAGGACGACGTCCCCCACCGGGAAGAGCAGCAGCCCGACGACCACGCCCGTCAATGAGACCGCCAGCGCGGCGAGGGCCGCGTACAGGACGGTGGCGACGAGCTTGACCGCCAGCAGCCGCGTGCGGTCCACCGGCGTGACGAGCAGGTAGCGCAGCGTCCCGTTGGAGGCCTCGCCGGCGACCGACTCGCCCGCGACGACCGCGACGACGAGCGGCAGGAAGACCGGCAGCGACGCGGTGAGCGCGGCGAAGGCGAGGAAGAGGCCGTTCTCGGTGACGGTCGCGAGGAAGGGCGGCCCGCCCCCGCCGTCCGGCCCGTCCGAGGACGCCAGCTCGATGCCGACCCCGACCAGCGCGGTGAGCAGGACGAGCACGCCGAGCATGACGAGGTTGCGGCGGCGGCTCAGCACGAGCGCCATCTCCGAGCGCAGCAGCCGCAGGTCGGCGCGGGCGGCCGACGGGCGGCGGCCCTGCTCGCTCGCGGCCGGGCCGGCCGCCGGGGAGGTGGGGTCAGGGGAGGTGGCGTCAGGGGCGGTGGCGTCAGGGGAGGTGGCGTCAGGCACGGACATCGAAGCCCTCCCCCGTGAGGTCGACGAACAGGTCCTCGAGCGTCCCGCGCTCGAGCCGGAGCTGGCGGACGCCGACGCCCGCGCCGACGAGGTCGACGAGCAGGCGCTCGGGGTCGGGCCCGCCGGCCGTCAGCTCGCCGGCCGCGCCGTCCTCGGTGATCGCGACGCCGACGACGCCCGCCGCGGCGAGCACCCGTGCGGCGCCCTCACGGTCGCGCGCCTCGAGCGCCACCCGGGTCGGGGTGGCCGCCGTCACGTCGGCGAGCGTCCCCTGGGCGACGAGGCGGCCGGCGCTCATGACGCCGACGTGGCTGCACAGCTGCTCCACCTCGGCGAGCAGGTGGGTGGAGACGAGGACCGTGGTGCCCTCGGCGGCGAGCTCGCGCACGAGCGCGCGCACCTCCCGGGTGCCCTGCGGGTCGAGGCCGTTGGTCGGCTCGTCGAGCACGAGCAGGTCCCGCGGGCGCAGCAGCGCCGCGGCGAGCCCGAGGCGCTGCTTCATGCCGAGGCTGTAGACGCGGAACCGCTTGCCGGCCGCCGCGGTCAGGCCGACGCGGTCCAGCGCGGCGGCGATGCGGCGGCCCGAGGTCCGCGGGTCCACGGTGCGGTCGGCGGCGTCCGTGCGACGCAGGTTCGCCGCCCCGGACAGGTAGGGGTGGAACGCGGGCCCCTCGACGAGGGCGCCGACGCGCGGCAGGACGCGGGCGCGGGCGGCCGGCACGTCCTCGCCGAGCAGCCGGACCGTCCCGGAGGTCGGGGCCACGAGCCCCAGCAGCATCCGGATCGTCGTCGTCTTGCCGGAGCCGTTCGGGCCGAGGAAGCCGTAGACCGCGCCGTGCGGGACACGCAGGTCGAGGTCGGAGACCGCGACCTGGCCGCCGCGGAAGCGCTTCGTCAACCCGCTGGTCGCGACGGCGAGGTCGGCGTCCGCCCCCGGACGGGCGTCCCGCTCCGGGGTGCTCCGCGCGGCCGGCCGCGTGGCCGCCGGCGCCGGCGTGGTCACGATGCCGCGGCCGGGTCCAGCGCCGCCTGCTCCAGGACGGACGCCGGGACGGCGCCGACGAGCACGCGGCCGTCGTCGAGCGCCAGCACGCTCACGAGGGACGTGGTGAGGACGCGACCGGTCCCGAAGTCCCCGGACACCGGCTGGAAGCCCTGCAGCAGCGCCTGTCCGACGCCGTCGGACGAGCCGCCGCGCTCCCCGCCGGCCTCGAGCGCGCCGGCCGCGTCCGGCAGGACGGCGACGGCGTCCCAGCCGTCGCCCACGACGAGAGGCCGCCGGTCGGCGGCGCCGTCGCGGTCCGTGCCGTCACGCCCCGCGCCGTCGTGGCCGGGGCCCCAGCCGTGCCCGCCGTCACGCCCTCGCAGGGCACCGGCGAGCGAGGGCGCCTCGGTGACCTCCGTGCCGGCCGGCGGCGTGAAGGCGAAGACGTCGTCCCCCGGGGTGTCGTAGGAGATCGAGGTGAACGCCGTCTCGAGCGCCGGGGCGTCGGCGCCGCGCGGGAGGACCTGCACGCGCAGGGGGTAGGAGGTCTCGGCGTCCACCGCGAGGCGGACCTCGCCCACGAGCGAGTCGGCGTCCCGGGGCGCGAGCACGAGCTCGTAGGCGTCGCGGCCCGCGACCTCGGTCGTGCCGTCCAGCGTCACCTCCGTGCTCGGCTCCACGGCGTCGAGCGCCTGCCGCGCGAGGTCCGCCGGCGTGGCGTCGGCCATGCCCTCGGGCGCGTCGCCCTGGACGCCGCGGGACCCGTCGCCGGTCGTCCCGTCGCCGGTCCTCCCGTCGCGCGTCGGCCCCCGGTCCCGGGCGGCGGCGAGCTCCTCGGCGTCCGGGAGGGTGACGTGGACGGCGGTGCGCTCGTCGCTGCGCCACACCCAGGCGTCCTGGCCGTCCCGGACCAGGTCGGTCTCGGCGAAGGAGCCGAGCACCGCCACGCGGCCGCGCTCGGGCCCGTCGGACCACAGGCGCAGGGTCGTGGACCCGGCGAGGAGGTTCGACAGGTCGCTGCCGGACCCGCCCGCGGTCTGCGGCAGCTCGGGCAGGCCGAGGTCGGTGGTGTGCACCACGGTCCCGGAGAACGGGACCTGCTGCGCCGACGCGACCTCGGTGAGCAGCTCGTCGGCGGTGGTGGGCGGCAGGTCGGGGTCGGCGCTCGCCGCCATGGGCACGAGCACGGCGCCGCCGACGACGGCGCCGGTGGTCGCGGCGGCCAGGGTCCAGCGGGTGCGCGGGTTCATGCCTCTACTGTGCGCCTCGCTGCCCCGGGACCGTCACGTGGGGCGTCCGCCGTCTCACCAGGCCGTCACCGCAGCAGCGCCCGCTCGGTCAGCGTCAGTCCGTACACGGACTCGACCTCGTGGTCGAAGGCCTCGCGGGCGACGACGGCGAGGCGCTCGGCAGCGACGTCGCCCGGACGCGCACCCGCCGACGCGACGGCGTCGCAGACCTGCCGGTACATGTCCACCACCTCCCGCTGCCGCTCGGCGTCGGGGACGGCGACGGGCAGACGCTCGAGGTTGCCCTTCCGGGCCTCGAACCACCCACCCCGCCAGGCCCTCGAAAGCCTCTTCATCACCCAGGTCAAGAGCCCGCTGTTGAGCAGAGCCGTCACGTACTCGGGGTCGGCGCCCGAGGTGGGATCGTTGCCCACCCCGTAGCCGCCGGTCGACACGTTGACGAAGAAGTGCCCCTCCGTGTCATAGGTCGCACACAGGTGGTCGATCATCGACGGCACCATCGTCTTGGCCCCGGGGAAAAGCTCCAGATTCTGACGCCTCGAGTAGGTGTGCCAATTGGTGTCGGTCCACCGGCCGGCGCGCCCCCGGAGCAGCGCCTCGTTGGCGTGCAGCCACTTCGCGACGTGCGGCGCCTCCCGCTCGATCTGCTCGAGGGAGAGCGCTGTCATCCGCTCGCCCGGCGCAGGTGCCCGGTACGGCAGGAGCAGCCATCCGCCGGACGTCGCCGTCGAGAAGGGACGCAGGTCCGTCCTCCCGGCGTAGACGGGCTGCAGCAGCGCCCTTTCCCAGGCGATCGCCGGGGCGTCGGACGGCAGCGAGAGCGGCCGCACCCGTCGGAGAGCGGGGTCGTCGCGATCCGGTCCCACGTCCGCGGCCCTGAACACCCCGTCGGCGCCCGTGACGACACCCTGGTAGATGCTGTCCCCGCTGACCGACCCCAGCGACGGGTGCACCTCCACGAGCCTGCGCAGCAAGGCGTCCTCGGCGGGCAGCGCCAGCGACCACCGCTCGTCCGCCTCCGCCGGGGCGGGGAGGTCGGCGGTGAGGGCGGGATCGGCGAGGGCCCGCTCCAGCGCCTCCTCTGTCGGCGTGTCGGTCACCCGCGTGAGCCGCCACGAGGCTTGCGCACGGGCGGTCACCGTGAGGATGAGGGTGTACGCCGACGCCTCCAGGAAGACGCGGCCGGCACCGAAGTCCACCACCGACAGCACGTGCCGGCCACGGGTCAGCAGCCGGCGCACGGGTGCAGCAGCGTCCGTTTCGGCAACCCCTCGGGTCGTGATGAAGCTCAGCCGCCCTCCGGCACGTCCGCGGGAGGCCGGTCTGAGCAGCTCCACGCCGCGCTCGATGAAGATCGTCGCCAGGTCGAAGGATGCGCGGGCACCGGCGTACCGGGCTTCGAGCAGCGACGTCTGCTCGGGGTGGTGCCGGCGCAGCACCTGCACCCGCGTGTAGGGCGGGTTCCCGACGACGACGTCGAAGCCGCCGTCGTCGAGGACGTGCCCGAAGCCCCGCGTCCGGTGCCGCCAGTCGAACGGGTTGAGCCGCAGGCGCGTCTCGAAGTCGGCCGTCATCGCCTCGGTGAGGTCGTCCGGCTCGACGAGCGAGTTGCCGGCCTTGATGTTGCGCGAGAGCGACGGCAGGCGCGCCCCTTCGATGAGACGAGGTTGGGCCAGGAGGGACTCTGAGGTCTCCTCCTCGAGGATCCGGAGGTACACGCTCATCTGGGCCACCTCGACCGCCCGCGGGTCGAGGTCCACCCCGAACAGGTTGTTGACGGCGATCCGCCCCTTGAAGTCGCTGGTGAGGCGACGACGACCGTGCGCGTCGATGTAGTGGCTGGACGGGTCCTTCGCCGGGTGCCTCGTGTAGTAGGCCTCGTGCCAGGAGATCAAGCGGTCGAAGAGACCCAGCAGGAAGGACCCAGAGCCGGCCGCCATGTCGAGGAGCCGGAGCGTGGCCACCTGAGCCGGCGTCCGGTTCTCGAGCAGCGGTGCGACGGTCTCGGAGACCATGTGGTCCACGACCCACCGCGGTGTGTAGTAGACGCCGCCGGCGTGTCGGACCTCCGGCTTGTCCACGAGCCGGAGCTCCCGGCCGACGAGGGTGAGCTCCTTCCCGAGGAAGCGCTCGTAGACCTTGCCGAGGAAGTCGGCCTTGAAGACGTCGAAGCGGTACGGCGAGCCGTCGACGGCGTAGAGGCCCGCGATCACCCGTGAGATCACGCCGTCGGATACCTCGAGGTCCTCGCTCCAGTGCTCGGCGAAGAGCTGGCCGTTGTAGACGGCGTCGAGCCGACGGAACTCCGCGCAGAGCTGGTGGTAGGCGTCGCGCAGGCGTGCGTAACGGCGCAGGACCACGGCCGGCTCGACCTTGCGGTCCTCGACGACACGGACGAACACCAGACGGTCGATGATGCGTTGGGTCGCCTCGTCGAGCTGCCGCAGCTCGAGGTCGGGGTGCCTCCGGCGGAGGTCACGTCCGAGGTCCTCGCGCCACGCCTCGAGGTCTCGGAGGAAGGCCTCGTCGACCGTGGTGCTGCCGCGGGGGGCCGCCGACAACGCGCGTCGCTCTGCCGTACCGGCGAGAACGGCCTCCCGCGAGAGGAGCGACCAGAGGTCGTCCCACCGGTCGACGTAGTCCTCATGTCGCAGGTCGAAGCCCGGTATCAGGCCTGCGCTCGGCCGGTCCCGGTCCGGGCGAGCGCTGGTCTGGAACACCCGGAGACGGTCGAAGCTCGTGATGACCGAGAAGGGCAGGTACCGGTTCCAGGCGTAGCTCTTCACCTGGAACGAGGCGTCGAACCCGGTGATCGCCGTGGACGGCTTCTTCGCCTCGACGCAGAAACGCAGGACTCCGTCGAGGTGGAAGGAGTAGTCAGGGACGTCGGTCCGCTCAGCACGCGCGTCCAGATCCTCCTGCGAGAGGTCGGCGTCCCAGGACTCGTCGCCCGCCGGCCTCGTCGACATGGTGTGCCGGGCGTGGAAGACCACGTCCCGGTCGGGCGAGGTGCTCGTGACGTCCCAGCCCAGCGCCTCGAAGAACTTGTCGATGAAGCCGGTCCGCGTCGTCGCCTCGTCGAAGGCGCGCGAGCGGTAGTGGTCGATCCCGTGGCTGAAGGTCTCGACGAGGTGGCGGACCGCTTCTCGCCCCTCGTCCCGGGTGCCTGCTACCGCCATGTGCCCCGTTCTCCCGTCCTCGTCCACGCTGGTACGGCCGCGCTTCCACGCCGACGTCACGTCGTCACCCGAGACCGCCGTACCTCGCTGGCGCCTCGAGGGCCGAGAACACCTCGTGCGCGATCCAGTACGTCCGCCCGCCGCGGCCACGGCCCTCCAGGGGACGCAGCCAACCTCGCCGTTCCGCGTCGCGCACAAGGTTGCGCGCTCCCTGGTTGGTGACCTGCAAAGACTTCTCCACGCTGCTCACCGTGACGAAGGGGTTGCGCACCACGATCTCCACCAGCTGCGGCAGGCGCGAGCGGGTGGTCATCGCCTCGGCGAGGTACCGCTCACGGAGGTCGATGATCGTCCTCGCCCTCGTGATCGCGTCGTCCGCCTGGCGCTTCACCGCCGTCAGGAAGAATTGCAACCACTCCTGCACCTCTCCCCGCTCACGGACGGCCTGAAGGCGGTCGTAGTACTCCCGGCGATGGGCCTCCAGGTAGCCCGACAGGTACAGCAAGGGCGTCGGAAGTCGTCCCGCCTCGACGAGTAGGAGCCCGATGAGCAGACGGCCGATCCGACCGTTGCCGTCCAGGAAGGGGTGGATGGTCTCGAATTGGTAGTGCATCAAGGCTGCCGTGATCAGCGGGCGTCGCGTCGGTTCGTTGACGAACCTCTCCCAGTCAGCGAAGAGGTCGGGGACGAGCGTCGGCAACGGGGGTACGAACGACGCCGTGTCCGGGCTGTCCGTCGCGGAGCCGATCCACACCGGAGTCCTCCGGAACTCACCCGGACGCTTCTCGGCGCCGCGGACGCGGTCGAGCAACGTCTCGTGCAGGGCACACACGAGTCGGCGCCCGAGAGGCAGCCCTTCGACGAGACGCATGCCCTGACGTGTCGCGGCGATGTAGCGCTCCACCTCCGCGACGTCCTCGTCCCTGGGGTCGTCACTCACCTCGGCTCGCAGCACGTCGGACAACGACGCCTCGGTGCCCTCGATCCGCGAGCTCGCCACCGCCTCACGCAGGATGTAAGGGCCGAGGAGCAGCTCGGGGTCTCGGAGGAGCCGGCCCAGCCCGTGCAGCTGCCCCAGCGCAGCGTCCGCCTCCGACAGCGCGTCGACGGTACGGAGGTCGAGCTCCAGGTTTCGGGGTATCGGCTCCGGATGGAAGTACCAGAACGACCAACGGTTGCCGGGCTCGCGCTCCGGACGCCCGAAGCGGGGATCGACGAAGGTGCCGGGCTCCACAGCGACTGAGGGTACAAGCAACAGGCCTGCTCAGTTGGAGGTCGACCCGCTACTTCCAAGCAGCGGTGGGGACCCGCGACGTAGGCGGCCCCCGGTGACACAGCCGGCACAGCGCGCACCGGCCCGGCAGGTCTACTCGTGCCCGGGCACGAGGTCGACCCGCAGGTCCGGGCCGACTCGGGCGACGTCGTCCACCTCCAGGCGCACGACGGCGTCCATCGACGTGCCCGTGACCGCGCTCACCAGCGCCGCGCTGCCCTGCCCGAGCAGCGCGGGCGCGACGTAGGCGCGCACGCGGTCGACGAGGCCCGCGTCGACGAAGGCGCCGGCGAGCCGCGGCCCGCCCTCGAGCATCACCGAGCGGACGCCGCGGGCGTGGAGCACCGCGAGCACGGCGGGCAGGTCGACGCCGCCCGGGCCGCGGCCGACCTCGGCGGCCGTGAGCACGAGGGTCTCCCCGGCGCCCGGCCCGCCCCCGCGCCGCACGGCGGCGTCCGGCGGGGTGCGCCCGTCCGCGTCGAGCACCACGCGCAGCGGCGCCCGCCACGCCAGCTCGGCGTCGGCGACGTCGTCGCCCGTCGCCGGCAGGTCGCGCACCGTCAGCGACGGGTCGTCGGCGAGCACCGTGCCGACGCCGACGACGACGGCGTCGCTGCGCGCACGCAGCAGGTGGGCGTCGGCGCGCGCCTGCGGCGAGGTGATCCACCGGCTCGAGCCGTCGGCGGCGGCGCTGCGTCCGTCGAGGGTCGCCGCGTACTTCCACGTCACGTGCGGTCGCCCCAGGCGCTGCGCCAGCAACCAGGACGCGTTGACGCGCAGAGCCTCTCGCGCGTCCTCGACGGACGCCGTGACGACGTCCACGCCGGCCGCGGCCAGCGTCGCCGCGCCGCCGGCCGCGCGGGGGTCGGGGTCCGCGACGGCCAGGACGACGCGGGCGACGCCCGCCGCCAGCAGCGCGCCGGAGCACGGGCCCGTGCGGCCCGTGTGGTCGCACGGCTCCAGGGTGACGACGGCCGTGCCGCCGCGGGCGCGCTCCCCGGCCACCGCGAGGGCGACGACCTCCGCGTGCGGCCCGCCGGCCCGGGCGTGCCAGCCCTCGCCGGCCACGGCGCCGTCGGCGTCCAGGACGACGCAGCCGACGACCGGGTTCGGGCTCGTGCCGCCGAGCCCCCGGGCGGCGAGGACGACGGCGCGCGCGAGGGCGCTGCGTTCGACGTCGCGGAGCACGCCACCCGGGAGCGGGGTGCCCCCGCTCACCCCTGCAGCGCGGCGTCGACGACGCCGCGGGCCTCCTCGAGGACCTGGTCGAGGTGCTCCTCGCCGCGGAAGGACTCCGCGTAGATCTTGTAGACGTCCTCGGTCCCGGACGGGCGCGCGGCGAACCAGGCGCTCTCCGTCGTCACCTTGAGGCCGCCGATGGCCGCACCGTTGCCCGGCGCCTCGGTGAGCTTCGCGGTGATGGCCTCGCCGCCGACCTCGGAGGCGGTCACGGCCTCCGGGGAGAGCTTCCCCAGCCGGGCCTTCTCCTCGCGGCCGGCCGGGGCGTCCACCCGCTTGTACGCCGACGCGCCGTACCGCTCGACGAGGTCGGCGTGCAGCTCGCTCGGCGAGCGCCCCGTGACGGCACGGATCTCCGAGGCCAGCAGCGCCAGCAGCATGCCGTCCTTGTCGGTCGTCCAGACGGTGCCGTCCTTGCGCAGGAAGGACGCGCCGGCGCTCTCCTCGCCGCCGAAGACCACCGAGCCGTCGAGCAGCCCGTCGACGAAGAACTTGAAGCCCACGGGCACCTCGAGCAGGCGCCGGTCGGCGCCGTCGACCACCCGGTCGATGAGGGACGACGACACGAGCGTCTTGCCCACGGCCGCGTCGCCGCTCCAGCCGCGGTGCTCGAGCAGGTACGAGATCGCCACCGCGAGGTAGTGGTTGGGGTTCATCAGCCCCGCGTCGGGGGTGACGACCCCGTGCCGGTCGGAGTCGGCGTCGTTGCCGGTGGCGATGTCGTAGCGGTCCTTCTGGGCGATCATCGAGGCCATCGCGTTCGGCGAGGAGCAGTCCAT
This sequence comes from Pseudokineococcus basanitobsidens, assembly GCF_037482545.1. Lineage (NCBI taxonomy): Bacteria > Bacillati > Actinomycetota > Actinomycetes > Kineosporiales > Kineosporiaceae > Pseudokineococcus > Pseudokineococcus basanitobsidens. The sequence continues at coordinate 407,209 of NZ_JBBIAA010000001.1, read as the reverse complement.
CCGGATCTTGCCGTCGCCGTCGAGGGTCATGAAGGCCCACTGCGGGTCGACCGTCTCGTCGACGACCGTGAGGTCGAGGCCGTAGGTGCGCCCGATCTCGCCCCAGTAGGCGACGGCCGCGCCGCCGAGGGGATGGGCGCCGATGCGGACGCCGGAGTCGCGGATCGCGTCCATGTCGAGGACCGAGGACAGGTCGTCGACGTAGTGCCGCAAGAAGTCGTACTCGCCGACCGCCGCGCGGGCCTGCTCGAACGGGACCCGCTGCACGCCGTCGAGGTCGGCCTCCAGGAGGGCGTTGGCCCGGTCGGCGATCCACCCGGTCGCGTCCGAGCCGGCCGGGCCGCCGTGCGGCGGGTTGTACTTGAAGCCTCCGTCGCGCGGCGGGTTGTGCGACGGCGTGACGACGATCCCGTCGGCGTCGCCCTCGGGGACCTCCGCCGCCGGCGCCGTCCCGCGCCCGTTGAGGCGCAGGACGGCGTGGGAGAGAGCCGGTGTCGGCGTGTACCCGTCGCGGCTGTCGACGAGGACGTCGACGTCGTTGGCGACGAGCACCTCCAGCGCGGTGCGCCAGGCCGGCAGCGAGAGCCCGTGCGTGTCCCGGGCGATCAGCAACGGGCCCGTCGTCCCCTGCTGCGCGCGGTACTCGCAGATCGCCTGGGTGATCGCGAGGATGTGCGGCTCGTTGAAGGCGCCGTCGAGCGAGGACCCGCGGTGGCCGGACGTCCCGAAGACCACGCGCTGGGCCGGGTCGGAGGGGTCGGGCTGCCGGTCCGTGTAGGCCGAGAGCAGGGCGTCGACGTCGACGAGGTCCTCGGGCTGGGCGGGCTGGCCTGCGCGCGGGTGCATGCGGGTCATGCAAGTGCATCGGGGGCCGGTCCCGCCACCGCGGGGACCGTCTCGGTCGCCGGGTGCGCGTGCGCGTACCCGTGCCCGCGCACGGGCTCGAGCAGGCCGACGCCGTGCGTGCGGGAGACCCACAGGGTCAGCGCCCCCGTGGTGAGGAGCGTCAGCGGCAGGGACACGAGCAGCGCCCGCGGGTCGACGGCGCCCTGCTGCAGGGAGCCCGGGCTCAGCGGCGAGGCGAGGAAGAGCGGCAGGTTCCCTGCCGTGTGCAGGACGACGGCCAGCTCCAGGCCCCCGCTCTTCCACACGAGGAAGCCCGTGGCCAGGGCGAAGACGGCGACGTCGACCTGGCCGACCCAGTCGTAGCCGTGGCTCGCCACGAACAGCGGCACGGGCAGGACGACGCCCCATACCGGCCGGCGCAGCCACGTGCCGAGGAGCTGCTGCGGCAGGCCCCGGAAGACGTATTCCTCGGCGGCGCACTGCAGCGGCGTCAGCAGGAGGGCGACGACGACGACGGCGACCAGCGCCGCGTCGAGCGGCGGCACCGACAGGTCCTCCGGCGGCGCCACCGCCGTGAGGCCCCACAAGACGGCGGCGTAGGCCGGCAGCACGACCGCCGCCGCTCGCAGCGCCAGCGACCAGCGGAACCGGCCGACGACGGAGTGGACCGTGCCGCGCCGCCCCCCGCCCCACCGCACCGCCAGGACGACGACCGGGAGGAGGACGGCGATCGACCCGAGGCCCAGGAGGAGGTCCACCGGGTTGCGCGGGTCGTCCAGGTCCACGGACGGCTGCAGCGGCCGCAGGACGGGCGCGAGGTCGGCGAGGAGGCCGGGGCTGACGACCGAGGCCACGACGGCGACGACGAGGACGACGGCGAGGACGGCGACCAGGGCCAGGAGCAGGCCTGTCGCGACGCCGAGGGTCGCGACGGGACGCCACCACCGCGCCGTGCGGGGCTCCAGGTGCGCCAGCCGGTGGTAGGCGAGGGGGGCCGGCTCCGTCCGGGTGGGGGCGGCAGGCGCCGTGGGGGTCGCGGGGTCGAGGTCCGAGGAGGTGCCGGTGGTGGTCATGGCGTCACCCTCCCCACGGGCGGCCGGCGACGGATCCGCCGTCCGGTCCGCTCCCGTGAGCGCCGCCCGACCGGTCGGAGGACGTCAGGGTCCTCCCGGAGGAGGACCCGCGCGGGGCTGCGTCTTCCTACGCTGACGCAGGTGACCTCCACGGCGGCCCCTGCGGCGGGCGCGTCCCCGGCGGGCGCGGCCCCGCCGCCTGCCGGGGCACCGCGCCCGCCGGCGCCCGGGCCGCGGTACCCGCGGCTGCGGTCGGCCGCCGTCTCCCTCGTCTGCTCGCTCCTCGGCCCCCTCGTGTTCCTCGTCGTGCTCGGCTCGTCGCTCGAGCAGGGCGGGGCGCCGCAGCGTCTCCCGCTGTGGGCCCTGCTGCTCGTGGTCGACGTCGCGGTCGGCGTCGCGGCGGGCGTCCTCGCCGGCCTCCTCCCGCGCTCCCGGACCCTCCCGCTGGTGCTCGTCGTGGCAGGCGTCGTCAGCACCTGGGCGGCCCCGGCGGGCGTCGTGGGCGTCGTCCGGGCGGGAGCACGCCGCTCGCCCGCGCTCGACGGGCTCGTGCTGGCCGTCGTCGTCGGCGGCGGGGTCGGCTACGAGCGCCTGCTCGGGCTCGCCGGTCCGCCGACCCAGGACCGCCTCCCCCTGTGGGTCGAGGTGGTCGCCTTCACCGCGCTCGCCGCCCTGCTGCTGCTCTGGGGGCGGGCGCGGGGGACGCGCGCCGCCCTGGTCGCCTCGCTCCACGCGCAGGCCGGCGCCGCCGAGCGCGAGCGGGCGGCCCTGGCGCGCAGCCGGGCGGCGGACGTCGCCCGCACCCGGGCGGAGGAGCGCAGCGCCATCGCCCGCGACATGCACGACACGCTCTCCCACCAGCTCTCGCTCATCGCGGTGCACGCCGGCGCCCTCGCCGCCCGGGACGACCTCCCGCCCGAGCGGGCGCGGGAGGCCGCGAGGACGGTGCGGGACGCAGCCGCCGACGCGAACGCCGTCCTGCGCGAGGTGCTCACGGCCCTGCGGAGCACCGACCCGGCGCAGCGGCTCGGGCACCACGGCGGTGCGCTCCCGCTGCCGACGGCCGCGTCGCTCGACGCGCTGGTGGAGCGCGCCCGGGCCCAGGGCCAGCCGGTCGACCTCGTACGGGTGGGCGCCTCCGCCCGCGACCTCGACGAGCGGTCGCCGACGACGGCGGCCTCGGTGGTGCAGATCACCACCGAGCTGCTCGTCAACGCGGGCAAGCACGCGCCGGGCGCCCCCGTCGAGGTGCGGCTCGCCCACGAAGGCGACGAGCTGCTCCTGCGCGCGTCCAACCCGCTGGCCGCCGGCGCGCCCCCGGCCCTGGGGACCGGGCTCGGCCTCGTCGGCGTCGCGGAGCGCGCACGCCTGCTCGGCGGCGGGATGCGCCACGCGACCACGCCGGACGGACGCTTCGTCGTGGAGGTGACGGTGCCGTGGCAGGTGTGACCCCCGCCGTGCGGGTGCTCGTCGTCGACGACGAGCGGCTCATGCGCGCCGGGCTGCGCCTGCTCGTGGACGGCACCGCCGGCATCCGCGTCGTCGGCGAGGCGGCCGACGGCGCCGAGGCCGTCGCGGCGGTCGCGGCCCTGGACCCCGACGTCGTCCTCATGGACGTGCGGATGCCGGGCACGAGCGGGGTGGAGGCCACCCGACGGCTGACGGAGACCGGGGCCCGAGCCCGCGTCGTCGTGCTCTCCGCCTTCGACACCGACGACCACCTCCTCGACGCGTTGCGGGCCGGGGCGGTGTCCTTCCTGCTCAAGGACGCCGCCCCCGAGGCCGTCCTGCAGGCGGTGCACGACGCGGCGCAGGGGCGGAGCAGCTTCTCCCCCGGCGTCCTCTCGCGCCTCGTGGCGCTGGCGGCGCAGGGCGAGCGGCCGGCCGCGACCGCCGGCCGCGACCGGTCCGGTCCGCCGCCGGGGCCTGCAGGCCCACCCGTCGGCGTCACGCCGCGGGAGTGGGAGGTGGGGCTGCTCGTGGCGCAGGGCAGCACGAACGACGAGATCGCCGCCGCCCTCTTCCTCGGGACGACGACGGTCAAGACGCACGTGACGCACCTGTTCGAGAAGCTGCACGTGACCAACCGCGTGCAGCTGGCCGTCCGCGTCCTGGAGCTCGACGCCGCGGGATGACCGCCGGTCCGTCCTCCACCGGTGCTCGTCCACCGGGGCTCATCCCGCGGCGGCGCGCACCTCGTCGGCGTCGTCGGCGAGGCCGCACCGCACGAGCGCGGCGCCGACGCGGGACAGGTCGTCGCTGCCCGCCAGCTCGGCCAGCCCCGCGGCGTCGTGCGGCAGCCCCAGGGCCCTCGCCGGGTCGGTCGCGCGCTCGTCGGCGAAGGGGCGCAGCTGCGACCACACCGCCTGGACCTCGCGGCAGAAGATGTCGACGCCGAGCGGACCGATGCCGGTGAAGCCCCGGACCGCCTCGCGGAGGGCCTCGAGCCCGCCTCCCCCGCCGCCGAAGGCGGCCTCCCGCATGCGGCGCAGGTCCCCGGAGAACTCCTCCTGCGCCCGCTCCGCCAGCTGCCCGAGCTGGCGCGCCGTCTGCTCCTTGCGCAGGTACCGGGCGTCCGCGAGCACCTGCCACCGCTGCTCGTCGCTCGCCCCGGCGAGCTTGTCCGCCGTCGTCAGGCCCGCCTCGCGCAGCGCCCGCGCCGTCCGTACGCCGAGGTCGGCCTGCAGGTTCGCCGACAGCAGCGACGACAGGACGAGCAGCTCGAACAGCGGTGCGGGGGTGTCCTTCAGACGGATCCCCGACTCGTCGGCGTACGTCTGCCCGTGCCGGTCGAGCAGCGCGTCGAGCACCGCCCGCCGCGAGCCGCCGGACCGGTCGTCGCCGCTGCTCCTCGTCACCGCGCCGTCGTACCAGCGGCGAGGGCCCGCGGCACCTCGGCCGCCCGCGGACGGACGGTCCCGGGACGGGACGGGACGGGCCCGGCCGGGACGGGCCCGGCGGACCGGCCGGCCCGACCGCGGTCACTCGTCGGCGAGGACGGCGGCCGCGAGGGCGGAGTGGGTCACGAGCCCGGCGAGCAGGCCGCTGCGCAGGACGGCGCGCAGGGCGGTGGCGCGCTGGGTCCCGGCCGCCAGGGCCACGACGTGGTCGGTGCGACGCAGCTGCTGCGCCGTGACGGAGAGCGTCCGGTCGGCGAGGTCCCCGACGACGTCCCCGCCCTCGTCGAGGAGCAGGCCCGTCACCTCGGCGCGGACCCCGCGACGGCGCAGGTCGTTGCGCTGCTGGAGGTCGAGGGCGTCGAAGACGGTGGAGCCGCCGGCGTGCCAGGCGCCCACGGACACGACCGCCTTCGTCAGGCGGTCCATGTCGCGCACGGCGGCCGCGACGGCGTCGTCATGGCGCAGGACCTCGGCCGTGGCGGCGTCGGCGACGACCAGGGGGGCGTAGAAGACGGTGGCGCGCCCCCCGGTGCGGCGGGCGAAGCCGGAGACGAGCTCGGGGCCGTTCTGGGCGACGTCGGGGCGGACGAGGGAGCCGGCGACCTGGACGAAGGTGGCGGGCACGCGCCGGCGCCAGTGCTCGTACATCACCGACATCGCCCGTCCCCACGCCAGCCCGACGACGTCGTCCTCGGCCACCAGGTGCTCGAACCACTCCGCGGCCAGGCGCCCGACCGCGACCCGCTGCAGCACGGCGTCGTCGCCGGTGTCGGCCGCGACGAGCGCGTGGCGCAGCCCGTACCGCCGGCGCAGCTCGTCCTCGAGGGTCTGGTCGGTCTCCGCCGGCGCGGAGACGACGGTGCGCACGAGCCCCGCCTCCCGTGCGGCGTCGAGCAGACGGGCGACCTTGAACCTCGTGATGCCCATCTCCTGGGCGATCTCCACCTTCGAGGCCCCCTCGAGGTGGAAGCGGCGCGCCACCGCCACGGCCAGCGCCAGCCCGCCCGTCGACAGCGTGGCCGCCTCGTGCGCCGCGTCCGGCCCCGTCCGCAAGGTGCTCCCCGGAGAGGTGTCCCCCGGAGAAGCGCCCCCGTCCCCCGAAGAAGCGTCCCCCGGGCCCGGTTCCTGCGGTCCCGCCATGACGTCTCCTCCGATCGGTGGGCCCGCAGCTGCGTGCCGGGGCCTGCGGACCGGCGGCGGGTGTCGACGACAGGGAGGATGACCGCGACACGCCGGATGAGCAAGACCGCTCAGGTGAGCGGGGAGGTGTTGACCCCCTGGCGGCGCCCCCGGATGCTCGGTGACGCACCACCGCTGGGCGGTGGTGCGGGGCGGACCGTGACGGTCCGCCCGCACCGCGCGCCCCGAGGGGCGCCGACCCGAGAGGAGCGCCGTGCGCGCTGCGTACCTGCCCGGTGGGAGCGTCGTCGACCTGGAGGAGGCCGCGGACCCGCAGCCGGGCCACGGCCAGGTCGTGGTGGGGATGCGGGCCTCGACGATCTGCGGCAGCGACCTGCGCGCGATCTACCGCGAGCACCTCGGCGAGGGGCCCGAGGCCTACCAGGGCGTCGCCGGCGGGCACGAGCCCGCCGGCCGGGTGCTCGCGGTCGGCGAGGGCGTCGATCGGATCGCCGTCGGCGACCGCGTCGTCGTCTACCACATCAGCGGCTGCGGGCAGTGCGACGAGTGCCGCCGCGGCTACCAGATCTCCTGCACCTCCTCCCGGCGCGCGGCGTACGGCTGGCAGCGCGACGGCGGCCACGCGGACCTGCTGCTGGCCGAGGAGCGCGACCTGCTCGTGCTGCCCGACGAGCTCACCTTCCTCGACGGCGCCGTCGTCGCCTGCGGCTTCGGCACGGCCTACGAGGCGGTCCGTCGCGCCGACGTCTGCGGCGCCGACCGCGTCCTGGTCACCGGGCTCGGGCCCGTCGGGCTCGCCGTCGGGATGCTCGCCAAGGCCCTGGGTTCGCCCCTCGTCGTCGGCACCGACCCCAGCCCCGATCGCCGCGCACTCGCCCTACGGCTCGGCGCGGTCGACGCCGCCGTCGCCGGCTCCGACACCGAGCTCTCCGACCTGCTGGACGACGGCGCCGAGGTCGCCGTCGACTGCTCCGGCAACGGCCGCGGCCAGCTCACCGCGCTGCGGCACACCCGCCGCTGGGGACGGGCGGCCCTGGTCGGCGAGGGCGGGCAGCTCACCGTCGACGTCAGCGAGGTCCTCATCCACCGCCAGCTCACCGTGCACGGCTCCTGGGTCACCTCGACCGTGCGGATGACCGAGCTCCTGACCAACCTCGTCCGCTGGGGCCTGCACCCCCAGGACCTCGTCACCGACACCTTCCCGCTCGAGCAGGCCGCGCAGGCCTACCGGACCGCCGACGCCGGCGCCGGCGGCAAGGTCGGCATCACCTGGCCCGACGAGGGCTGAGCACCGGCCTCGTCAGCGACCGACGAGGGCGACGACCGTGACGTCGGCGTCCTCGTCGGCCCGGCGGTCCGCACGGGACCACCGCAGCGCGGTCGCGACGACGCCGGCTCCCCGCGGGCCGAGCGGGCTCGGCCGGTCGACGACGCGGGGCAGGCCCATCAGGCCGCCGGGGGCGCAGCGGGCCTTGACGGCACCGGCGACCACGTTGGCCACCTCGCCGAGGACGTCGCGCACGTCGTCGTCGTCGAGGGGGTCGTCGGCGCCCAGCGCGAGCAGGTGCCGGGCCCAGCGCCGGGCGGCGCCGGCGGTGCACGCCACGAGCACGTCGCCGGACCAGTCCGCCGCGCGGGTACGCCCGACGGCGACCCCCTCGACGGCGACCAGGGCTCGCACGACGGGGGTCCGCACCCGGGGCCACGGCCCCGGGACCGGGGGCGCGGGCGCGCCGCCGACCGGCGCCGCCGACGTCCACAGCTCGACGACGACGTCGACCAGCTCGTCGCCCCCCGGCCCCGGGCCGACGACGCCGGCCGTCACCACACCCGCGTCCTGCGGGACGGCGACGGGCGCACCCCTCATCCCCACGCCGGGCTCCTGACCGTCGCGGGAGGGGCGAGGACCCCGAGCAGCCGGAGCCGCTCGAGGAGCTCCTCCTCGGTGGAGGGCTTGCGGACGTAGTCGTGCGCCCCCGCCGCGAGGGCGCGCACCACCTGCCGCTGCTCCGTCTCGCTCGTCACCATGACGAGCGCCGTCGCGCGCATCTCGCGGCGGCGACGCAGGGCGCCGACGAGCCCGAGACCGTCCATCACGGGCATGTTCCAGTCGATGCACGCGAGCGTCGGGACCTCGCCGCCCGCGGCGACGTGCGCGTCGAGCACCGCGAGGGCCTCACGGCCGTCGCCGGCCTCGAGCACGTCCATGCCGGCGCGCCGCAGCACGCGCCCGACGACGCGCCGCGCCGTCCTCGAGTCGTCCACGACGAGCGCGATCACGAGACCCCTCCTCCGCGGGCGGCGCGCGCCGGGCCGCCCGTCGTCGGCCCGCCGGCACGGCCCGTGCGCCCGCGCGGCGCCGGCACGGCGGCACCCGGGTCCCGGGCACCGGCTCCCGGCAGCGGCCGGAAGAGCGCGGCGCGACCTCCCTCGACCCGGGCCCAGCTCCCCGAGACGCCGAGCGTCGTCTCGGCCGCGCCGAGGACGAGCAGCCCGTCCGGCGCCAGCAGGTCGTGGACCCCGGCCAGCACCCGGCGCCGGGTCGCCGCGTCGAGGTAGATGAGGACGTTGCGGCACAGGACGACGTCGAAGGTGCCGAGGGCCGGCAGCGGGCGGGCCAGGTTCACCTCGGCGCAGCGCACGAGCGAGCGCACCCGCTCCCGGACCCGCCACCGGTCCCCGCAGCGCTCGAGGTGCCGGTCGCGCAGCGCGGGCGGCAGGCCGCGGGCGACCTCCAGCGCGGAGTAGCTGCCGTCGCGGGTCCGGCCGAGCGCCGTGCGGTCGACGTCGCTGGCGAGGACCTCGACGCGGCGGCCGGCGAGCGCGGGGGCGTCCACGAGGAGCATGGCGACGCTGTACGGCTCCTGGCCGGTCGAGCACGCCGCGGACCAGACCCGCAGCGCCGCACCGGGAGGGCGGGCCGCCGCGAGCGCAGGCAGCGTCACCCGCTCGAGGTGGGTGAAGGGGTCGACGTCGCGGAACCACGACGTCTCGTTCGTCGTCATGGCCTCGACGAGGTCCCAGCGCCCCTGCGCAGGGCCCGCCCGCACGGCGGCGACGTAGGCCGCGACGTCGGGCAGCCCGCGGCGCCGGGCGAGCGGGGCCAGCCGCGACAGGACGAGGTACTCCTTCGAGGCGTCGAGCACCACGGCCGTCTCGGCGTGCACGAGGCCCCGCACCCAGGCCAGGTCCGCGGGCGGGAGGCCGGCGGGGCTCACCGGGCACCCCGCCCGGCGAGGAGGACGGGCCGCCGGCAGGCGGCCGCGACCGCGGGGGCGATGTCCGCGAGCGGCAGCACGGCGTCGGCGAGGCCCGCCGACGCCACGGCCCCGGGCATCCCCCAGACGACGGAGGTCGCCCGGTCCTGGACGAGCACCCGGCCGCCGGCCCGGCGGACGTCGGCGCAGCCGTCGCGCCCGTCGCTGCCCATGCCGGTGAGCACGACGGCGAGCACGCCCGACCCGACGGCGGACGCCGCGGAGCGCAGCATCACGTCGACGGCCGGCCGGCAGTGGTGCACCGGCGGGGCGCCCGTGAGGGTCGCGACGAGGCCGGCGCCGTCCCGGCGGACCTCCAGGTGCCGGTCGCCGGGGGCGACGAGCAGCCGTCCGGGCACGAGGGGGTCGCCGTCCTCGGCCTCGCGGACCTCGAGGGCGGCGAGCCGGTCGAGGCGTGCGGCGAGCTGCCGGGTGAAGACCGGCGGCATGTGCTGGGTGACGACGACGGGCACGGGCAGCCCGGCGGGCAGCGCGGCGACGAGCGCCGCCAGCGCCTCGGGCCCGCCGGTCGAGCTGCCGAGGGCCACGAGCGCGGGGGCGACGCCCGGCCCTCGACCCGGCAGCGCGGCGGGAGACGGGCGTGCCGCCGACGGCGCGGCGCCGGGGGGCGGACCGAGGACGGGGCCGGGAGCGGCGGACCGCGACGGGACGGACCGCGGGACGGGGACCGGCGGGACCGGGCTGCGGTGCGCGCCCCCGTGACCGGTCGCGCGCCCCCGGGCCACCCCCTCGTCGCCGGCCGGGCCGGGCTCGGGGGCGCCGGCACCCCCGCCGGACGCAGCGTCCGGTCCGGTCCGGTCGGGCGACGACGACGGCGCAGGCGCACCGGCGGCGGGCGCGCGCGGCAGGGACCTCGGCACGAGGGCGCGCACGACGGGGAGGAGGTCGGCGCGCAGCATGCCGAGCGCCTCGGCCGCCGAGGTGGCACGCACCGGCTTGGGCACGAAGTCCGCCGCCCCCGCGGCGAGCGCCGCCATGGTGGCCTGCGCGCCGTCGTCCGTCGGCGTGCTCACCATGACGACCGGGACGTTGCAGCCGCGCCGGCGCAGGACCCGCACGGCGCCGATGCCGTCGAGCTCCGGCATCTCCAGGTCCATGACGACGAGGTCCGGGGCGAGGCGGAGGACCTCGTGCACCGCCTCCACCCCGTCCGCCGCCGTCCCGACGACCTCGACGCCGTCCGCGGAGGTCAGCGCCATGACGACGAGCCGCCGCAGCACGGCGGAGTCGTCCACGACGAGGACGCGGATGGGCTGCACGGCCTCTCATCGGCGCCCTGCCCCCGGGGCCTGAGGAGTGGCGCCGACGACCGCCCGGACGCCCGGGAGGGTGAGGCCGGGACGAGCAGGCGGGACGAGCAGGCGGGACGAGCAGGCGGGGCGGGCGAGCCGCCCCCGGGGCGGCTCAGACCCCGAAGCGGCTGACGGAGGTCTGGAGCCGGGCGGCGAGGGCGGCGAGGTCGCGGGCGGTGGCGCGCGCGTCCTCGGCGCCGCTCGTCGCGCCGGAGGCGGCGGCCGCGACCCCGGTGATGCCGGCGGCGATCTCGCCGACGCCCGTGGCGGCCTCGGTGACGCCGCGGCCCATCTCCGCCGTGGTGGCGGTCTGCTCCTCGACGGCCGAGGCGATGGTGCCCTGGTAGCCGTTGACCTGGTCGACCACCTCGCCGATCTCCGCGATCGCGGCGACGGCCGCCTCCGTGTCGCCCTGGATGGCGGCCACGCGGGCGGTGATGTCGCCGGTCGCGCGCGCCGTCTCCTGCGCGAGCTCCTTGACCTCGCCGGCGACGACGGCGAAGCCCCGGCCGGCCTCCCCGGCCCGGGCGGCCTCGATGGTGGCGTTGAGGGCCAGCAGGTTCGTCTGCTCGGCGATGCCCGTGATGACGCGGACGACCTTGCCGATCTCGTGGGAGGACTCCCCGAGCCGCCGGACCAGGTCGGAGGTCCGGTGCGCGACGTCGACGGCCCGCCCGGTGAGCTCGGCCGCCCCGAGGGCGTTGGCGGCGATCTCGCTGATCGAGGCGCCCATCTGCTCGGCGCCGGTCGCGACCCCGCTGACGTTGCCCGACACCTGCTCCGCCGCGGCGGCGACGACGCCGGACTCGACGGCGGTCCGCTCCGCCGACACCGCGATGCCCGCCGCGGCGGCCTGCATCCGCCCGGCCGCCGCCCCCAGCTGCGCCGCGCCCTCGCCGACCTCGCGCACGACGTCGGCCACCCCCTGCTGGGCCACGACGAGCCCGGAGGCCACGAGGGCGACCTCGTCGCCGCCGGGCACGACCGGCCGCTGCGTGAGGTCGCCGCGGCCCATGGCGGCGAGGACGCGGAGCACCTCGTCGGTGCCGCGGCGCAGGCGGCGCACGAGCCGCAGCGCGAGGACCAGCCCGAGGGCCAGGCCCACCGCCCCGGTCGCGAGGACCGCGACGAGGGTGCGGAGCACGGCCCGGTGGGCGTCCTCGCGCAGGGCCTGGGCGCCGGCGCGCTCCGACTGGCCGGCCACGAGCAGCGCCTCGTCGACCGGTGCGCCGAGCTCGGCCGCCACGCCGACGTCCGTCGGCGTCGTCCCGAGGCCCGCGACGAGGGCGTCGACCGAGCCCCCCACGCGCGCCGCCGCGTCCGGCTCGGCCGCCGCCCCGGCGTAGTCCTGCGCCGCGGCGGACAGCGCGGCGAGCGCGCTCGAGGCCTCGTCCGGCCGGCTGCGGCGGACGGCGTCCCGCACGTCGTCCAGCGCGTCCTCGGCGGCGTCGAGCGCCGTCGCGGCGTCGGTGGTCCGCGCGGACAGCACCGTGACGCTGCGGTCGGCCGCCAGGAGACCGCTGGTCGCGAGGGCCCCGGCGACGACGACGGCGACGGCGGGGACGGCGACCGCGAGCAGGACCCGCGCGCCCAGGCCCCGCCGGGGGGTCGCCGCGCCCCCCTCCGCGGCGGACGCTCCCCGGTCGGGGCCGACCTCCTGCGGCCGTCGGGGCGCCGGGACGCCCTCGGCCGCGTCGGCACGGCGGCCCAGGGGTGCGGACGGCCGGAGGGGGGCGGGTGCGGTCACGGTCGGGTCCTCCGGGGTGGGTCGGTGCGCGACGGCCCCGCGGGCCTGGACGGCGCCGTCCCCGCCGGGGCGACGAGCGCGTCGACGTCGAGCGGGAGCAGCAGCCGGTCGGGGAGCGGGCAGGCCCCCGTGACGAGGTCGGCCAGGGGGCCGGTGAGGGTGTCCGGGGGCGGCTGCACGTCGTCGTCCGCCACCTCGACGACGTCCCCGAGGGCGTCCACGACCAGCGCGACCACGTCCTCCCCGTCCCGGACGACGACGTGCGGCGCGACGGCACCCGACGTCCTCGGACGGGCGGGCAGCCCGAGGCGGCGCCGCAGCTCCAGGGCCGTGACGACCTGGCCGCGGAGGTTGACGAGGCCGGCGACCTCCGGCGGCGCGAGCGGGACCGGCGTGACCGCCTGGTCCGCCAGCACCTCCTGCACCCGCCGGACGTCCAGCCCGTAGAGGTCCCCCGCCAGCTCGAAGGTCACCCAGGTCCTCGACCGCGGGGCGCTGCCGCCCCGCCCCTCGGGCCCCGGGCGGACCGGCGCGCCGGTCCGTTCTGCGCCGGTCATCGCCGGACCCCCCGGACGGCGGGGCGCGCGGCCTCGGCCGACGTGCGGGGGCGCGGCGGCAGGAGGGCGCCGGCGCGGGCGCGCTCCTCGACGTCGTCGTAGAAGGTCGAGTCCGCCGCCAGCACGGCCTGGCGCACGTCCAGCAGCTCGACGATGCGGCCGGCCACGACGGCGGACCCGGAGAGCCCGGGCGCCCCGAGGTGGCTCGTGCGGGCGGAGGCGGCGGGGGCCACGTCGAGCACCTCGTCGACGGCGAGGGCCACCGACCGGTCGCCGAGCGCGTGGACGACGAGGGAGAGCGAGCCCTCCTCCACCCGGTGGTCGCCGACGTGCTCGCCGAGGTGCTCGGCGAGGTCGAGCACGGGCAGGACCTCCCCGCGGTGCTGCACGGCCCAGCGGTGGCCCACGCGCTCCAGGTGCGCGCGGGGCACGTCCTCCAGCCGGGTGACGACCTCCAGCGGCAGGGCCAGGCGCCGCGGCCCCACGCGGACGAGGAGCAGCTGCGTGCCGTCGTCCGCGGCCTCCGGCGCGCCGGCCGCGTCGGCCGGCCGCTCGACCTCGCGGGCCGAGCGGGCGAGCGCGCGGACGTCGAGGATGAGGGCGAGCCCGCCGTCGCCGAGGACGGTCGCGCCCGCGTAGGCGGGCAGGTCCGCGAGCAGCGCCCCGAGCGGCTTGACGACGATCTCCTGGGTCGCGAGGACGCCGTCGACGACGAGCCCGAAGGTCCGGCCGGCCGCCTCCAGGACCGCGACGACACCCGCGCCGCCCGCCGGCGCCTCCCCCTCGTCGGGGCCCCGGTCGTCGAGCCCCAGGAGGGTGCGCAGCCGGACGAGCGGGAGCAGCCTCCCGCGCAGCCGGAGCACCTCGGCACCGCCGACCCGCTCGGCGCCCCCGCGGGGACGCTCCGCGTCGAGGGCGACGAGCTCGCGGAGCCCGTTCTGCGGCACGGCGAAGCGCTGGCCCGCCGCGGTGACGAGGAGCGCGGGCAGGATCGCCAGCGTCAGCGGCACGCGCAGCCGCGTGGTGCTGCCCCGACCGGGCGTCGTCTCCAGCTCCACGGACCCGCCGATCCGCTCCAGGTTGGTGCGCACGACGTCCATGCCGACGCCGCGGCCGGAGGTGCTCGTCACCACGTCCGCCGTCGAGAAGCCCGGCGCGAACACGAGGTCGAGGACCTCCTCGGCGGTCATCGCCCGCAGGGACGGCGCGTCGACGAGCCCGCGCTCCAGGGCCCGGGCGCCGATCCGCGCGACGTCCATGCCCCGGCCGTCGTCGGCGACCTCGACGAGGACCTGCCCGCCCTCGTGCCGGGCCCGCAGCGCGACGACGCCCACCGGGTCCTTGCCGGCCGCGACGCGCTCCTCCGGCGGCTCGAGCCCGTGGTCCACGGCGTTGCGGACGAGGTGCGTCAGCGGGTCGCGGACCGCCTCGAGGAGCGTGCGGTCGAGCTCGGTGTCCGCGCCGTCGACGACGAGCCGGGCGCGGCGGCCGAGCTGCGTGCCGAGGTCGCGCACGACGCGCGGCAGCTTGGACCACACGTGGTCGATGGGCTGCATCCGCGCGCGCACGACGCCGCGCTGCAGCTCGCCCGCGACGACGTCCAGCCGGTGGGCGGCGCGCACGACCTCCGCGTCGCCGGACGCGGCCGCACGCTCGAGCACCTGGTTGCGGGTGAGGACCAGCTCCCCGACGAGCGTCATGAGCTCCTCGAGCAGGTCGACGTCCACGCGCACCGACGCCTCGGGGCCGCGGCGGCGCCCGGGCGCCCCGTCGTCGTGGTCGGCGTCGGGCGCCCCCGCACGCCCGTCCGGGTGCACGCCCCCGGGACCGGCGCCGTCCGGCACGAGCCCGAGGGCCGGGCCCGCGACGTCGTCCGGGTCCGCGACGTGGTCCGGGGCGGCGTGGTCCTGGGCGGCGTCCTCCGGGTCGGCGACGGCGGCCTCGGCGTCCGCGTCCGGGCCGGCGAGGCCCGCCGGAGCCGGTGGCGCCGCGCCGCCGTCCACCTCGGCGGCGATCTCCGCGAGGACGCCCTCGAGGTCGGCGCCCGCGTCGCTGCCGGTCTCCCCCACGCGTGCGAGCAGGTCGCGCAGCGCGTCGACGAGGTGCAGCAGGACGGTGACGGTGGTCGGGGTCGCCTCGGCACGCCCGTCCCGCAGGCGCGCGAGCAACGTCTCCCCGGCGTGGGCGAGCCGCTCCAGGTCGGGGAAGGCGAGGAAGCCGCTGGTGCCCTTGATGGTGTGGACGGTCCGGAAGACGGCGGCGAGCAGCGGGCGGTCGCCCGGGTCCGCCTCCAGCCCGACGAGCTGGGCGTCGAGGTCGTCCAGGTTCTCCGCCGACTCCACGAGGAACTCGGCGACGATCTCCGCCATCCCCTCGAGGTCGTCCCCCATCGCGTCCCTCCTCCCCTCACCGGCGCCCGGGGGGTCCCCCGGGCGGCTGACGCCGTGTCCTCCCGCATCGGCGCGCACGCCGCCCACCTGGAGCGCGGCGGCGCAGGCCGGGCGGGGCGCAGGGCTCAGACCAGCAGCACCGACATCCCGCCGCGGCCGTAGCCGGCGACGTCGAGCACGAGGTCGAGGCGGCCGGTCGGTCGGCGAAGGGCGTCGGCGACGTCGTCCGGGCACGCGAGCCCGCTGCCGTGCACCTCGACCAGGCGTCCGTGCCCCCCACCGGGCGCGGGCAGCAGCGGGGCCATGACGTTGCAGAGCTCGGCGACGTTCTCCGCCAGCGCGGGCCCGAGGAGGCCGTCCTCCACGCAGGCCTCCGCGCCGCCGCGGGGGACGAGGCCCAGGGCGGCGCCGAGCAGCGCGGACGCGCGCAGGTCGAGGGCGAGCACGCCGACGGGCACCGCGCCGCGGGCGTAGACCGCGACCGTGCCCGCCGCGTCGTCCCCCGTGACCGCCGGGCCGGGGCCGGGGACGACGTCGCGGCCCAGCAGGCCCTCGAGGACCGTGCGCACCGCGGCGGGCGTGGGGAGCGCGAGCACGTCCGCCGCCGGTCCGCGCTCGGCCGTCGCGGTCACGAGCGGGCCGCCAGGGCACCGGTGACGGCGTCGTGCAGGACCTCGGGCGTGAACGGCTTGGTGACCACGAAGGTCGCGCCGGCCGCCGTCGCCCGACGGTGGACGTCCTCGGCCGCCTCGGAGGTGATGAAGCCGAAGGCCGTCGCGTCACCGCCCGCCCGCAGCCGCTCGAGCATCTCCAGGCCGGACGTGCCCGGCATGTTCCAGTCGCAGAGCACGAGGTCGGGCGCGTGCTCGGCGACGGCGGCGAGACCGGCGCCGCCGTCCGCGGCCTCGACGACCTGCAGGTCCCCGAGACCGGCCTGGCGCAGGCCGCGCGCGACGATCTGCCGCATCACCCTGCTGTCGTCCACCACGAGCACCCGCACCGCCGACCTCCAGCCTCGGCGCCGCACGGCGCCCCCGCTGCCTCATCGGCAGCCGGCGCCGGTTCCTTCACCCCGGTCCGGTGGTCGCCCCGGGCCGTCGGGGTCAGCCCGCGGCGCCGACGAGGGCGCGGGCCGAGCGGCTCGCCGAGCTGAGCGCCTGCACGTGCGCGGCGGCCACGAGCGCCGGGTCCGGGACCAGCGGGCCCTCCGGCCAGGCCGCCGCGCCCTCGAGCGCGCGCACGCACGTCAGCGCGGCGCCGACGGCGCCGGCGCCGGTGAGCAGGGCCTCGGCCGCGACGGGGCCGAGCCCGGTGTCCCGCACCAGCTGGCCGACGTCCGCGCCCGTCACCTCGGCCACCGCGGAGAGCAGCCCGACCGTGTAGAGCTCGCTCTCCAGGCCGGGCTCGGGCGCCAGCAGCTCGCAGGCGCGCGCCCGGGTGAGCACGCGCACGACGTCCTCGACCTGCCCGTCGGCGCGGTCGCCCAGCATCGCGAGGACGACCCAGGAGGTGAGCGTCCGAGGCCCGAGCAGGACGAGCGCCTGGCTCATCGAGCGGACGGACCCCCGGGTGCCGCTGGCCGCGGACCCCACCCAGCGCAGCACCCGCAGGCCCAGCGCGGGGTCCTCCCGGACGACGCGCTCGACCTGCGCCGGCGAGGTGTCCGGGTCGGGGAGCAGCGCGAGGAGCCGGGCGCAGACCACCTGGGACGGCGAGAGCGAGGAGCCGTTGACCACGCGGGGCCGGTCGAACCAGAAGCCCTGGAACCAGGTGAAGCCGGCGAGAGCGCACTCGGCGAGGTCGGCGGCGTCCTCGACCCGTTCCGCGAGCAGCCGCACGCCCGGGGCGACGGCGCGGCACGAGGCCGCCACGGCCGCCGGCGAGGTGCCGGCGGCGCGCGCGGCCTGGAGGTCGACCTTGACGACGTCGACGAGCGGGACGAGGACGAGTCGCTCCTCGTCGCCGTCGTAGTCGTCGAGCGCGAGGAGGTAGCCCTCCGCGCGCAGCCGGTGCAGGCCCGCGACGAGCACGTCGTCGACCGGGACGTCCTCGAGCACCTCCAGCACCACGCCGTCCGGGTGGACGGGCAGGGGGACCTCGCCGACGAGGAAGCTCCGGGTGAGGTTGATGAACAGCAGCCCGCCGTCCGCGAGCGAGCCGGGCGCGACGTCGCCGAAGGCGGCCGAGATGACGCTCGACGTGGCGCGGTCCTGCGCCGCCGTGTCCCAGCCCTCGCCGCCCGGGAGCGCGCCCCCGGCACCGCGGAACAGCAGCTCGTAGCCGACCCGGTGGCCGCTCGCGTCGACCACCGACTGCCGCGCCAGCGGCAGCCGCGTGCGCACGCCCACGTCCGCTCCTCTCCTCGCGCCGGTCGGCGCCACGTCCGGGCATCGGCAGACGGGCCGTGCGTCCGCAGGTCGTCGCCCCCGCCGTCGCCCGTTCGCCCGTCGCCCGCGTGCCCGTCCGCCCGCCGCCCGTCCGCCCGTGCCCGGCCGTCCACGCCGCACCGGCTGCGCGACGAGGACCTCGGCCGTGCCGGTGGACCGCAGTGTGGCGGAACGGCCGCGGTGCGGACAGCCGGCACCGGGTCCGACGGACGTGCGGGTCGGGCGGGGCGTGCCACAGTGGACGGGTGCCCGAGCTGCCGGAGGTCGAGGCCCTCGCGGAGTTCCTCCGGGGGCGCGCGGTCGGCCGGGTCGTCGCGGCGCTCGAGGTCGCGTCCATCACCGTGCTGAAGACCTTCGACCCCCCGCCGACGGCGCTGGCCGGGCTGGAGGTCACCTCCGTCGACCGCCACGGGAAGTGGCTGGACCTCGGGGCCGACGGCCTCCACCTGGTGTGGCACCTGTCCCGCGGCGGCTGGGTCCGCTGGTACGAGTCCGTCCCCGAGCGCACGGCCCGGCCCGGCAAGGGGCCGATCGCGCTGCGGGTGCGCCTGGACGACGGCAGCGGCTTCGACCTCACCGAGGCCGGCACCCGCAAGCGTCTCGCCGTCCACGTCGTCCGCGCCCCCGCAGAGATCCCGCAGGTGGCCTCGCTCGGACCGGACCCGCTGGACCCGTCCTTCGACCGGGACGCCCTCGTCGGGCTGCTCGCCGGCTCCCGGCAGCAGGTCAAGGGCCTGCTGCGCGACCAGCACGTCCTCTCCGGGGTGGGCAACGCCTACAGCGACGAGGTGCTGCACGCCGCCCGGCTGTCCCCCTTCGCCGTCGCGGGACGGCTCGACGAGGAGCAGGTCGACCGGCTGCACGTCGCGCTGCACGCCGTCCTGGAGGCCGCCGTCGCCGCCGCGCGCGGCCGCCCGGCCGCCGAGCTCAAGGACGCCAAGCGGCAGGGGATGCGCGTGCACGGCCGCACCGGCGAGGCCTGCCCGGTGTGCGGGGACGTCGTGCGCGAGGTGTCCTTCGCCGACCGCTCGCTGCAGTACTGCGCCACCTGCCAGACGGGCGGCAAGGAGCTCGCCGACCGCCGGATGTCGCGCCTGCTGCGGTGAGGTGCCGCCCGGGTCGCCCCCGGCGGTCGCCCCCGGCGGTCGCCCCGTCAGCGCGCCGCCCGCGTGCGGCGACGGGCCGGCTCCTGCCGACCGTCCGGGTCGGTCCGCTCCGAGGGCGCCATGACGTTCCCCTCGGTGTCCTGCACCGGGCGGCGGTCCAGCCCCAGCAGCCGGAGCAGGGGTCCGACGAGCGCGTCGTAGACGCCGGGCAGGAGGGTGAAGCCGGCGACCATGAGGGGGTTGGCCCACCCGGCGCGCGTGTCACGCTGCGCCGCAGCCGGTCGCGCGAGCACGCGGAGGACGCGGTCGGCCACGGTCCCGGGCCGGTACACCGGCAGCGGCGGCTTGCCGTGCCGGCCGAGGTAGGTGGCGGCGCGGCGGTAGACGGGGGTCTCGACGCCCCCGGGGGAGACCACGCGCACGTGCACGTCGCGCCAGGGCCGGTTCTCGACGACGAGCGTGCGGGCGAGGCCGCGGACGGCCCACTTGCTCGTGCCGTAGGCCGACATCCAGGGCGCGGTGATCTGCCCCAGCACGGACCCCAGGAGCACCAGCGTGCCGGCGTCCTGGGCGCGGAAGCGGCGCAGCGCGTGCCGGGCCACGTTCGCCGTGCCGAGGACGTCGGTCCGCACGACGCGGTCGAAGACCTCGGCCGGCACCTCGGTGAGGTCGCCGTAGGCGACGACGGCGGCGCAGTGCACCACGGCGTCCAGCCGGCCCTCCCGGCGCGCGACCTCCGCCACCGCCGCCTCGACCGCGGCGTCCTCGCCGACGTCGAGCGCGTGGGTGCTCACCCGGGCGCCGCGGGCCCGGCAGTCGGCCGCCACGGCGTCCAGGCCCTGCTGCCCCCGGGCCGCGAGCGCGAGCGCCGCCCCGGGCCGGGCCAGGGCGAGCGCCGTCGCGCGCCCGATGCCGCTCGAGGCGCCCGTGACGAGGACCACCTCCGGCAGCCCCTCCGGCCCTCCCGTCCCTGCCGCCCGTCGGCGGGTCCTGCTCGTGCTCCTGCTCACCCGGCCACTGTGGCCGTCGTCCGCGGACCCTGCCCGGCGGCCGGGGGCGCGGTCAGCTGTCGGCGGCCGGGACGAGCGGGACGAGCGCGTCCCAGCGGTCGATCTCGCACCCGTCGGCGCGGGCGAGGTCCGCCGAGACGGGCTCGCCGTCGACCGTCCCGGAGACCGTGGCCGTCTGCGAGCCGCCGAAGACCTGCGTGCACCGCACGTCCCCCGGCAGCGGCTGCAGGGCGTCCTCGCCGGCCGTCGCCAGGGCCTCGCACGCCCCGGCGGGGTCGGGTGCCGTGCCGCTCGCCTGCGGGCCGTCGCACGTGAGGTCGTAGGTCTGCGCCGTCCCCGTCCCGTCGTCGTAGGCGACCGACAGCTCGGCGGAGAAGTCCGCCGGGACCGAGCCGGCCGTCGACGTCGACGTGGGCTGGGCGGGCTCCTGGGTGGCCGCGGTCGGCGAGGGCGCCTCCGTCGGCCCGGTGGGACCCGTCGTCGGGCCGACCGTGGTGGGGCTCGCCCCGGGGTCGTCCTCCTGCCCGCAGGCGCCCAGGACGGCGACGAGCGCCAGCGACGGCAGCAGCACGGCGACGCGCGACCTGCGGCCGGGGCGGGCGGTGGACCGGTGCTCGGGCTGCATGGCGTCTCCTCGTCGGGACCTGGTGCGCGGCGGTCTGCCGCGCCCATGATCACCTGGGACGGTCCCGGGCGCCCACCTGGTTCCCGGGCTGGGCGTCCGCGCCGTCGGGGACCATGCTCGAGGCGTCCCCCCTCCCGACCCGCCCGCCAGACCCGCGACCTACCCGAGGAGCCGACCGTGCCCGACGATCTCCCCAGCGTCCCCGCCGCCCAGGTGCCCGACGACGCCGTGCTCGTGGACGTCCGCGAGGACGACGAGTGGGCGGCCGGCCACGCGCCCGGCGCCGTCCACATCCCGCTGGGCGACCTGCCCGCGCGCGTCGGCGAGCTGCCCGAGGGCGACGTCCACGTCGTCTGCCGCTCCGGCGGCCGGTCCGCCCGAGCCACCGCGTGGCTGCAGCAGAACGGCGTGGACGCGGTCGACGTGGCCGGAGGCATGGGCGCCTGGTACGAGGCGGGCCGACCCATGACGAGCGAGCAGGGCCAGGAGCCCCGCGTCCTCTGACGCCCCGCGGCGGTCGCGGTCACGGCTCCCCCGCCTCGACCCCACCGACTCGGCCGGCCGTCCCGCCGTCCCGCCGTCACCCCCCACGCTCCCGAGAGGACCTGCCATGTCCCACGACGTACGTCATCGCGCCGGCTGGTTGCCCGCCGACCAGTCCCGTCTCGAGGAGTGGCTCGAGGGCCACGTCCGCCGGGTCGACGCGGCCGGCGAGAAGCCGCTGCGGCCGTCCGTCGCCGCTCTGGCGGACCTGGTCCGCTCCGAGCCGGTCGTCGGGATGCTCGTCCACCGGATGCTCGAGCAGCGCCCGGAGACCCGCGAGTACCACAGCCGGCACATCCGGGACGTCGACCACCTCCTGGCGCTCATGAACGGCGTCCTCGAGCTCGCCCCGGAGTACGGCGAGGAGAACGTCACCCTGCCCATGGGCGCGCTGCTCGACTGGGCGATGGGGACGCCGGCCGGTTTCGCCGCCTTCCGGGACCCGCGGGTCAACGCGGCGCTCAAGGGCGTCCTGCGGGAGTGGTGCGAGTTCCTCGACAGCCCGGGCTCCCTCTACGTGCTGAACGACGGGCCGGCCGGCTGGAAGGGCGAGAAGGCGGTCGCCGACGTCGGGATGGACCAGTTCCAGCACGACCCCGACGACGAGCACTGGGGCTTCTCCTCGTGGAACGACTTCTTCGTCCGGCGCTTCCGGGAGGGCGAGCGGCCCGTCGCGGCCCCGGAGGACGACGCCGTGGTCGTCTCCGCCTGCGAGTCGACGCCCTTCGCGCTGCGCACCGACGTGCAGCGGCGGGAGCCCTTCTGGCTGAAGGGCCAGCCGTACTCCCTGCACGAGATGCTGGACGGGGACGACCTCGTCGACCGCTTCGTGGGCGGCACGGTCTACCAGGCCTTCCTGTCCGCGACCGACTACCACCGCTGGCACGCCCCGGTCGCGGGCACGGTCGTCAGCGCCCGGGTCGTCGACGGGACGTACTACTCCGAGGCCTCCTCGGTCGGCTCGGACGCCGCCGACGAGTCGCCGAGCTCGCAGGGCTACCTCGCGCACGTCGCGACCCGGGCGATCGTCACCCTCCGCGCCGACAACCCGGCGCTCGGGCACGTGGCCTTCGTCGCCGTCGGGATGAGCGACGTCTCCTCGTGCGTGACGGTCGTCGAGCCGGGGCAGCACGTCGCGAAGGGCGAGGAGATCGGCTACTTCCAGTTCGGCGGCAGCACCCACTGCCTCGTCTTCGAGCCCGGCGCCCTGTCCTCGTCGCCCTCCAGGCCGTCCCGCAGCCGGCCGAGGCTGGCGCCGGGACCGTGCACGTCCTCTCGCACCTGGCGACGGCCCGGGCCTGACCCGGCCGTCCCGCACTCTGCGGCCGTCTGGCGACACGCCTAGACGGCGCCAGACGTCCGCGCCCGGGCGCCGGCGCGCACCTACGGTCGCGGCGTGGACCCCGTGCGCAACCCCTACGCCCCCGGCGCCGGGCAGCGCCCGCCCGAGCTCGCGGGCCGCGACCGGGAGACCGAGGCCTTCGACGTCATCCTCGAGCGGCTCGCGCGCGGGCGCCCCGAGCGGTCCGTCGTCCTCACCGGGCTGCGCGGGGTCGGCAAGACGGTGCTGCTCGGCGCGCTGCGCTCGGCGGCCGTCCGGCGCGGCTGGGGCACCGGCAAGCTCGAGGCCCGCCCGGACCAGCCGCTGCGCCGCCCCCTGGCCGCCGCGCTGCACCAGGCGGTGCGCGAGCTGTCCGGCCGCCACCCCGACGAGGCGGCCGAGGTCCTC
Source organism: Pseudokineococcus basanitobsidens (assembly GCF_037482545.1). Lineage (NCBI taxonomy): Bacteria > Bacillati > Actinomycetota > Actinomycetes > Kineosporiales > Kineosporiaceae > Pseudokineococcus > Pseudokineococcus basanitobsidens. The sequence continues at coordinate 384,586 of NZ_JBBIAA010000001.1, read as the reverse complement.
GGCGTCGTCAAGGCCTTCGCGCTGCGCGCGGCCGAGCCGCAGCCGGTGGGCGCGGGCGCGCGCGGGCGGTCGGCGCCGAGGCTGCGCGACCGCTGGCAGCCCGGCATCGACGTCCCCGCCGCCGTCGGCCGCGCGGACTCCGGCGACGTCGAGATCGACCTCGTCGAGCTCCTCACCGACGTCGCCGGGCTCGCCCAGAGCGCCGGCCGCGGCATCGCGGTCTGCATCGACGAGATGCAGGACCTGATGCCCGAGGACGTCTCCGCGCTGTGCGCCGCCTGCCACGAGCTGAGCCAGCAGGGCCTCCCGCTGCTCGTCGTCGGCGCGGGCCTGCCGCACCTGCCGGCCGTGCTGTCCGCGTCGAAGTCCTACAGCGAGAGGCTCTTCCGGTACGTCAGCATCGGCGCCCTCGACCGCGACCAGGCCGACCGCGCCCTGCGGGCGCCGGCGCAGGAGGAGGACGCCGACTTCGCCCCCGAGGCCCTGGAGGCCCTGCACGTGGCCACCGACGGGTACCCGTACTTCGTCCAGGCCTACGGCAAGGCGGTCTGGGACGTCGCGACGGCCTCGCCCATCACGGCCGAGGACGTCGCCGTGGCGGCGCCGCAGGCGGAGGCCGAGCTCGCCGTCGGCTTCTTCGGCTCGCGCTACGAGCGGGCGACCCCCGCCGAGCGCGAGTACATGCGCGCCATGGCCGACCTCGGCGCGGAGAACGGCGACGGCGCCGTCGCGACGTCGGACGTCGCGAGCCGGCTGGGCCGCAAGCCGCAGTCCCTCTCCCCCGCCCGTGACGCGCTGCTCAAGAAGGGGCTCGTCTGGAGCGCCGAGCGCGGCCGGATCGCCTTCACCGTCCCCCACTTCGGCCGGTACCTCCGGCAGCACGCGCCGGACTGAGCGAGGCGGTCAGCGCGGCCGGCGACGGCCGAGCCGGGTCCCGAGGGCGACGCCGGCGACGACCAGGCCCAGGACCACGAGGACCGCGCCCACCAGCTGCTGCCCCCCGAGGACGAGCGGCAGGGCCGGGGAGAGGGCCCCGTCGTCGAGCGAGGGCGGGACGTACCTGTCGCCGGAGAACGGGGCGTACGCGAACCAGCCGAAGGACGTCGGTGGCGCGGTGGCCGTCACGACGGCACCCGCCACGACGAGCAGCGCTGCTGCCACGACCAGGAGCCCCGTCCTCCGCACGAGGAGCAGCATGGTGCCGACGGCACGGGCGGGCGCCCGGACGGAGCGCGCGGACCGGCGGACCACCCACCTGGCCGCCACGGGCGCCGTCGTGGGCGCCGTCGTGGGCGCCGTCGTGGGCGCCCGGCCGGTCAGCGGCGCGCCGCCACCGCAGTGTCGGGCATCCCCCCGCGCCCGGCCGGCACGGTGATCTCGAGGACACGGGTACCCGCGAGGTCGACGGCGTCGACGAGCAGACCGCCTCTGCGGTAGGGGTTCTCCAGCTCGACGCCGCCGACCTCCCGCCCGTCGGCGAGCACCCGCAACGGCCCCTCCGGCGCGTCCGCCGGGTCCACGACGCGGTAGCGCAGCTCCCGGGGCTCGCCGAGGACGTCGAGGTCGACGACGAGGCCGTCGTCCTCGCGCGCCAGCACGGGATCGAGGACGAGCGCCCCCTCCCGCTCGACCACCCCGAGGACCTTCTGGACGAGCTGGCGCAGGTAGATGCCCGGGCCGCTGGAGTAGACGCGCCACCCGCCGCGCACGGGCACCGCGCCGGTCCGCAGCTCGTCGAAGCGCTCGGCCGCCTCGTACCGGTCGTCGAAGGCGGCGTCGGAGGAGGAGGAGTAGCAGTTGCGCTGCCGCGGCTCGGCCGCCGGCAGCCGCCGGCGCTGCTCGACGGGGCTGACCCGCAGCAGCTCCGCGGCCGTGCGCTCGCGGCCGAGGACGGCGAGCGCCTCGACGTAGCGCAGGTGCGCGTGCGTGTACATGAGCCCGACCTCGCGGCCGAAGAACGCCGACTGCTCCGCCCGGCGGAAGACGTGCGTCACGCCGTCGTCGTAGGGCGCCGGGGCGTCCATGAGCCGCACGCCGTCCGGGAAGTGCAGGTGCCGCTCCACGAGCTCCTCGTGCGTCGCCGCCTGCTCCGGCGTCAGCAGGTGCGCGAGCACGGCCTGCGTCATCGGGATGAGCCGGTGGTGCCCCGGGGAGACGTCGTCCCGCGGGTGCAGGACCGGCCGCGCCGGCTCGCGCCCGGCGGCGTCCTCCGGCGGGACGACGAGGTAGCCGGCCAGCTCGCCGTCGAGCAGCAGGTGCTCGGCGAGCTCGACCGCGACGACGTCGGCCTCCCGGCCGAGGTCGGCCCCGAGGTCCGCGTGGGCCGTGCCGGCGAGGAGCCGGGAGGCCTGACGCGCGGCCTGGTGCCACAGCGCGACCGTCCACGACGACGTCATCCGCTCCCGCATCGAGGCCTGAGCGGGCTGGAGTGTGTCGTCCCAGTCCCCGTGGCCGTAGGCCAGCAGCTGCGTGCCGGGCGCCCGGTGGGTGCGGGCGTGCTCGAGCGTCGCCCGCACGTGGTCGGCCACGGTGGCGGGCGCGGTGCCGGCGCGGCGGGCCTGCCCGTCCCAGAAGGGGACGACCTCGTCGAGGACGCCCGCGTCGCCGGACGCCTCGAGGTACTCCGCGAGGGCCACGAGGGGCCAGACCGGGACGTCGCCGTGGGCGTCGTCGGCGTAGCGCTCGGCGTAGGCGTCGGGCATGAACCACTGCGGCAGCTCGCCGCGGGCGTCCTGGTGGGCGAGGACGGTCAGCACGAGCCGGCGGGCGACGTCGAGGCGACCGACGGCGAGCATGAGCTCGAGGGGTCCCTGGCAGACGTCGCGCGTCCCCCACGCCGCCCCCGTGTACTGCTCCAGCCCGTGCGGGACGAGCAGGTGCACCATCGCGTTCTGCGCGTACCAGGGCACGAGGAGGTCGAGCTCGGCGAGCCGCCCGTCGCCCCGCACGCGCAGGTGCTTCGTCAGCGACGCGAGGTGCTCGCGGTGGCGCCCGAGGTGGTCGGCGACGTCGAGGCCACCGAGCCCCTCGCGGGCGAGGGCGAGGGCGGCGCCGCGGTCGGCGAGGTCGGCCGTGACGAGCAGCCGCCCGCTCGTGCCGGCGCCCTCCCCCGCGCCGGCGGCGAGCGCCGCGGTGAGCACCCCGGTGCCGCGGGCGGTGGCGTCGGCGAGCAGCGGTGCGTCGTCGCCGAGGGCGCCCGTCGTCGCGAGGACGTACGTCAGCCCCGGGTAGTGGTCGGCGACGTCCGAGCCCGCGGACGGCGTGAGCGCGACGGCCCGCACGACCGGCGCCCCCTCGTCGACCCGCGCCTCCGCGTCGGTCAGCACCTCCTCGTCGACGGGCCGGCAGTCCCAGGCCCCGTCGAGGTCCACGGTGACGAGGACCTCGAGCGGCCGCTCGGTCGCGACGTGGACCTCGAGGCCCGGCGCGTCGGAGCGGACCGTCGTCCGGACGTCGACGCGGCCGAGGTCGGACGCGTAGACCCACCGCGTGCCCCCGAGGTCGAGGGCGAGCGCCGAGGGCACGCCGAGCAGGTGCCAGGTGCCGCCCGGATCCCGGACGAGCGCCCGCACGCCGGCGGAGCGCAGCAGGCCCAGCGACGAGCGGTGCACCGAGACGAGCGTGTTGGCGGCCGTGCTGCCCATCGCGACGTGGGAGGCGAGGACGCCGGCGGCCCAGGTCGTCGTGGACAGGACGGCGTCGGTGGGCGCGACGTCGTCGCCGGCGCGCAGCACCGTGCCGTGCGAGCGCTCGGCCTCCAGCTCGGCGGCCCGGGAGACGACGTGCGTGGCCCCGTCGGTGAAGTACGAGCGCAGCGCGCCGTCGGCGCCGCGCTCGGGCGAGCGGGCGGACGCCAGGTCCACGCCGCCGACGGCGAGCAGCTCGGCCTCGTCGAGGTCCCGCGCCGCCAGCAGGGGCGCCGTGGCGAGCAGGGAGCGCACGGGCTGCTCGGCCGTCGCCGCGGCGGCCGCCTCGTGGGTGCGCGCGGCGAGCGCCACGGCGTCGTCGAGGAGGCCGGGGACGACCGCCGGCGCGTCCCGCAGGTCTCCGCGGTGGTCGGCGACGACCGCCGTCACGGCGTGCACCGTGCGCGGCGAGGCGAGGTCGAGCAGGGGGCCGAGCAGGGTCGGCATCGCCATCTCGTACTGCCGGGCGCCGCTCGACCACGCCGGCGCCTCCAGCGCCGCCGACCGCCCGACCCGGGCGGCCGTGCCGTGGACCGCGAAGCCGTCGACGTGGTGCCCCCGCGCCCCCTCGACGAGGGCCGTCAGCGCCAGCGGCAGCACCGGCGCGCACGCCATGGTCTGCCGGCTCGCGACGACGACGCCGGCGCGCGGGTGCGGCACGACGCGGTGGGCGAGGTAGTGCGAGGTGTAGGCCTCGTTCGCGCGCACGGCGGCCTCCGGCGCGAGCGCCAGGTCCTGCGCGACGACGACGTCGTACCGGTCCTGCGGGTCCCACCCCGGCCCGGCCGCCAGGTCGGTGCGCCACACCCAGGAGCCGCCGTCGTCCGCGAGCGACAGCGTCACCGCGCAGCGGGCACCCAGGGCCTCGCCGGACCAGCGCACCCACGTGGGACCCACGGACACGGCCGCCGCCGAGGCCGACCCGGTGACGGGCGTCCACGTGACGTCGTGGCCGTGGTGACGGCGCAGGAGCACCCCGCTGACGCCGGCGTCGTGCCGCGAGGGCAGGTAGGCGCCCACGAGCAGCCCGTCGGCGGTGCGCACGGCCCGGACGTCCCCGGCACCGGTGAGCTCGACGCTCGTGCCGCCGGCCCGGAGCACGTGGCCGGCGTCGGGGAGCGACCGGGGACGGCCGTCGGCGTGCGGGCTCCCGGCGGCGCCGGGCGCGGGGGCGGTCGTGGTCACGTCAGCTCCTCCGTGGCAGGGATGCCGGTCGGTGCGGCGGCGGGCGCGGTCAGCCGGGCAGGGCGTTGGCGCGGGCCACCTCGCCCAGCCAGCGCAGGCTCGGCCTCGGCGTGCGCGCGAAGGTCGTCCGGTCGACGGCCACGAGCCCGAACGTCGGTGCGTAGGAACCCCACTCGTAGTTGTCGAGCAGGCTCCAGGCCAGGTAGCCCTGGACGCCCACGCCCTCGGCCATGACCTCGTGGAGCCCCCGCAGCGCGTCGCGCAGGTAGTCGACGCGACGGCCGTCGTCGGCCGTCGCGATGCCGTTCTCCGTGACGAGCACCGGGACCCCGGGCGCCCACCGGGCGGCCAGCCGGACCCCGTCGGCGAGGGCGGGCGGGTAGTACTCCCAGCCCGTCAGGGTCGTCTCGACGTCGTCGGGGACGGGGAGCGGGCCGTCGGGCCCGACCTTCGTGCGCGTGTAGGCCTGCACGCCGACCCAGTCGTCGTCGGCGGCCGCCTCGAGGAAGAGGGCGTCGCGCGGGTAGCCGTACTCGTGCGCCACCTGCTCGCAGCCGGGCTCGGGCTGGTGGTCCTGCGTGGCGACGGTCCAGCCCGAGCGCACGAGCGGGGCGGCGGAGAGGACCTCGCGGCTGCGCCGGTGGGCCGCGACGAGCGCCTGCGTGACCACGGGGTCCGGCGCCGGCAGGCCCGCGGCCACGAGGCTCTCCCCGCCGTCGGCCCCCGCCATCACCGCGACCATGTTGGGCTCGTTGATCGTGCAGACGCGGTCGACGTCCTCGACGACGGGCAGGACCGTCTCGGTGTACCGCGCGAAGGCGTCGACGGCCTCGGGCGCCCGCCACCCGCCGCGGTCGGCGAGCCACCGCGGCAGCGTGAAGTGGTGCAGCGTCACCATCGGCGTGACGCCGAGCGACCGGGCCGTCTCCACCATGCGCCGGTAGTGGTCCAGCGCCGCGCGGGAGACGAGACCCGGCTCGGGCTCGACGCGGGCCCACTCCACCGAGAAGCGGTAGGTGTCGAGGCCCGCCTCCGCGAGCAGCCGCATGTCCTCGGGGTAGCGGTGGTAGCTGTCGCAGGCGTCGCCGCTCGGCTCGGGGACGGTCGTGCCGGGCGCGTGCTCGCGGGCCCACCAGTCGCTGGCGACGTTGCCGCCCTCGACCTGGTGGGCGGCGGTGGCCGCGCCCCAGCGGAAGCCCTCGGGGAACTGCAGCATGCGTGGCGCTCCTGTGTCGGTGCGGGGTCGGCGCGGGGGTCGGTGCGGGCGGGCCGGGGCGTCGCCTAGGCGAGCGCCGACCAGAAGTCGTCGAGGAGGGCGGCGGTGGCGGCCGGGTTCTCCGCGGCGGGCAGGTGGCCCGCGCCGGGGACGACGGCGTGCCGGGCCCCCAGCCGCTCGGCCATGGCCCGCTGCCACGGCTGCGGCCAGGCGTCGTCGTCCTCGCCGTGGGCGACCAGCACCGGCAGGCCGGTCGCGGCGAGCACGTCCGTCGTGTCCTGCGTGCTCGCGAGCACCTGCACGGCCCCGAGCAGCGCCGCCGTGGACGTGCGCTCCGAGCGCAGGCGCAGGAAGGCGTCGAGCGGCTCGAGGTCCTCGGGCGGGCGCCCGGCGAGCTCGGTCTCCTCCAGCGCCCAGAGGCTGCGGCCCCCGGCCGCGGCCAGGCGCGGCGGGAGGTCCGCCTTGCGCCCGAGCCAGCCGTGCGGCCCGGAGCAGAGCATCGTCAGGCTGGCGAGCGTCTCGGGTGCCGTCACCGCGGCCGCCCGGGCGACGACACCGCCGAAGCTGTGGCCGAGCAGGTGCACGCGCTGCCCTCTCCCGCCCCGCGGGCCGGCTCCGGCCCCGACGAGACGGCACACCTCGACGGCGTCGCCGGCGAGGTCCGGTAGCAGGTAGCCGGTGCCGCGCCCGCCGCCGGCGTCGTCGGGCGACCACGTCGAGTCGGCCTGCCCGCGTTGGGAGTACGCCCACGCGTCCCACCCGGCGGCGGCGAGCCGCGGGAGCAGGTCGAAGAAGTCCTCCTTGGAGCCCGTGAAGCCGGGCACGAGCACCGCGGCGCCACGCGGCTCGACGAGGGCTCCGTCGGCGCCGCGCGGACGGGCCCGCGCCGCCGTCAACGGACCGACGGCGGCGTCGAGCACGAGCACCTCGACGCCGTCCGGCACGGGCAGCGCCCCCAGCGGCCGGCCGCGGCGGACGCCCGGCGGCAGGCCCTCGGGGTCGCCGGCGGAGCTCACGCCGCCCCCTCCGCCCGGCCCGGCTGCGGCACGGCGTCGAGCAGCTCGACGGTGTACGGGTCCTGCGGGAAGCGCAGGACCTGCGAGGTCTCGCCGCGCTCGACGACCCGGCCGTCGTGCAGCACGACGATCTCGTCGGTGACGACCCGCGCCGAGAGCAGGTCGTGCGTGATGTACAGCATCGAGACGCCGTGCTGCACCCTCAGGTCCTCCAGCAGAGCGAGCACGCCGGCGCGCAGCGAGACGTCGAGCATCGAGACCGGCTCGTCCGCGACGATGACCTGCGGGTCGCTCGCGAGCGCCCGGGCGATGACGACGCGCTGGCGCTGGCCGCCCGAGAGCTGGTGCGGCAGCTTGGCGGCGAACTGCTCGACGGGCGTGAGCCCCACCGTCTCCAGCAGCTCGAGGACCCGGGTGCGGGCCTCGCGCCGGTCCCGGCCCGTGTAGTTCATCACCGGGCGGGTGAGCGAGTACTCCACGGTGTGCAGCGGGTTGAGCGCCGCGTACGGGTCCTGGAAGACCATCTGGACGTCGCGCCGCAGCTCGCGCAGGCCGCGCCGCCGCAGCCGGTCCACCCGCACGTCCCCGAAGGAGATCGTGCCGGAGGTCGGGCGCGTGACCCCGGTGATGAGCTGGGCGAGCGTCGACTTGCCGGACCCGCTGGCCCCCACGAGCGCCATCGAGCGCCCCGGCTCCAGCCGGACCGACACGTCGTCGAGGGCAACCACCTCGGCGGCCCCGCGCCGCGGCGGGGGGTAGATCTTGCTGACTCCGTCGACGACGACGGGCTCGTGCGCGGTGCGCCCGGCGCGCGCGACGCCGCCTCCGCGCTCCGCCGCGGAGCCCGACGACGTCACGAGCTCCCCGCCGCGGGCGGACAGGCCCGGCAGCTCGACGACCTCGGCCCGGGGGTCGGCGTAGTGGCTGAGCAGCATCCGCGTGTAGTCGTCCTGGGGGTCCCGCAGCACCGCACGGCTCGGGGCGTCCTCGACCATCTCCCCCTCGTGCATGACCATGACGCGCGAGGTCGACTCCAGCACGACCCCGAGGTCGTGGCTGATGAGCAGGGCGGTGAAGCCCTCCTCGGCCTGGAGGTCGCGGATGGTGCCCATGACGGCGTGCTGGACGAGGACGTCGAGCGCCGTCGTCGGCTCGTCGAAGACCATGAGCTGCGGCTCGAGCGCCAGCGCCAGCGCGATCGACACGCGCTGGCGCATGCCGCCGGACAGCTCTCCGGGGTAGCGGGTCAGCACCGAGGGCGACAGCTCGACCTTCTCGACCAGCTCTTGCGCCCGGGCGTCGCGGCGCTCGCGCGGCACGTGGCCGTGGGCGGCGAAGACGTCGCGGAAGTGGTTCGCCACGGTCCGCACCGGGTTGAGGGCGTTCATGCCGGACTGCAGCACCATGGCGAAGCCGCCCCGGCGCTGGGCGCGCAGCGCCTCGTCCTCGAGGGCGGCGACGTCCTCGCCGCCGAAGAGGATGCGCCCGCCGGAGATCCGGGCCGGCGGCTTGGCGAGGCGGGTGAGCGCGAAGCCGAGCGTCGACTTGCCGGAGCCGGACTCGCCGACGAGGCCGACGAACTCGCCCTTCTCGAGGGAGAAGGAGACGTCGCGGACGGCGTGCGTGGCCGGCGCGTCGGACGGCTCGTAGACGACGGACAGGTCCTGGACCTCGAGCAGGCTCATCGTCCGCTCCCCTCCCGCAGGCGGGGGTTGGACAGGCCGTCCACCCCGAAGTTGACGAGGGACAGCGAGGTCGCCAGCAGGGCGATGCACAGGCCCGGCGCGAGCAGCAGCACCCACTGGCCGGTGAGCAGCGCGTTGGAGTTCTGCGCCCAGAACAGCATCGTCCCCCAGCTCACCTGGGTGGTGTCCCCGAGGCCGAGGAAGGACAGGCCGGACTCGGCGAGGATCGCCGCCGTCGCGGCGCCGAAGAAGCTGCTCGCGATGATGGACGTCATGTTCGGCAAGATCTCCCGGAAGACCACCCGGGCCGAGCTCTCGCCGGAGAACTGGGCGGCCGTCACGAAGTCCCGCCCGCGCAGGGACTGGGTCTGCGACCGCAGCACCCGGGCCCCGAACGCCCAGCCGGTGAGGACGACGACGAAGATGATCATGCCGAGCCCGCTGTTCTGCAGGTAGGCCGCGATGACGATCATCAGCGGCAGCCCGGGGATGACGAGGAACAGGTTGACGACGAAGTTGACGACGTCGGCGGCCCAGCCCCGCACGTAGCCCCAGGACAGGCCGACGACGACGGCGACGACCGTGGACAGCGCGCCGGCGACGAAGCCGACGAGCAGCGAGATCCGGGCGCCGTAGATCACCTGCGACAGCACGTCCTCGCCGGCCGCCGTCGTCCCGAACCAGTGGGCGCCGCTCGGCCCCGCGCTGCGCTCGAAGTCGTTGACGGTCGGCCCGTAGGGCGCCAGCACCGGCGCCAGGACGGCGACGAGCAGGAAGAAGGCGAGGACGACCAGGCCGAGCCGCGCCTTCCGGTTGACCCAGATCGTGGCGCCGGCGCGGGTGACGACCTTCCACCGGGGCGGCGCGCCGGTCGGCAGGTCCGGCGGCGCCGAGTCGGGAGCCCCTGCGGGGCGCTCGCTCTCGGCACCGCCGGGGTCGGGGAGCGTCGTGGGCGTGGTCATCGGCGAGTCCTCGGGTCGAGGATCCCGTAGAGCGTGTCGACGACGACGTTCGCGACGAGGACGCTCAACGTGATCATCAGGAACAGGGCCTGCATGAGCGGGTAGTCCTGGTTGGTCACCGCGTTGTAGAGCAGGTACCCGACGCCGGGGTAGGCGAAGACCTGCTCCACGAGCAGCGACCCGCCGACCACCCCGCCGAGCGCGAGGCCGAAGCCGGTGAGGTTCGGGAGGATGGCGTTGCGGGCGGCGTAGCGCAGCGCCACGGTCCGCGACCGCAGCCCGTTCGCCTCGGCGAAGGTGACGTAGTCGTCCCCGAGCGTGCCGATCATCGCGTTGCGCATGCCGAGGATCCACCCGCCGAGCGAGGTGATGAGGATCGTCAGCGCCGGCAGCGCCGCGTGCGCGACGGCGTCGGAGAGGAAGGGCGCGTTGAGCCCCGGCGTCGTGTACGGGCTGTAGGCGCCCGACGTCGGGAACAGGCCGAGCGTGTAGCCGAGGAGGAACAGGAGCAGCAGCGCCGTCCAGAAGTACGGGAAGGCGGCGAGGAAGCTCCCCGTCAGCGTCGGCAGCGCGTCCAGCCGGGTCCCGCGCCGCCACGCCGCGAGGACGCCGACGAGGGTGCCCAGGACGAAGGCGGCGATCGTGACGAGCCCGACGAGCACGAGCGTGAAGGGCAGCGCGCCGGCGACGAGCGAGGACACCGTCTGCGGGAAGAAGGTGTAGGAGACGCCGAAGTCGAGCGTCACGACGTTGCCGAGGTAGTCCCAGTACTGCGCGAGCGTGCTCCCGGTGGGGACGCCGAGCTGGGACTCGATCGCGGCGCGGGTCGCGGCGTCGACGGGCCCGTTCTGGGCCAGCCGGGCGATGGCGGCGTCGGCCGGGGAGCCCGGCATCAGCCGGGGCAGGAGGAAGTTCAGCGTGATCGCGGCCCACGCGGTGAGCGCGAACAGGCCGAGCCGGCGCGCGAAGTAGCGCACGGGGACCACCACCTCTCGTGAGGGCGAGGGAGGGGCCGCGTGGCCGGCCGCGGGGGACGGCCGGCCGCGCGGGGACGGGGGCGGGATCAGCTCCCGGCGCGCTCGAGGTTCGTGTCGATGAGCAGCACGTTGGAGTCGTACGTGATGGGCGTCGCGTACGGGTCCTCGTCCGAGGGCCACCCGGTGAACTTCTCGTCGCTGAACAGGCCCCACAGCCCGCCGTAGAACATGGCGATCACGGGGACCTGGTCGTACATGACCTCCTGCAGCTGCCCGGCCAGCTCCGCCTGCTCGGCCGGGTCGGTCGCCGCCTGGTACTGCGCGAGGATCTCGTCCACCTGCGGGTCCGAGAAGCGCTGGAAGTTCGAGGACGCGGCCGTGCCGACGGGCTGGAGGAACTCGCTGCTCAGCAGCTGGTTCATGTCGCGGTAGTACGAGCCGGTCCCGCCGAAGCCGCCCATGGCGAGCTGGAAGTCGCCGTTGTTGATCGCCTGCTGGTAGGCGGCGGCCTGCGGCTGCTCGATCGTCACGGCGATGCCGATCGCCTGCAGCTGCCGCTGCACCTCCTGGACGCCGCGCAGCCAGTCCGTGTAGCCGTTCGCCGTCGTGATGGACAGCGTCACGGGCTGCCCGTCCGGCCCGACGAGCGTGCCGCCCTGCTGGGTGTAGCCGGCGGCGGCGAAGGCCTCCAGCGCCGCGTCCGTGTCCTGCGCGACCTCCCCGCCGTTCGGGATGTCGCCGTCGGTCAGGTCCTCCTGGCCCGGCAGGAGAAGGCCCGTCTGCGGTGCGGCGTCGACGTAGCCCTCCTCGGCGGTCTCGGCGATGGACTCGCGGTCCAGCGCCAGGGACAGCCCTCGCCGGAAGTCCACGTCGTCGAAGGGCGCCTGCGTGAGGTTCGGGTACAGCGAGATGGTCCCGCCCGGCGGGAACCAGTACGTGTTGCCCTCGTTCGCGGCCACCCAGGTGTTCTCGACGTCGGAGATGAAGGCGTAGGCCCAGTCGTACCCCTTGTTGACGAGGTCCAGCTGCTCGTTGGAGGCGGGGATGACGAGCTCGTCCGCCGCCACCTGGTCGGCCTGCCAGTAGTCCGGGTTCTTCTCGAGCGTGTACTGCGTGTCCGAGTAGCTGCCGAGCGTGAAGGGCCCCGTGCCCACCGGGTCCTCGTCCGCGTAGGAGACCGGGTCCTCGACGTCGGCCCACAGGTGCTGCGGGACGATCACGGTGCCGCCGACGATGTCCGTGGCCGGGACGTCCGGCTCGGAGAAGTGCATGGTGACGTCCATGCCGTCCGCCTCGACGGAGTCGAGCCGCTGCCACACGCCGTCGAGGTCGAGCGCCGGGAAGTCCTTGAGCATCTGGAACGTGAAGGTGACGTCGTCGGCCGTGAACGGCTCGCCGTCGGACCACGTGACGCCCTCGCGCAGCGTGAACACGGCCGTCTGCGGGTCCACCTGCTCGACGGACTCGGCGAGGAAGGGCGTCGACTCGCCGTCGATCGTGTTGAGCACCGTCAGGGGCTCGTAGATGTGGAACGCGCCCTTGCGCCCCGTCGGGTTGAACGGGTTGAAGTTCCGCGTGAAGTTGGGCGAGCCGTTGTCGCCGGCGAAGAGCATCGTCCCCGCGGCGTCCGCCCCGCCGGAGCCCTGCGGCCCCTGCGCGCCGGTGCAGCCGCTCACGACGAGCGCCGCGGCGAGCGCGACGCCCGTCGCCGCCGTGAGGCGTCGCGGGCGGGTGGTCGTCCTCGTGGACCTCATGGGCACGTCTCCTCCGTGTCGTCGTCGTCACGCGAGCGGGGGCGCCGTCGTCGGCGCCCGCCGTGTCGTGCCGTGAATGTATGCGCATACATCCACCGGGGCAAGGGGCGGGCGACAGCCCCCCGGGCGGGTGCCCGCAGATGTGGACGACTCAGGCGCGCAGGCAGCCGCAGCTCTCGCGCAGGAGCACCTGGACGGGCAGCACCCTGTCCTCGAGCGGCGCCGCGGGGTCGGCCAGCCGGCGCAGGAGGACGTCGACGGCGACGCGCCCGAGCTCCGCCATGGGCTGGTGCACCGTCGTCAAGCGCGGTCGCGAGCGGCCCGCGGCGTCGATGCCGTCGAAACCGGTGACGACGACGTCCCCGGGGACGCGGACGCCGGCACGCTGCAGCACGTCGACGACGCCCAGTGCCGTCTGGTCGTTGGAGCAGACGAGGGCCTCCGGCACCCGCCCCGCGTCGACGAGCCCTCGCGCGAGGGCACGGCCGCGCTCCTCGGTGAAGTCCCCCCGCAGCAGCGGCGCCGCGGGCACGGGCAGGCCCCGGGAGGCGAGGGCCTCGCCGAACCCGGCGAAGCGCTCGAGGTCGTCCGGGACGTCCGCGACACCGCCCACGAAGGCGACGTCGCGCAGCCCGTGGTGGTCGAGCAGGTGCTCGACGAGCGCTCGCATGCCGGGGCCGTTGGCCGTCCGCACGTGGTCGAGGGGGTCCTCCCCCCGGGGGCTCGCGACGACGACGACGGGCGTGCTGCGGGCGACGCGGACGAGAACCTCGGGGGGCGTCGTCCCCGCCAGGACGACCAGCCCGTCGACGCGGCCGGCCAGGTCCTCCAGGGCGGCGTCGCGACGCTCCCCGCGCGCGACCGCGACCGTGGCGAACAGGCCGTGCCGCCACGCCTCGAGCTCGACACCCCGCGTCACCTCGCCCATGTAGAGGTTGGTGACGGGCTCGGCCGCCTCCGCCGGGTCCAGGCGCATGGTGGCGGGGACGTCGGACAGTGGCACCGGGTCGATCTCCGCGACGTCGTCGAAGGCGGGGAAGGCGACGCCGATGGCGCCGGACCGCCGGGCGGCGAGGCCGCGGGCGCTCCCGCTGGGGACGTAGCCGAGGTCGCGGACCGCGTCCAGCACGCGTCGCGTCGCCCCCGGCGAGACCGTCTCCGGGCGGCGGAGGACGCGCGAGACCGTGGCGATGGAGACGCCGGCCCGGTCGGCGACGTCGTAGACGGTGGGGCGGGACGAGCGCGTCGTCGCCACCGCCAGCCCCTTCCGCTCGTCCCGGGTGTCCGGCGGGGAGTGTGCACCCCCGGGGGGCCGGCGGAGGGCACCGGCCCCGTCGCTCAGCCCGGGCGCGCCCCCTCCTCCTCCCCCGTGCCCGCGCCCGCCGGGCGGTCGGCTCCGAGCGGGCCGTCGGTGCCGAGCGGGTCGTCGCGACGCGCGGGCGGGTCGAGGGCCGGCAGCTCGAAGGACGACGTGACCTCCACCGCCGCCCCCGTCGCCGCGGAGCGGCCCACCGCCTCGAGCACGTCGACGACGTGCCCGGCGTGCTCGACGGACAGCCGGTGGGGACGCCCCCGCCGGCGGGCGCGCGCCAGGTCGAGGACCCCCAGGGCCCAGTCCAGCTCGAGCGCGTCGCCCGGGGCCTCGGCGACGAACGGCTCGCCCGCGACCGCCCGCTCGACGGCGGCGTCCGGCGCGAAGAGGTCGAGGAGGCGCAGGCTGCCGCGGTCGCCGTGGAAGGCGACCCCCCGCGGCACCGTCTCGGCGTCGACGTAGAAGTCGCAGGTCAGCCGGAGCAGCGCGCCGCTCCCCAGCACGGCCGACACCAGCCACGCGTCGTCGGTGGCCGTCTCGACGGCCTCCCCCGCCGAGGACGTGCGCTCGGGCAGCAGCCTGGCGGACGTCGCCTGCACGCGGCGGACCGGCCCGAGCGTCGCGGTGACGTACGCGAGCGCGTACACGCCCGTGTCGACGACGGGCCCGACGCGGAAGAAGGCGGCGGGCGACGGGTGCCAGGTCTCGATGCGTCCCTGGTGCACCTCCGCGGTGACGAGCCGGACCGCCCCCAGCTCGCCCTCGCGCAGGCGGGCCCCGACCTCCTGGTAGGAGCGCCCCAGCCACAGGGAGGGCGCGCAGGCGACCCGGACCGACGTCGCCCGCGCGAGGGCGACCAGCTCGCGCGCCTCCTCCGCGTTCAGCGCGAGCGGCTTCTCGCTGAACACGTCGAGCCCGAGCCGGACCAGCTCGCGCGTGGTCGCGAAGTGGTGCGGGGCGCTGGTGAGGTTGACCGCGACGTCGACCCCGTCGTCGGCCAGCTCGGCCGGCGACGCGTAGGCCCGGCAGCCGGTCGCGGCGGCGAGGTCGCGGGCCCGGCCCCCGTCGACGTCGTGCACGCCGACGAGGCGGAGCTCGGGGTGGCGGGCGAGGCTCTGCGCGTACGGGCCGGCGATGTTGCCGGCGCCGACGAGCGCCACGCGGGTGGGGGCGTCACCGGGGTCGTCCACGGGTCCTCCTGTGTCGTCGGGTGCGGTCGAGCACCGCGCGGGCGCTCCTCACCGGGACGCGTCCGCGGCCCGGTGGGCGGACGGGGTCAGCGCGCCGGCGGCACCCGTGCGGCGAGCCAGGTGATGCTGTCCCGGACGAGGTCGAGGGCGGTGCGGCCCGGCGGCGGCGTCGTCGCCTCGACGAGGAGGGCCTCGACCCCCGGCGCACGCGCGAGCGCGGCCGCCAGCGGGACGTCGCCCTGCCCCGACGGCAGCTGGTGCTCCGGGTTGCCGGCGGGCGAGGCGTCCCCCGCGTGCAGGAGGCGCACGCGGTCCCCCAGCCGCGCGACGACCTCGACGACGTCCTGGCCGGCCGCGGCCGCCCACAGCAGGTCCACCTCGGCGACGACGAGCGGGGAGAGCTCTCGCCAGAGGCGGTCGTAGGCCGGCTCCCCGTCCTCCGTCCGGGCCCACTCCCACGCGTGGTTGTGGTAGCCGACCCGGAGCCCCTGGCCGGAGCAGGCCTCCGCCAGGGCGTCGAGGGCCTGCGCGTAGCGGACCACGGACGTGGTGGTCGTCAGGGCCTCGCGCGAGAAGCCGGCGAGGCTGTCGGGGGTGGCGGCCACCGCGGTCCCCGCGCCCAGGGCCCCCATCTCGTCGACGAGCTCGGAGGCCCGGTCCGCCGGGGGCAGGAAGGCGTGCGCGGAGACGACGGCGAGCCCCGCGGCGGCCGCGCTGCGCGCCAGCCGCCCGGCCTGCTCCACCCGCGTCCCCGGCGCGACGTCCGGGTCGCCCAGCCCGAAGGGCTCCACCACCTCGGCGCCCGCGGACGCGAGGTCCGCGAAGAGCTCGTCCACGTCGGCGTCGAGGCGGTCCCGCACCGTCCAGAGCTGCACCCCGATGGCGACCACGGCCCACCCGGCTCCCTCGCGCGTCGACGTCCCCGCCGCACGGCTCGCGGCAGGCCGCAGGTGACCACCACGGCGGACGCGGTGTCAATCCCCTCCCGGACCTCGCCCGCCCTGGCCGTGGACACCGATGTATGCGCGTACATTTCCGGCCGGGGACGTCGTCCCCACCCACCGACCCGACCGTCACGACCGGCGGCCGGACCCTCGAGGACGAGGAGGCACCGTGCCCCAGGACCAGGCGCCCAACCGCCGCCCGAACGTCGTCGTGGTGCTCACCGACGACCACGCCGCGCACGCCGTCGGCGCGTACGGCTCGGTCGTCAACGAGACCCCGCGCATCGACGAGATCGCCCGCGCGGGTGCGCTCCTGGAGAGCTGCTTCTGCACCAACTCGATCTGCACCCCGAGCCGCGCCTCGATCCTCACGGGCACCTACAGCCACGTGAACGGCGTGACGACGCTGTCGACGCCGATCGACGCGAGCCAGCCCACCTTCGTGTCGCTGCTCAAGGAGGCCGGCTACCGCACGGCGGTCTTCGGCAAGTGGCACCTCGGCCACGGGGAGGGCCACGACCCGCAGTCGTTCGACCGGTGGGAGGTGCTGCTCGACCAGGGTCGGTACGTCGACCCCGAGTTCCGCACCCCCGAGGGCATGGTCACGCGGCCCGGCTACGCCACCGACGTCATCACCGACCTCGCGCTCGAGTGGCTGGACGGCCTCGGCGGCGACGCGCCGTGGTGCGTCCTCGTCCACCACAAGGCGCCGCACCGCTCCTGGTTCCCCGACGCGAAGCACGCGGACATGTACACCGACCCGATCCCGGTGCCGGCGACCTTCCACGACGGGGACACGGGCTGGGAGACGAGGTCGCTCGCCGCCCGGCACCAGGCGATGACGATCGCCGACCACCTCTACCCCGTCGACCTCAAGCAAGACCCGCCGGAAGGCTTGTCCGGCGAGGAGCTGACGCTCTGGAAGTACCAGCGCTACATGGAGGACTACCTGCGCTGCGTCGCCTCGGTCGACGACAACGTCGGGCGAATCACCGACCGGCTGCGCGAACGGGGGCTCTTCGACGACACGCTGCTGGTGTACACCTCCGACCAGGGCTTCTTCCTCGGCGACCACGGCTGGTACGACAAGCGGTTCATGTACGAGGAGTCGCTGCGGATGCCCTTCGTGCTCTCCTACCCGCGGGCGGTCCCCCCGGGCACCGTCCACGCGGGCACGGTGACGAACGTGGACATCGCCCAGACGGTCCTCGAGGCCGTCGGCGTCGCGCCGCACCCGCGGATGCACGGGCGCAGCTTCTGGGCCGACCTCACCGGCGGGGACCCGGAGCCGGAGGTCGACGGCATGTACTACCGCTACTACGAGAACGACGACCCGATCCACCACGCCCTGGCGCACTACGGGTTCCGCACCGAGCGGTACAAGCTCATCTACTTCTACAACGACGGCATGGGGCTCCCGGGCACCGGACCGGGGACCTTCCCGCCGGAGTGGGAGCTCTACGACCTCGCCGAGGACCCGGACGAGGTGCGCAACGTCGCCGACGACCCGGCCTACGCCGACGTGCGGCGCGATCTCGAGGCGCGGATGTGGCGCCGGCAGCACGAGCTCGGCGACGTGCCGCACCCCAGCCAGCCGGTCCCGGCCGGCATCACCGAGGCCCCCACCGAGAGCAGGAGCAGCTGACATGACGGGATACGGCACCTTCGGCAGCAGCCTGCGGGACCTGCCGCGGCTGCGGACCTCGCGCCGTCGCCGCGCGTCCAGCTGGGACCGCACGGGCGGCAACGACGACCGGGTGACGGTGCGCCCCGGCGAGACGGTCGTGCTCGCCGACATCGCGGGCGCGGGCTCGGTGAACCACGTCTGGATGACGGTCGCCCCCGCCGGGTTCGACGCCGGCACGGACGCCGACTACCTGCGGCGTCTCGTGCTGCGGGTCACGTGGGACGGCGCCGAGCACCCGAGCGTCCTCGTGCCGCTCGGGGACTTCTTCGGCGTCGGCCACGCCCGGACGACGAACTTCGTCTCGGCGCCGCTGCAGATGAGCCCGCAGGACGGCAAGGGCTTCAACTCCTGGTTCCACATGCCGTTCTCCGACGGCGCGCGCTTCGAGCTGGTGAGCGAGTGCGAGCAGCAGGACATGTGGGTCTACTACTACGTCGACTACGACGAGCTGGACGAGCTCGAGGAGGGACTCGGCCGCTTCCACGCGCAGTGGCGCCGGGTCAACCCGACGCCGGGGATCTCCGAGCAGGGGCTGACCAACGACGAGGTGCAGTTCGGCGGCACCAACCTGTCCGGGGCGGAGAACTACACCATCCTCGAGGCGCGCGGCCGGGGGCACTACGTCGGCTGCGTGCTCAACGTCGTCAACCTCCGCGAGACCGACGAGGGCAACTGGTACGGCGAGGGCGACGACATGATCTTCGTCGACGACGAGCCCTTCCCGCCGTCCCTGCACGGGACCGGCACGGAGGACTACGTGAACACCGCGTGGTGCCCCTCGGAGCCCTACAGCGCGCCGTACCACGGCATCACGCTGCCGGGCGGGCCGAACTGGTCGGGGCAGATCTCGGTGTACCGGTTCCACGTCGAGGACCCCGTGCCCTTCACCCGCTCGATCCGGGTGAGCATCGAGCACGGGCACGCCAACCGGCGCAGCGACGACCTCTCCTCGGTCGCCTACTGGTACCAGGAGCTGCCGCACGTGCCCTTCGGCCTCGCGCCCGTGGAGCAGCGGCTGCCCTGACCGAGGGCGGAGGACCGAGGGCGCAGGGCGGGGTGGCCGCAGGTCGTCGTGGCCCTCCGGCCACCCCGCTCGTCGGTGCGTGCCCGGGCTACTCGACGACGTCGACGAGCACCTTGCCGACCGCCGAGCCCTCGACGGCGGCGTGCGCCTCCGCCGTGCTCGCCAGCGGGTGGTGGTGCAGCGGGAGCCCGGCGACGGCGCCGACCCGGACGGCTCCGGCGGCGACGGCGGCCGCCAGGTCGTCGACGGCGCGCAGCTTCGCCTCGCGGGGCTCGGTGTAGACGAGTACGAACTGCCAGCGGGCGTTGACGGGCATCATCCCGAGGACGGGGAACGTGACCTCGTCGCCGCCGTCGTTCGCGTAGACCGCGACCGAGCCACCGGGAGCCAGCACGGCCGCGTCGAGCGCGGCGTTCGCCGACGGGTTGACCTCCACCACCGTGTGCACGCCGTCCGGCGCGATGCCGCGCACGACGGCGGCGACGTCCTGCGTCGTGTAGTCGACGACGTGGTCGGCCCCGGCGGCCGCGGCGTGCTGGGCCTTCTCGGCGCTGCTGACGGTCGTGATGACGGTCGCGTCGGACCACCGCGCGAGCTGGATCGCCGCGTTGCCGACGGCCCCCGCTCCCCCGGCGACGAGGACGACCCGGTCGCGCAGGGTCCCGGGGCCGAGCCGCTGGGGCCCGTCCTCGGTCACGGTGAGGCAGCGGTGCGCCGTGAGGAACGGGATGCCGAGGCTGGCCCCGAGGTCGAACGAGGCCTCGTCGGGCAGGGGGACCGCCTGCACCGCCGGGACGCTGGCGTACTCCTGTGCGGTGCCCCCCGGACGGCCGTAGGCGGCCTCCCAGACCCAGACCCGCTCGCCGACCCGGCTCGCGGGAACGCCCTCGCCCACGGCGTCGACGACGCCGGCGCCGTCCTGGCCGGGCACCTGCGGCGGGTCGACCGGCCCCGGCCCGCGCCCACGGCGGGACTTCCAGTCGGTCGGGTTGACCCCCGAGCGGTGGACCCGCACGCGCACCTCGCCCGGGCCGGGCGCGTCGACGGGCCGGGCGAGGAGGGTCAGGACGTCGGGGTCGCCGTGCTCGGTGTAGACGACCGCGCGGGCGGTCTCGGCGGGGCTGGTCGCGGTGGTCTGGTCGGTCGCTGCGGACATGGCCCGAGGCTCCCCGCCGACGCGCGCCCCCGCACCTCAGCCCGCGACGGGTCGGCGGCCCGGCGCGCTCACGGCCGGGTCGGCGGGGCGACGCCCGTGGCGCCCGTGGCACCGGCGCGCCCCTCGGCCCGCTCGTAGGCGTCCTCGTCGCCGACCCGCTCGACGGACTCGTCGCGCCCGACGTGCTGGGTGACGTCGGGGGCGTCCTCGTCCACCGGCCGGGCGCCCGGGTCGTCGGCCCGGTCGTCGGCCCGGTCGTCGGCCCGGTCGTCGGCCCGGTCGTCGTCGCCCGCACCGGGCGTCACCGCCGCGGACGGCTCCGCGTCGGGGTCGGGGGTTACGTCGGGCTGCTCGCTCACGGTCGTCCTCTCGCCGGGCCACGTGCGGCGTCGGGACACCGCACCTCGCCCGGCACGCTAGGCAGGCGACGCCGGCGCCGCCTCCGGGCCCCGCTCGAGACCGAGCAGGCGCCGCTTCGCCTCGAGCCCGCCGGCGTACCCGGTGAGGGCACCGCTGCCCGCGACGACGCGGTGGCACGGCACGACGACGCAGACGGGGTTGGCGCCGAGCGCGGCGCCCACGGCACGGGAGGCGCTCGGACGTCCCAGGTCGCGGGCGATCGCGCCGTACGTCGTCCGCTGCCCGTAGCCGACCCCGCGGAGGCGCTCGAGGACCCCGCGCTGGAAGGGGGTCGCGAGCGCGAGGTCGACGACGACGTCGAAGCCGCGCCGCTCGCCCGCGAGGTACTCGGCCAGCTGGTCGGCGACCGCGGACGTCCGCCCCGGCGCCTCGACGACGCGGGGCGAGACGGCGTCCGCGAGACGCCGCAGCACCCGCTCGAGCGCGACGTCGTCCGCGACGAAGGTGGAGGCCACGAGCGCCCCCGCCGGTCCTACCGCCAGGAGCACGCGCCCGATCTCGGTCTCCCGCACCGCGAACGCGACGTCCGCCCCGTCCTCGGCGGTCACCGGGACCCGTGGACGCCGCAGCGGCGCACCACGGTCGGCCCGCAGGCGCGCCTCGACGTCCGCGGTCCGCGGGAGCGGGCCCTGCCCCCGCGTCGGCCCCTCCGTCGGCCCCTCGGTCGGCCCCTCGGTCGGCCCGCCCGTCGTCTCGTGGGTCGTCACCGGCTCCTCCTGCTCGTCGTCCGTCCGTCCACGTCCTGCTCCTCCGCCAGCGCCCGGCGCAGCGCACCGAGCGCGTCGCTGACCAGGCGCCGTGTCGCGCCCGGCGTCGTCCCGAGGGCGACGGCGACGCCCGCGTGGTCCAGGTCCGCCACGTACCGCAGCACCAGCGCCGTCCGCTGCCGCCCGGGGAGCGCGCGGACGGCGTCCCACAGGACCGGGTCGGCCTCCGCGAGCTCCCCGAGCGCGGGGTCCGCCCCGCCGGCGGGCACGTCGGGGACCTCCTCCACGGGCGTCGGCCGCCGCGCCCGGGCGCGGTGGACGTCGGTCGCGCAGCGGCTCGTGATGACGAGCAACCAGGCGCGGGGGTCGCGCAACGGGCCCGCCGGCGGGTAGGCCGCCAGCGCCTGCGCCCACGCCTGCTGGGCGACGTCGTCGCCGTCGACCGGGCCGGCGAGCGCCCGGGCGAGCCGGGCGACGTCGCGCCAGTGCTCCTCGACGAGGAGGGCGAAGGGGGGTGCGCTCACGGGAGGAGGACGCGCGGCGCCCGCGCCGTGTGAGGGGGTGGTGGGACGGCGGCGCCCGCCGTCCGGGGCTGCGGCGTCCCGGCGCCCGTCCGTGCCCGCGCCCGTGTCCCCGTCCTCGCACGCGCCCGCGCCCGCGCCCGCGCCCGCCTCTCCCCTGGGCTCCGGGGGGCTGGACCGGTCGGCGCCACGGGGTCCAGTCTGTCCCGCGGAGGACGGCGACCGAGGTCGGCAGGTCCTCGGCAGGGACCCTCCCTGCGCGCGATCCCTGGAGGCACCCATGTCCGTGGCCACGCCGACGACCGCACCGGCGGTCCTCGACTCGCGGCAGCGGGGCGACGCCCGCGCCGTCGCCGTCGCCCACCGCCCGGGCGCCGTGCCCGTCGCCCGGCGCACCGTCACCGCCGACGTGGCCGGCCGGGTAGACGACGACCTGGCGCACGAGGTGAGCGTCGTCGTCAGCGAGCTGCTCGGCAACGCGCTGCGCCACGCGCGGCCGGACGAGGACGGCCGCGTGCTCGTGCGCTGGCAGGTCCGCGGCGACGTCGTCGACGTCGAGGTCACCGACGGCGGGTCACCCCAGGAGGTCCGCCCCCAGCGCCCCTCCCCGCTCGCGACGTCCGGGCGCGGCCTGCGGATCGTGCGCTCCCTCGCCCACGAGTGGGGGGTCGTCGAGGACGACGAGGGGCGCCGCACCGTCTGGGCCGCCCTCGGCGGACCGACCCGCCGGCGACGCCCCGTCCTCTAAGGCCGGTCCTCCGAGGCCTGTCCGGGAGGTCGGGCGCGTCGCGCGGGCTGCGTAGGGTCGCGCCCATGGCGAAGAGGTCCCCCGCACGACGCCCGACCGGCCCGACCGCGGTGCAGGACGTGCCCGTCGTCGGCCCCCGCGAGCCCTGCCCGTGCGGGTCGGGCAAGCGCTACAAGCTGTGCCACGGGCGCGCCGCCCGCGCCGCGGCGACGGAGATCGTCCGCCGGCCGTTCGAGGGCCTGCCCGGCGAGGCCGACTGGGTCTGCCTGCGCGAGGTGGTCCCGGCCGCGACGGCGTCGCTGCACGTGCCCGCTGAGAACCTGCCCGCCGAGAAGCTGGCCGACGGGCACCCGGCCGACGGGCACGGGGGCGCCGACGTCACGCTCGCGACGATCCTGCCGCTGGCCTGGCCGGGTCTGCACCGGGCCGACGGCGAGCGGATGCTGGGCCTGCAGTCGCCGGGCTCCAGCGGCGACCCGAGCCGCGACCTCGCCGCCGCGCTCCTCGCCGTCCTCGACCTGGGGCCGGGCGAGGAGCTCGCGCAGCGGCCCGACGTCACGCCGGCGACCCCGCGGCTGCAGGACCTCCTCGACCTCTCGCGGCCGCTGGACGTCCGCGTGCACGAGGGCTTCGGCTTCTGGCTGCCCGAGGGCGCCGAGCCCGAGGGGGTCGTCGGCGAGTCCATGGCCCGGGCCGACGCCGCCGTCGTGCCCACGGAGCGGCTGTCCACCGTCGAGGGCGCCTACTGGTGCCGGATCGGCGAGCGCACCCACCTGCGCTGGGCGATGACCGAGGACGAGGAACCCCTGCTCGACGCCCTCGCCCGGCTGCACGCCGCGGGCCGCGACGGCCTCGGCGAGGGCACGCGGTACGTCGGTGCCTTCCGCTCCCACGGCCTCGTCGTCCCCGTGTGGGACCTGGCGCACGGCGCGGTCGCCGACGACGTCGAGGAGCCGGCCGCCGCGCTGCGGGACGCCCTCGACGAGGCGCTGGCCGTCACCGACCCGCTCACCCTGGACGAGCGCCGCGCCCGCGCGGGCGTCGTCTCCCGGCAGGTCACCCTGCGCTGACGGGGCGACCGCCCCACCCGCACTTCGACGACTTCTCGCGCACAACAGACCGCCCCACCCGCACTTCGACGACTTCTCGCGCACAACAGACCGCCCCACCCGCACTTCGACGACTTCTCGCGCTGAGCGGACCGCCCCACCCACACTTCGACGACTTCTCGCGCACAACAGACCGCCCCACCCGCACTTCGGCGACTTCTCGCGCACAACGGACCGCCGCGTCCACACCTCGGCGACGTCCCGGCGCCGTCCGGCTCGGGTCAGGTCCTCGGCAGCGGGTCTCGCACGACCGGGCAGCTCATGCACCGGGGGCCGCCGCGGCCGGACCCGAGCTCGGAGCCGCGGATGGGCAGGACCTCGACGCCGTGCGCCGCGAGCCGCGCGTTGGTGCGGGTGTTGCGCTCGTAGGCCACGACGACGCCCGGCGCCAGCGCCAGGGTGTTGTTGCCGTCGTCCCACTGCTCGCGCTCGGCGGTCACCTCGTCGAGGCCCGTGTCGACGACGCGCAGCTCGTCGATGCCCATGGCCTGCGCGGCGGCGGCGAGGAAGGGCCGCGCGGCGCCGACGTGCACCCCCGCCCCGGGGTCGTGCTCGTCGACGGGCGTCAGCGCGTAGGCCTCGAGGGAGTGCGCGATCGAGGGGTACATCACGACCTGGTCGACGTCGACCATCGTGCAGACCGTGTCCAGGTGCATGGTCGCGCGCTCCTGGGCGACGGGGACCGCGAGGACGCACCGCGCCGCCCCGCTGCGGAACGCCCGCTCCGCCAGGCGCTCCACGCCCGCGGGCGTCGTCCGCTCCCCCGTGCCGACCGCGAGGACGCCGTCGGCGAGCACCATGACGTCGCCGCCCTCGACGTGCTCGAGCCCGGGCTCGTAGAGCAGCTCGGTCCCGGCGAAGCGCGGGTGGTGGGCGTAGACGACGCGCGTCAGCGACGTCTCGCGGTGCCGGGCCGGCATCGCCAGCGACGAGACGACGACGGAGCCGCCGACCCACGCCGAGGAGTCACGCGTGAAGAGCAGGTTCGGCAGCGGCTCGACGACGAAGTCCCCCGCGGCGCGCAGCGCGGCCACGAGACCGGGCTCGCGCTCGGGGCGGGCGACGTCGAGCTCGTCGAGGCGCAGTCCGGCGACGAGGGCGTCGGCGAGGTCCGCCGGCGCCAACGAGTGCAGGTGCGCGCCCACGCGTCCCCCCAGGGAACGCCCGAGCGACGGGTCGGCCAGCACCGCAGCGACCGACTCCTCCCGGGCGGCGGGGACCTCGAGCGCCTCGGCGATGAGGTCCGTGAGGTAGAGGACGTCGACGCCGCGCCCGCGCAGGACCTCGGCGAAGGCGTCGTGCTCCTCCTGCGCCCGTGCCACCCACGGGATCGCGTCGAAGAGCAGGCGGTCGTTGTTCCGCGGCGTCAGCCGGGCCAGCTCGGGGCCGGGCCGGTGCAGCACGACCGTCCGCAGCGCGCCCACCTCGCTGCCGACGCCGCGCGAGGCCGCTGCGTGGTCGGGGGCCGAGGAGGACGACGGGTCCGGCATGGCGCGGAGGCTAGCCGTGGGCCCGGCCGCCGGGGCCGGACCACCGACGGCGGCGGCCTCGCCGTGCCGGATAGCGTGCCCGCGTGCGCCTCGCCGTCGTGGTCCCCGCCAAGGACGAGGAGGAGCGGATCGCCGCGACCGTCCGGGCCGCCCGCTCGATCGATGGCGTCGACGTCGTCGTCGTCGTGGACGACGGGAGCACCGACCGCACCGCGGTCACCGCCCGCGCCGCCGGCGCCCGCGTCGTCCGCCACCCCCGCAACCGGGGCAAGGCCGCCGCGCTGGAGAGCGGCGGCGCCCTCGTGCGCGACCTCGAGCGCCCGCCGGCCGGCGTCGTCCACGACACCGCCGGCCGCGCGCTGGCCACGGGCACCCCCCGGGCCCTGCTGCTCGTGGACGCCGACCTCGGCGAGACCGCCTCCGCCACCGCCGCGCTCGCCGCACCGGTGCGGGCCGGGACGGCCGACGCCAGCATCGCCGTGCTCCCCCGCCAGTCCGCGCCGGGCGGGGGCCGCGGGCTCGTGGTCGGCCTCGCCCGCCGCGGGATCCTCGCGGCGACGGGCTGGACGCCGACGCAGCCGCTCTCGGGCATGCGGTGCCTCACGCGCGACGCGTTCGAGAGCGCCCGCCCGCTCGCCCCCGGCTGGGGCGTGGAGACGGCGATGACGGTCGACCTCCTGCGCGCCGGCCAGCGGGTCGTGGAGGTGCCGTGCGCGCTGCAGCACCGGGTCTCGGGCCGGGGGTGGCGCGCGCAGGCGCACCGCGCGGCGCAGTACCGCGACGTCGTCCGCGCCCTGGCCGCGCGCGGGCAGCTGCGGGCCCTCCTGCCCGACCGCGGCTGACGGACGACGGCCTCGTGGCGGCCCGGCGGGCACGCGGCCCGGGTCAGGCGCGCAGGCGCTCGACCGGTGCCGTCGCGGGCGCGCCGGCCTCGTCGTCCTCGAGCGCCCGGGCCCCGGCGGCGGTGAGCAGCGGGACCATCAGCGTCGCGGCGACGGCCGGGATCGACGTCCCCGAGTCGTTGACGGCGAAGCCGATGAGCACGAGCACCAGCCAGGCCGCGAAGCCCGCCCGCAGCGCCGGGGTGCGGTCGAAGGCCCGGCGCAGCGCGGGCGGCCCGGACGCCCCCGGCCGCAGCAGCACCAGCGCGACGAAGAGGGCCGCGACCGGCACGAGCAGGCCCTGGGGGTTGCCCGTCAGCACCGACAGGTTGGCGGCGAGCTTGCGGCCCACGACGTCCAGCGCCCCGCCGTCGAGCACGGTCTCGACGAAGCGGCCCAGGTGGGTGCGGTCCGCCGGCGGGCGCGCGTAGTCGAGGACGGCCAGCAGCGACATCACGACGAGGGTGCCCCCGCCGATGAGCAGGACGCGCCGCCAGGTGATGCGCACGCCGGCGACGAGCAGGGCCAGGACGGCGAAGGCCGGGACGATCGCGGGCGGGCCGCCGAAGTCGCTCCCGAGGCCCGGGGTCCCGTCGAGCACCGCCGCCGCGGCGCCGAGGAGCGCGACGACGGCGACGGCCCACCGGGCGCGGCCGCTGCGCAGCAGCCGGTCGGCGAGCGCCGTCGCGAGCAGCAGGCAGCCGGTCGCGAAGAGCGCGAACGGCGGGTTGCCCAGCCCGTAGAAGCGGCCCGCCACGATCGGGTTCGGGCCCATGAGGCTGGAGAGCTGGAGGGTCGAGCCGGTCACGACGTCGACGGCGAGGACGAGCGCCGTCGTGCCCGCCACCACCCCGAGCGGACCGAGCACCCCGCGCCGCCACGGCCCCAGCAGGGCGAGCGCGGCCACGACGGCGGTCCACGCGGCGACGGCGAGGACGAGGACGAGCGCGGAGGCGTCGCTCCGCCACCACGGCAGCAGGCCGGCGAGGAAGGTCGCGACGGGCACGGACGCCGACACGACGGAGACCCGCCGCAGCCACGCCAGGACCCGGCGGCGCCCGTACGGCCCGCCCCAGCGGCGACGCAGGGCCAGCACGCCGGCGCCGTACAGCAGCAGCTGCGAGCCGTAGAGCACGTAGAAGAACGGCCCGACCACCGGTCGGACCTCGAGGGCGGCGCGCGAGAGGTCGAGCACCACGGCGCGGCGCTCCTCGGCGTCCAGCCCGGCGTCCACGGGCAGCACCGGCGCCCCGACCAGCCCGCCCGGCCCCTCGACCCCGAGCGCGTCGAGGAGCGTGGGCGCCAGGTCCGTCGTCTGCAGGAGCCCGTCCTGGCGGGTCGACAGCGAGCCGACGAGCGTGCCGCCGTAGGCGTCCGCGACACCGCCCGCCGCCGGCCCCACGGCGGCGAAGGCGCCGAGGTGGGCCGTCGCCGTCGCGTCCGCGGTGCTCGCGACGAGGACGGTCGCGTCGTCGGGGACGGCGGCCAGGACGGCGCCGACCCGGGCGTCCAGGGCCTCGACCGTGGCGGCGGCCGCCTCCTCGGGCACCACGCCGCCGCCGTCGTCGTCCGGGCGGGCGTCCGCCAGCAGGCTGCCGGCGTCGACGACGACGAGCCCGGCGCCGTCGGTCAGGAGCCCCTCGACGGCGGCGCCGAGGTCGTCGGCGCCCTGCGGGCGGTCCACGTGCGGGCCGGCCAGCGACCCGTCCGACCTCGCGAGCGCCACGGCGGCGCCCGGCCCGACCGACGCCGCGGCGACGCCGGCGTCCTCGAGGGCGTCGCCGAGCAGCCCGAGCCGGGCGTCGTAGTCCTGCTCGGCGACGGCGGCCTCGTAGACGGGCCAGCGCCCCACCACGCCGTCCCGGGGCTCGGCCAGGGCCGTGCAGCGGGTGAGGACCTCCTGGGGGTCCGGCTCGGTGGCCGCCCCGTCGGCGGCGGCCACCTCCATGCCCGGGCGCGGGTCGAGGGCCCGCGAGCCCGACGAGAGCGCCAGCCAGCCGTCGGCGGGGCACGCGCTCGAGGTGACGCCGCGGACCGCCACGTCGCCGACGCCGGCGTCACGCAGGAGCGCGCCGAGCACGGGCGTCGACGCCGCACGCTGCGGCACGCCGGAGGGGCCCTCGCCCTCCTGGACCTCCTGCGCCAGCGGCTGCCCGTCCGCGTCGACCGGCGTCACGTCCGCCCACCGGAGCCCGGGGACACCGACGAGGACGACCGGCCCGGGGACGCCGCGCGCGTCCCCCGTCGCGCGCGCCTGCGCCGGGCCCTCACCCACCACCGGTCCCACCACCGGGCCTGCTACCGGGCCTACTACCGGGCCCACCACCGGTCCCACGAGGCCCGCGAGCAGGAGGGCGACGAGCACGAGGACCGACGGCACACGGCGAGGGTAGGTGGCGGACCCGGTCGGGCCCGTGCGGCGGCGGACGGCACCGAGGGCGGGCGGACGGCTGCGGTAGCCTCGACGCGTTCACGAAGGGGAGTAGCCCCCAACCGCGGCGTCGACACACTGGCCGCCCCCGCCCCGGCGGAGGCACCCGGTGCCGCGGACCCGGACCGCCCAGCGGGCCCGGGTGGGCGAGACCTTCGGCCAGCGCCCACCTGCGCGCGCGGCCGGAGGCGTCCCCGCGCAGCCGGTCGGGCGCGCTCGTCACCCCCGAGGACCCGTGACCCCCTTCGTCATCGCGACCGCCGTCGGCTTCGGCGTCATCTTCGTCGCCGAGCTGGGCGACAAGTCCCAGCTCATGGCGCTCACCTTCGCCACGCGGTACCGCCCGTGGCCGATCGTCGTGGCGATCACGGCCTCGACCGCGCTGGTCCACCTCGCGTCGGTGGTGCTCGGCGCCGCGGTCGGCGCCGCCCTGCCGACGACGGCGATCGCCGTGGTGGCGGGGCTGGCCTTCGTCGGCTTCGGCCTGTGGACCTTCCGCGGGGACAGCCTCGACGAGGACGAGGAGAGCCGCGCCGACCGGCCCGGCCGCTCCGTCTTCGTCACCGTGGCCGTCGCCTTCCTCCTCGCCGAGCTCGGTGACAAGACGATGCTCGCGACGATCACGCTGTCCGCCCGTGACGAGGGCGTCGCCGAGATCGCCGGCACCTGGCTGGGGTCGACGCTGGGCATGGTCGCCGCCGACGCCCTCGCCATCGTCCTCGGGTACCACCTGGGGCGCCGGCTGCCCGAGCGCGCCGTCAGGATCGGCGCGGGCGTCCTCTTCCTGCTCATCGGCGCCTGGCTGCTGGTCGACGCCCTCGTCCTGTAGTCCGGGGGACGCCGGACGTCAGGAGACGCGCGCGGGACGGCGGGCGGTCGTCGTCCGCGCGCGTCGGGCCCGCGCGGCCACGCCCGCCACCACGACGGCGACGGACAGCACCGCGGCCACGACGGCGACGGACAGCACCGCGGCCACGACGGCGACCACCGCCGAGGAGTCCGGCCCGGAGGAGCGCCCGACCGCGACCCACGCCAGCCCCCACCCGAGCGACAGGGCGGGCGCGAGGCGCCCGGTGCCCCGGCAGACGCCGACCCCGATCGCCGCCGCGACGACGAGCACGACGACCGCCCAGGTGGCCTCGCCGAGCCCGAGGCCGCCGACGCCCGCCTGCGCGAGCCACGCGGAGACGTTCGCCACCGTCGCGACGAGGACCCAGCCGAGGTACAGCCCGGTGACGCCGTCGACCAGCAGCGCCTCCGGCCACCCACGGGGCTCCGTGCGCTGCAGCCGCGCGAGGGCGACGCCGAGGACGGCGGCGAGCGCGGCGATGACGACGACGGACACGCCCACGGAGCCGGCCTGGACGACGGTGATCCAGGCGGCGTTGAGCAGGAGGGACGCGACGAGCCACCAGCCCGCCGCGCGCTGCCGGGCGTCGTCGGGCCTGGCCGCGACGAGCTGCCAGACCGCGTACGCCACGAGCCCGGCGTAGATCACCCCCCAGATCGAGAAGGCCGGCCCGGCGGGGGCCACGAGCGTGGCCGTCGCCGACAGGGCCCCGCCCGCCGCCTCGTCGACCGGCG
This sequence comes from Pseudokineococcus basanitobsidens, assembly GCF_037482545.1. NCBI lineage: Bacteria > Bacillati > Actinomycetota > Actinomycetes > Kineosporiales > Kineosporiaceae > Pseudokineococcus > Pseudokineococcus basanitobsidens. The sequence goes on along the minus strand of NZ_JBBIAA010000001.1, from coordinate 354,901 downwards.
TGCCGCCGAAGGCCCCCGAGCCGACCGTCGACACGACGACCGCGACGACGGCCGCGCCGAGCACCACCCACCGCCGGGTCCGGTCCCCCCGCGACGGTGACCTGCTTCCACTGCTGAGCTTCTCCATGGTGGAGACACTACGGTGGTCCCGGAGCCGTCGCACCCGGCGGCGGGAGAGAGGAGCGGCCGTGCCCGTCGACACGTCCGGCACCGAGGACGGCGCGCCCGCTGCCCTGCGGGTGCTCCACGCGCTGCGTCGCGTGACGACGGAGACCGACCGCTACGTGCAGCGGGTGGGGTCGGCCCACGGCAGCGGGCCGACGGACCTGGCGGCGGTGGCCGCTCTCCTGGAGGCCGCCGAGCGCAGTCAGGAGCACAGCCCCGGCAGCCTCGCCCGCGACCTCGGGCTGAGCTCGCCCGCCACGTCCGCCATGCTCGACCGCCTGGAGCGCGCCGGGCACGTACGACGGGTGCGCAGCGCGACCGACCGCCGCCGGGTCGTCGTCGAGGCGACGGGTTCGGCGCAGGACCTGGGCCGGGCGGTCTTCGGCCCGATGGCCGTGGAGCTCGCGTCCGTCCTGGCCGGCTACACGCCCGCCGAGCTGTCGCTCCTGGAGCGCTTCCTGGACGAGGCCGCCGCCGCGGTCGCCCGGCGACCGGACGGCCCGCACGGCGCTCCCGGCTGACTCGTCCGGGGGGACGCGCCGCCCGGCCGGGTGCGCCGTCCACAGCCCGCCCCACGCCGGGCGCCGCTGCGCCACACTGTCGCCCGCGCCGGGGACGGCGCACGGCCGGCCGCCGGGGCCGGCCCGACGACGCACGAGGAGCGCCGCAGACCCATGGAACTCGCGATCGGAACGCTCGTCACCCTCGTGGTCGTCGCGGTGGTGGTCGTCGTCCTCCTCGTGGTGGCCATCTCGGCGGTGCGCCGCTACAAGATCGCCAACCCGTCCGAGGCCCTCGTCGTCGTGGGCCGCAAGGGCGGCAAGCCCGTGCTCAACCCGGAGACCGGGGAGTCCTCGATGGACCTCTCCGGCCAGCGGGTCGTCATGGGCGGCGGTGTCTTCGTCAAGCCCTTCGTCGAGCAGGCCTACGCGCTCTCGCTCGCCTCGCGCTCCATCCGCGTGCAGATCCGCGGCGCCGTCTCCCAGCAGGGCATCCGGCTCAACCTCGACGCCGTCGCGATCGTCAAGGTCGGCGGCACGGAGAACAACGTGCGCGCCGCGGCCCAGCGGTTCCTGCACCAGCAGGACGAGATCGAGTCCTTCACCCAGGAGGTCCTCGCCGGCTCGCTGCGCTCGATCGTCGGCACGCTGACGGTGGACGAGATCATCCGCGACCGCGCGGCCTTCGCCCGCCAGGTCGCCGACGAGTCGGTGTCCTCGCTCAACAACCAGGGCCTCGTCCTCGACACCTTCCAGATCCAGGACGTCTCCGACGACAGCAACTACCTGCGCGACCTCGGCCGGCCCGAGGCCGCCGCCGCGGCGCGCACCGCCGCCATCGCCGAGGCCGACGCCCAGCGCGAGTCGTCCCAGCGGGAGGCGCAGGCGCAGCAGCTCGTCGCCGAGGCCGAGCGCGACCTCGCCCTGCGGCAGGCGACGTTCCGCGCGGACACCGACAAGGCCCAGGCGGAGGCGGAGGCCGCCGGCTCCCTCGCGAAGGCGGCGCAGGACCAGGAGGTCCTCACCTCCCAGGAGCGGGTCGCCCAGCGCCGGGCCGCCCTGACCGAGACCCAGCTGGACACCGACGTCCGCAAGCCCGCCGACGCCGCGCGCTACAAGACGGAGCAGGAGGCGCAGGCGCGCCGCAGCGCCGTCCAGTACGAGGCCGAGGGCCGCGCGAGCTCCTCCGTGCAGGACGCGAAGGCCGCCGCCGAGCGGACCCGCCTGTCGGCCGACGCCGACGCCCAGCGCCTGCGCATCAGCGCCGAGGCCGAGGCCCGCTCGGTGCGGCTCGCGGCCGAGGCCGAGCTGGCGCGGCGCACCGCCCAGGCCGACGCCGCACGCCTCGAGGGCGAGGCCGAGGCCGCGGCGACCGAGGCCCGCGGGCGCGCGGAGGCCGCGAACATCGCGGCCCGCGGCCGCGCCGAGGCGGAGGCCCGCCGTCAGTCCGCCGAGGCCTTCGCGCACTACGGCGAGGCCGCCCGGCTGCAGATGGTCGTCGAGGTCCTGCCCGCCATGGCCGAGGCGCTCGCCCGGCCGCTGGGCTCCATCGACGACCTCACCGTCATCTCCAACGACGGCGCCGGCGCGCTCTCGCGGTCGGTCGCCGGCAACCTCCACGAGACGCTCGAGACGGTGCGCCGCACGACGGGCGTCGACCTCCTGTCGCTGATCGGCGGCGGGAGCACGGACGGACGGGGCACGGGCGGACGGGACACCGACGGACGGGGCGAGCGCCCCGCGCGCACCCCGGTGGCGCCCGCCCCCGCGAGCAGCGCCGCCCCGGGCGGCTTCGGCACCGGGGACGAGGGCGCGACGAGCGGCGAGCGCGGCGGCGCGGACGGGTGAGCCCCGGGACGGACGCGCCGGCCCGCCCCCGCCGCTACGGCTACCTCGGGCCCGAGGGGACCTTCACCGACGCCGCGCTGGGCGACGTCCTCGTCCGGCGCGGCGAGGACGACGCGGAGCGTGTCCCCGCGGCCAGCGTGGACGCCGCTCTCGCCGCGGTGCGCGCGGGCGACCTCGACGCCGCGATGGTGCCGATGGAGAACTCCGTGGAGGGCGGCGTCGCCGCGACCCTGGACGGGCTGGCGGGCGGCGACCCGCTCGTCGTCGTGGCCGAGGCGCTGGTGCCCGTCACGTTCGTCCTGGGCGCCCGCCCGGGCACGCGGCTCGAGGACGTCGCCGTCGTCAGCACCCACACGCACGCGCACGCCCAGTGCCGCGGCTGGCTCGCCGAGCACCTCCCCCGCGCCCAGTACGTGCCGAGCTCCTCCACCGCCGCGGCGGCGGCCGGCCTTGCCCCGGGAGCGGCCGCCACCGGCTACGACGCCGCCCTGTGCGCCGGCGTGGCCGCCGAGCGCTACGGGCTCGAGGTGCTCGCGCGCGACGTCGGCGACACCGCCGGCGCCGTCACCCGCTTCGTCCTCGTGGGCCGGCCGACGGCTCCCCCGCCGCCGACGGGCGCCGACCGCACGACCGTCATCGCCTTCCAGCCGCAGGACCACCCCGGCATGCTGCTGGAGCTGCTCGAGCAGTTCGCCTCCCGCGGGGTGAACCTCACCCGGATCGAGTCCCGCCCGACCGGGGACGCCCTCGGCCGCTACTGCTTCGCCATCGACGCCGAGGGGCACGTGCAGGACGCGCGGGTCGCCGAGGCGCTGCTGGGCCTGCACCGCTTCTGCGCGCAGGTCCGCTTCCTGGGCTCCTACCCGCGCGCGGACGGTCGCCCGGTCACCGTGCGGCCGGGGACGGACGAGGCCGCCTTCGGCGACGCCCGCGCCTGGCTCGACGCGGTGCGGGAGGGGCGACGACCGCCCGCGTGACGCCCGGCGCCCGCCGTCGCCGGGGCGGTCGTCACGGCCGTCCCGGGCCCCGGGCCCCCTCGTAGGATCGCGGCCGTGACCGACACCACCGGACTGGAGGCCGTGCAGCCCCTCGCGGGGGCGGCGCTGCCCCCGGTGGTCCGGGACACCCCCGCCGCGGTGCTCCTCGTCGACCTCGACCGCGGCGAGGTCGTCTACGCCAACGCCCTGGCCCAGCAGCTGTCCCCGGGCACCCGCCTGCCGGCGGGCATCGCGCGGTGGTCGCGCGAGGCCGGGCTGCACGACGGGAGCGGCGAGGACATGGAGGACGGGCCGGCGCCGCTGCGCCGGGTCGCCGCCGGCGAGCCGGTGGCGGGCGAGGCCGTCTCGGCCGCCCGCGGGTCCGACGCCACCACCGCCCGGGAGCAGATGTGGGTCGTCGGCATCCCGCTCACCGACGCGCCCCCGCCGCTCGCCTCGCAGGCGCTCGTCGTGATGCTGCCGCTGCGCGAGCACGCCGCCGTCGCGCGGCTCCAGGAGTCCGGCGACCTGCGGCACCGGGCCGTCATCGCGAGCGACCTGTCCTTCAGCATCAGCGACCCCCACGCCCCGGACAACCCGCTCGTCTGGGTCAACCCCGCGTTCGAGCGCACCACGGGCTACTCCTCCGCCGACGTCACCGGCTCCAACTGCCGGTTCCTCCAGGGCCCGGGCACCGACCGGGACGCCGTCGCCCGCATCGCCCGGGCGCTCGCCGAGGACGAGCCGGTCACCGAGGTGCTGCTGAACTTCCGCAAGGACGGCACGGCCTTCTGGAACGAGGTGGTCATCAGCCCGGTGTTCGACGCGGACGGGCGCCTGACCCACCACGTGGGGGTGCAGTCCGACGTCACCGCCAGGGTGGAGGCGGCGGCGGAGCGCGACCGGGCGCTCGAGGAGGCCCGACGCGCGAACGCCCGGCTCGAGGCGCTGGCGCGGGTGAGCACCGCCCTGGCCAGCCGGCTGGACAGCGACGGCGCGCTCGCCGTCCTGCCCGGCCTGGTGGTGCCCGACCTGGCCAGGTGGGCCTTCGCCCTGGTCGCCGACGAGCCGGGGCGGGCGTCCCGCCTCCACGTCGCGCACGCCGACGAGGCGCTCGCGGCCAGCGCGCAGGCCCTGGCGCGGGAGCCGGGGCACGGGCTGGCACAGCTGCCCGTCCTGTCGGACCTGCTCACCGGTGCGGTGACGACGCCGACGAGCCTGCACGTGGACACGGAGCAGGCCGCCGGCCGGCTCGGCGACGCCGCGGCCGCGCAGGCGCTGCGCGCGATGGGCGCCGGGCGCACGGTCCTGGTCCCGCTGCGCGCCCGTGGCCGCACCACCGCCGTCCTCGGGCTCGTCCTCGGCGACGCGCCGCCCCCGAGCAGCACGGACCTCGCCACGATGGCGGACGTCGGGCTGCGTGCGGGCCTCGCCGTCGACAACGCGCGGCTGTACGAGCGGGAGCACGCGGCGGCCCTCACCCTGCAGCGCGACCTGCTCCCCGACCTCCCCGAGGTCGAGGACTTCGACCTCGCGGCCACCTACCTGCCCGCGGCCGTCGGCGCCGAGGTCGGCGGCGACTGGTTCGACGTCCTGGACCTGCCCGACGGCGGGCTCGGCGTCGCCATCGGCGACGTCATGGGGCACGACCTCCGGGCGGCCGCCGCGATGGGCCAGCTGCGCTCGGTCCTGCGCTCCTACGCCTGGGGCGGGGACGAGCCCGGGGCCGTGCTCCGCCGGCTGGACCTGCTCGTGCGCGGCCTCGGGATGGCCGGGCTGGCCACCTGCGTCTACGCCCGCGTCGTCTGCGCCGAGACGGGTGACGGCTGCGCCGTGACCTACGCGAAGGCCGGTCACCCGCCGCCGATGCTCCGCACGCCCGAGGGCGTCGTCCACCGCCTCGACCAGGCGCTCACCACCCCCATCGGCGTCGCCGGGCCGCGGACGGTGGTCGACCAGGCCGAGGTCGACATGCCGCGCGGCGCCTCCTTGGTGCTGTTCACCGACGGGCTGCTGGAGCGGCGGGACCGCCCCCTGCGGCAGGGGCTCGACGAGCTGGAGCAGCTGCTCGCCGGCTGCCCCGACGACCACGACGCCGCCTCGCTGCGCGACCTGGTGGTGGAGCACTTCGCCGACGGCGGCTCGGACCTCGACGACGACACGTGCGTGCTCGTCGTCCGCCGGCGTCCGTAGCCGCCCGTCACCCCCGGACGACGCCCCGGGAGCCGCCGGGGCCGAGCGCCGTCCTCAGGCGGGGACGCGGACGCGGCGGGCGAGGTCGACCTCGTCCAGCGGGACCGGTCGCTGCAGGTGGTAGCCCTGCGCGGTGTCGCACCCCGCGTCCCGCAGGGCGGCGACCTGGTGGGCGTGCTCGACGCCCTCGGCGGTGACCGCCAGGTCCAGGGCCCGCGCCATGGCCAGGACCGCGTCCACGACCGGCGTGCAGCCCTGCCCCGGGACGACCCGGTCCACGAAGGACTTGTCGAGCTTGAGCACGTCGACGGGCAGCTGGTCCAGCCGCGAGAGCGTCGACCAGCCCGTGCCGAAGTCGTCGACCGCCACCCGGACGCCGGCCGTCCGCAGCTCGCGCAGGGACCGCGTCATGGTCGGGACGTCGGCGAAGGCCGTCTCGGTGACCTCGAGCACGAGGTCGGCGGCCGGGAGGCCGCTGTCGGCGAGCGCGCGCAGGACGCGCGCGGGGTAGGCCGGCTCGGCGAGCTCGGCGGCCGAGACGTTGACGGCCACGCCCGCCCGGGTACCCGTGCGCCGCTGCCAGGCGCGCACCTCGTGGCAGGCCGCGCGCAGCACCCGCGCGCCGAGGAGTTCGACGACGCCGGTCGCCTCCGCCAGGGGCAGGAAGGCGTCCGGCCCCAGGAGCCCGCGGCGCGGGTGCTGCCAGCGCACGAGCGCCTCGACGCCCGCGAGGTCGCCCGTCGCGAGGTCGACGACCGGTTGGTACCGGACGACGAGCTGGCCGTCGGTGATGGCGCGCAGCAGGTCCTCCGCCTCGGGCGTGTCCAGGCTCGCCGGGAGGAGCCCGCGGCGGCGGCGCTTGGCGTCGTAGAGGTCCGCGTCGGCACGCTGGCGCCACGTGGCCGCGGAGTCCGCGGGGTCGAGCACGGCGACGCCGAACGAGGCCCGCTGCCCCTGGGGCAGGTCCGCGACCGCGGCGGCCAGACGATGGCGGACGCGGCCCTCGGCGCCCTCGGCGACCCAGACGAACTCGTCGCCGCCGAGCCGGGCCAGCAGCCCCTCGCCGTCGAGCCCCGCCCGCAGGTGGCGCGCCACGGCGACGAGGCGCGCGTCCCCCGCCGCGTGGCCGTGGACGTCGTTGACCTCCTTGAAGCCGTCGAGGTCGAGCATCGCGAGCGCGACGTCGCCCGCGCGCCCGGCGGCGACGTCGGCGTCCAGGCGGCGCTCCAGGGCCCTCCGGTTGGGCAGCTGCGTGAGCTCGTCCACCTCGGCGCGGACCACGGAGCGGCTCACGACGGCGCCGATGAGCGAGGTCGCCCCCAGGGTCGCGAGCAGGAGGGCCGCCTCCGCCACGAGGGGCGGCCCCGGCCGCACGAGGAGGAGGGCCCCGACGACGGCGAGGACGGCGACCAGGTGGACGGTCGCGGCCAGGCGCCGCAGGAGGATCGCGCCGGGGAGCACGGCGAGGACGAACAGGCCCGTCGTCGCGACGAGGCGCGCCTCGTCCCCGGTGATGTCGAGGGCCAGGACGGCGAGGACGACCTCCGCGGCGACCACGGTCGCCCGCAGCGCCCGCCACCCCACGACCGACCGCCGGCGCAGCAGCACCAGTCCGGCGGCACCCCCGGCGAGCGCGGCCGCGGCGGTCAGCGCCCTCGTCCGCCCCTCGCCGGGGAAGACCGTGCAGAGGGTGGCGAGGGCGGCGCACAGGAGCAGGACCACCGCGGCGGTGCCGACCACGAGCGGGCCGGGACCCGCGCCCGCCTCGTCCACGCCCGCCCCGGGGCGCCGGGAGCGCACCTGATGTCGTCGCCGCACGCCGCTACCCTCCCAGCCTCCGGCCATGTCGTCACGCGTCGTGTTCGAAAACGCCCCAGAGTGATGACGCGCCGCCACGTCCCGCCGGCCGCGGACCACCCGGACGGAGCAGCGGACCACCGCCGCCGCGGTGGCGGCGGGGGGCGCGTGGAGGCGGGGGGGCTCAGAGGTACGGCCGCACGGCGGCGTAGCCGACGAACGCGACGGCGTCGATGAGCGTGTGCGCGACGACGAGCGGCATCACCCGGCCCGTGCGGCGGTAGACGAGCGCGAAGACGACGCCCATGACGGCGTTGCCCACGAAGGGTCCGACCCCCTGGTACAGGTGGTAGCTGCCCCGCAGCAGCGCGCTGGCGGCGATGGCCGCGACGGGGCCCCAGCGCAGGTCGTGCAGCCGCCGCAGCAGCCATCCCACGACGACGACCTCCTCGAGGACGCCGTTCTTGACGGCCGAGAGCAGCAGCACCGGCACCGTCCACCAGTACGTGTCGAGCGCGGCGGGGTCCACGTCGGCGGTGACGCCGAGCGCCCGGCCGGCGAGGTAGAGCCCGAGCCCGGGGACGCCGATCAGCGCGGCCAGGCCGAGGCCCTGCAGGAGGTCGCGGCCGGGGCGGCGCAGGTCGAACCCGAGCGAGCGGGCGGCCGCCCGCGGGGTCCACCCGCGGCTCCACCCCAGCAGCGCCAGCGCCAGGACGACCGGGACGAGCGCCGTCGCCGTCGCCAGCAGCTGGTAGGTCAGGTCGAACCACGGGCGATCGCTGCGGGAGGCGTTGAGCGTCGCCGTCGCCTCGCGCAGGGGCCCCCGGGTCAGCGTGCCCACGAGGCTCACGACGGCGTAGACCGCCGAGGCGCCGAGGCTGAGCGCCAGGACGAGGAAGACCTCCAGGCGCAGGCGCGAGCGCTCCGGCGCCGACGGGCGCGGGGCCGGCGGCGTGCCGCGCAGGGGTCGCCCGGCGTCGACCGGCGGCTCGGGGACGACCATGCGGCGCAGCGTAGGCAGCAGCCCCCCGGCGGCCGGGGCGCGGTCCGTCGGCGGGGCCCGGCCCGCGCGCCGGCCCCCGGCAGGACGCCGACCGGGCCGGTCGCGTGCGCCAGGATGGCGGTCGTGCCCTCCCCCACGACGAGCCCCCCGCCCGCCACGGACGCCGCGGGGGGGCGACCGCTCGTCCTGGGGGTGGACCTCGGGACGACGGCGACGAAGGTCGCCGCCTTCACGACCGCGGGCGACGCCGTCGCGGAGGCCGAGGTGGAGTACTCCCTCGACGAGCCGGAGCCGGGCTGGGCCGAGCAGGACCCCGCCGCGATCCTGGCCGCCGCGGCCGAGGCCGTGCGCACCGTGGTGCGCCGGGTGGACGGCGCGGGCCGCGTCGTCGGGCTCGGCGTCAGCGGGGCGATGCACAGCCTCATCGGGGTGGACGCGGACGACGTGCCCCTGACGGCCGTCGTCACCTGGGCCGACCGACGCGCGACGCCGCAGGCCGACCGGATCCGGCGGGGACCCGGGCCGGGGGTGCACCGCCGGACGGGGACGCCGGTGCACCCCATGTCCCCGCTGCCGAAGCTCGCGTGGTTCGCCGAGGAGCGCCCGGAGGTCGCCGCCCGCGTCGCGCACTGGGTCGGCATCAAGGAGCTGCTGCTCCACGCCTGGTCGGGCGAGTGGGTGGTCGACCACTCGATGGCGTCCGGCAACGGGCTGCTCGACCTGCGCACCCTCGACTGGGACCCCGAGGCGCTCGAGCTGGCGAGCACCACCCCGGAGCAGCTGCCCCGTCCCGTCCCGGTGACGCACCGCCTGCGCCTGATGCCCGGGGTGGCCGACGACCTCGGCCTCGGGCGCGACGTCCCGCTCGTCGTCGGCGGCGGGGACGGCCCGCTCGCCAACCTCGGCGTCGGCGCGGTCCGCCCCGGCATCGCGAGCGTCTCCATCGGCACGAGCGGCGCCCTGCGCGTCGTGGTCGACCGCCCGGGCGTCGACCCTGCCGGCCGCACGTTCTGCTACGCGCTCACCGACGACCTGTGGGCCGTCGGCGGGGCGATCACCAACGGCGGGGTCGTCCTGCGCTGGGTCGGCGACGCGCTCGCGCCCGACATGGAGCTGCTCGCCGACGAGCTGGGCGACGAGCCCGAGGAGGCGCTCACCGACCTGGCGGCGCTGGCCCCGCCCGGCTGCGGCGGCCTGCTGATGCTCCCCTACCTGCTGAGCGAGCGGGCGCCGTACTGGACGTCGCTGCCGCGGGGCGCCTACGTCGGCCTGCAGCGCCACCACGGCCGCGAGCACCTCGTGCGCGCGGCGCTCGAGGGCGTCTGCCAGCAGCTCGCCCTCGTCCTGGCTTCCCTGCGCGAGGCGGGGCACGACATCACCGAGGTCCGCGCGACGGGCGGCTTCGCCCGCTCGGCGGTGTGGCGCCAGATGCTCGCCGACGTCCTGGGGATGGAGATCTCCTTCCCCAGCGGGACGCAGGGCTCCGGCTACGGCGCCGCCGTCATCGCCATGACGGCGCTCGGGCTCGTGCCGAGCGTCGAGGTGGCCGCCGACCGCGTCGAGGTCTCCGACGTCGTCCGGCCGGACCCGGCCGCCGCGGCCCTCTACGCGCGACTGCTGCCCGTGCACGCCGGCCTCTACGCGGCGCTCGAGGGCACCTTCGAGGCGTTGCGGGACCTCGACGACGACCTGCCGGTCGACCTCGACGACTGGTCGTCCGCGCGGAGCTGAGCGGCGTCGCCCGCCGTCCGCGGGGGCATCGGCGGGGCCGCGCCGTCAGACCGGCCGCAGCACCGCGTCGACCGCCTCGTGCACGACCCGGGTGGGCACGGGCATGAGGGGCCGGCCCCGCTCGTCCACGAGCGGCCGGCCGAGCGCGCCGAGCAGCACCATCGGGACGACGTCGTCGCCGATGCCGGGCAGGTAGCCGCGCTTGTTGTCACGCAGCAGCAGCCGGTGCACGAGGGCGCGGTCCAGCACCGGCCGTTCCTCCTCACGCACCCCCAGCGGGGCCAGCACGCGGGCGTGGGCGTCGACCGCCGCGCCGTCCAGGTGGCCGAGGCGCTGGGCGACCTCGGCCGCGACGAGCATCCCCCAGCCCACCGAGGCCCCGTGCGACAGCGCACCGCGGGAGGCCAGCTCGACGGCGTGGCCGACGGTGTGGCCGTACTCGAAGACGAGCGCCTCGCGGCGCTCGTGCGGGTCGGCGGCGAGCAGCGGGGCCTTGGCGTCGACCCCGATCTGCAGGAGCCGCGCGAGCGCGTCGGAGGAGTCGTCCGCCATCTCGGCCACCGCGGTGCGGAGGTCCTCCTCGCGGTCGGGCAGCACGGCGAGGACGTTCTTCGCCATCTCGGCCGTGCCCGTGAGCAGCTGCCGCGCGTCGACGCCGCGCAGCCAGCCCAGGTCGCACCAGACCGACGCGGGCGTCCAGAAGGTGCCCACCATGTTCTTGCCCGCGGAGAGGTTGACCCCCTGCTTGGCGGACAGGACGGCGTCGAAGGCGGCGACCGGCGTCGTCGGCAGGTGCACGAGCGGCAGCCCGCGGAAGAGCGTCGCCGCGACCATGCCCGCGACGTTGCCGACGAGCCCGCCCCCGAGCGCGACGACGGTCGAGCCGCGCGTCGCCCCGCCCGCGACCGCCTGCTCCGCCAGGTCGAGGACCGTGCCGAGCGTCTTGCGGTCCTCGCGGGCGGTGCAGGCCAGCGCCGCGACCGGCAGCCCGCCCGGCCGGGACGCCGCGAGCCCGTCGGCGACGCGTCGCGCCAGGTCCTCGGCCACGGCGTCGTGCACGAGGACGACGCGGTCGGCGCCGCGCAGCTCCTCGCCGAGCAGGCTCACCAGCTCGTCGGTGCACCCGTCGCCGTAGGCGTAGGGGACGACGTCGTCGCCGAGGGCGAACGACGTCCGGTGCACCCGTGCGGTGCTCCGGTCGGTGGTGGCGCTCATCGGGTCCTCCCGCGCTCGGTACCGCCCGTGCCGGAGGGCTCGGCGGGTGCTCCTGGCGTGCGCGGGCACGGTAGTCGCGCGACCTGACAACCGTCGCCATGGGTCCGCTTGTCAGGACATGCACGACCGACCGTCCGTCGTCAGCACCTGGACCGGGCACCGTCCACCGGTCCGCACGTCAGCGCCCGAGGTCCACGTCCCCCACGAGGTGCACTCGCACGCCGAGGTCGCGGAAGACGGCAGCCTTCGCGAGGAGCGCCCGGTCAGCGGACACCTCGTCCTGCCCGTACGCGACGGTGAGGTGGTTGGCCTTATGCCGCGCCATGAACTGGTCACGGGACACGCCGTGCAGCACCGCGTGCATGATCGGCCACTCCCGGTTCGTCGCCTCGAGCCGGCGGGTCGTCTCCTCCTCCGGCAGCTCCACGGCGCTCGCCCGCCCGAGATCCACGTGCAGTGCGCCGTCCATGAGGAAGACGCGGGACCAGACGACGGGGCCGGGTCGGCTGACGCCCGAGAGCGTCCCTCCGCCCAGCGGGAAGAACATCGGTGGCTGGCGCATGCTCCAGGACCGGTCGTACCCCCCGTGGTGGGAGGCGGGCACGGAGCCGGAGATCTCGAGGACCCAGACGAAGCGGCCGTCGTGCTCGGCGCCCCACCGGACGTCGTGCAACGTCGTCGCCGGGTCGAGGCCCATGGCGGACCAGACGCGGTTGGTCACGAGCGCGTCGACGGCCACCCCCTCGTCGACCTCGTTGAAGTGCGGCAGCGGAACGCCGGCGTAGAGCTCGCGCGCGCCGTCCCGGCTGCGCACGGGCGGGCGGGACACGTTGTTGAGCAGCCCCTCGGCGAGGTCGCTCGCCGGGACGACGTCCTTGAGCCCCTGCTGGTACTGGATCCCGACGGCGTCCAACCCGAAGTCGTCGGCGATGCGCAGCGCCGCCACGTACATCGTCAGCTGGCTCAGGACCTGGGCGTCCGTGAGCTCGGTGGCCTCGTCCGTCCCCGTGCGGAAGTCGAGGCCCGCGTCGTCCAACCACCGGCGGACGGCGGACGCCTCCTCGTCGGTCACCCGACCCATCTCGGCGACCAGCGCGCTCTGCGAGAGGCGCTCCTTGTAGATGCCCAGCGGGTTGAGCAGCTCGTCGTCGATGATCGCGTTGTACATGCCCATGCAGCCCTCGTCGAAGACGCCGATGATCGCCTTCTCCTCCCGGAGCTGGCGTCCGAGGGCCCGACCCAGGTCCACCTCCGCGCAGGCCGGGAGGTCGCCGAGGTCCCGGACGTGGCTGAGGTCGTGCTCCACCCGGCCTGTCTCGAGCCACTCGCGCAGCCGTCCGAGCGCCCAGTCGTCCGTGAAGTCCTCGCTCCAGAGGACCGAGTGCGAGATGTCGGCCTTCGTCAGGCTCGCGGTGAGGTTGAGCAGGCCGACCAGGCCGGGGAACTCGCCCTCCCAGTTGGCGACGAGCAGCACGGGCCCGCGGTGGTCGCGCAGCCCGGCGAGCACGTGGTGGCTGTACTGCCAGACGGCCTCGACGACGACGAGCGGCGCGTCGAGAGGGATCCGGCGGAAGACCTCGATGCCCGCTCGCTGGCTGTCGACGAAGCCGTGCCCCTTGTCCGGGTCGACCGGGTGGCCTCGCTCGACCGTCCAGCCGAGCCCACGCACCGCCGTCGCGAAGAGCTCCTCGAGCCGTTGCTGCGCGGGCCAGCAGGTGATGTTGGCGGTGGGGCGCAGGTCGCCGCTGGCCACCGTGTACACCGTGCCGGGCTTCGCGTCCGGGCGCTGGAGGGCGGTCGGCAGGGTGTAACGGGCAGCGCTGTCGGTCGACATCTCGTCCTCCGGTCGGGTGGTGGGGTCCAGGTGCGGCGGTGTCCCGCTCACGACCTTCCTCGGCGCCCCGGGGCGCCGGAGACCGCAGCGGCCCACACGCTGCCGCCGCTGGAGGCGCGCACGACCAGCTTGACGCCGAGCACCTCGTGCACCGGCTCGGCGCGCTCACCGCGGCACCGCTCCAGCAGCAGGTGCACGGACCTCTCCGCGAGGCGGCGGACGGGCTGGGCCACCGACGTCAAGGGCGGGTCGACGCACGCGCTGTAGAAGGGGTCGTCGACCGTCGCCACCGCGACGTCCTCGGGGATCCGGCGCCCTGCCGCGCGCAGGGCCTGGACGACGCCGACCGCGACGAGGTCGCTCGCGGCGACGACCGCCGTCAGCAGCGGGTCGCCGGCGAGGAGCGACCGGGTGGTGCACCTCCCGCCGTCCACCGTGAAGGGCCCGGAAGCGCTCCGGGGCTCCCTGCCCGCAGCGGCGACCGCTACCTCGTAGCCACGCAGCCGGCCCGCGGCGGTGGCGACGTCGGCCGGGCCGCCGACGAACGCGGTCGCCCGGTGCCCGAGCGAGAGCAGGTGCGCGGTCGCCACCCGTCCCGCCGCCTCGTCGTCCACCCGGACCGAGTCGGCGCGCAGGTCGGCCACGGGGCGGTCGAGCGCCACCACGGGGACGCCGCCGTCGAGGACCGTCCGGACGTCGGTGCCGTCGTCGCCGGTGGGGACGAGGACGACACCGGCCACGCCGTCGTCGACCAGCCCCCGCAGGCAGCTGCGCTGCCGGGCCGGGTCCTCCCCCGTGCTGCCGATGACCACCCGGTGGCCGGCGGCGGCCGCCACCTCGCCGATGCTGTGCGCCAGCTGCGCGAAGTGGGGGTCCGCGATGTCGGCGACGACGACCCCGACGACCGCCCGGTCGGCGAGGCGCGGGGCGGGGTGGGCACGCAGGGCGGTGGCATCGCTCGGCACCCGAGCCCCCTCCGTGGTGAGGAATCGATTTCTGAGAACCGTAGGACGACGGCGGAGGACCGTCAAGACCCCGGGAGCCGTGTCGGAGAGGATGGGCGGCTGTGACCGCCTCGGCCCCGCGCACCACCGCCCGACCACAGCTCGCCGTCGACGGCGCCGGTCGGCTGCTGCAGCTCGTGCGGTCCGCGTCGGCGACGACGGTCTCCGAGCTGGCGGCCGCGGTGGGCGCCTCGCGGTCGACGGTCCGCCAACGCCTCGACCTCCTCGTCGAGCACGGGCTCGTCGTCCTCGACGGCCCGCGCTCGTCGGCGCGGGGGCGTCCCGCCGCGCACGCGTCTCTGGCGCCGGGCGGCGCCGTCGTGCTCGTCGGTCAGGTGGGGCTCTCCGGCTCTCGCCTCGCCGTCGTCGACCTCGCGGGCGAGGTGCTCGCCCACGCACTCGTCGACGGCGACGCGGCCGACGGCGCCGACGCCGCGGTCGCCGACGTCGTCGCGGGTCTCGAAGGGCTGCTGCGCACGCTCGGCCGGGGTCTCTCGGAGGTCGCCGGGATCGGCCTCGGCCTTCCCAGCCCCGTCGAGCTCGAGGACTACGCGGACGCACCCGCGGGCACGGACCTCAGTTGGGGCCCCACCCACCAGCGCCTCCTGCGCGAGCACTTCGACGCGCCCGTGCACCTCGACCGCGACGTGAACCTGCTGGCCCTCGCCGAGGAACGCCGCTCCTGGCCCGACGCGGAAGTCCTCGTGTGCGTAAAGCTCGGCACGCTCGTCGACGCCGCCGTCGTCGTCCGCGACGTGCCGTTGCGCGGGGCGAGCGGGCGGGCCGGGCACCTCGGCGGGGTGCGTGGCCTCGCCGCCGAGGCCGGCGGGGCCGCGCTCGTGCGGCGCCTGGCGGCCGAGGGGCTGCCCGTCGCCGACGTCGCGGACGTGGTCGACCTGGCGCGACGGGGGTCCGGCCCCGCGAGCCGGGCGGTCCGGGGCGCGGGCGCGGCCGTGGGCCGGGCGCTCGCCCCCTCGGTAGCCCTCCTCGACCCGCAGGTCGTCGTGGTGTGGGGCTACCTCGCCGAGGCCGAGGAGCACCTGCTGCCGGGCCTGCGCGAGGGGCTGCGGGAGGCGCTGGACGACGCCCGGAGCACGGACGCCCCGGGCTGCGAGGTCGTCACCGCGCGCCTGGGGGCGCTGGCCGGCGTCCGTGGGGCCGCCCGGCTCGTGCTCGAGCACGTCCTCGCCCCCGACGTCGTCGACCGCTTCCTCGTCACCGGCTCCTGGCTGGCGGCCGCCCCGGTCGTGGCGCCGCCCGGGCGCGGGGAGGGCCTCGAGGCGCCGGCCCGTCAGGAGGACCGGTAGTCCGGCACCTCCACCCACCGCCCGCCCTCGAGGGCCGAGGTGTGCGCGCAGACGCCGGGCGCCGTCCACGCCGCGGCGGTCCGGGCGTCCACGGCGGCGGGACGACCCTCCACGGCGCTGCGGACGAACTCGTCGACGAGGAAGGGATGGGACCCCCCGTGGTCGGCGCCGACCCGCGTCGGTGCGGGCGCTCCCGGCAGGTGGACCTCCGTCGGCCGGACGAAGGGCCGCAGCGGCTCGGGCAGGAGCTCGGGGCGGTCGCGAGGGGCCAGCCGGCGCGTCACGACCCGGTTGCCCCGCGAGCCCGGCGCCGGACCTGACATGTCGTGGACGGTGAGGTCGCCCTCGTTGTCCTCCGGCCACTCCACCCCGCGGCGGTCGCCGTAGAGGCAGAAGCCCTCGACGTAGCTGCGCGCGGTCTGGAAGAAGGAGACCGTCACGTCCGCGAGGACGTCGCTACCGCGCAGGGCGAAGAGGCCGGCCTCGGCCGGGAACGGGTTGTCGAAGCCGCCGGTCCGGCGCTCCGGAGTGAGACGACCGGCACCGCGGGCGCTGACGCGCTCGACCGTCGTGCCGAGCAGGGACAGCACCGGGGCGAGCGCGTGGGTGGCGTAGTGCATCGGCGGGAATCCCTGCCAGTACACGGGGAAACCGTCGAGCTGCTGGAGGTGGCACCCGCGGTACAGCGTCGGCTCGCCGAGCTCGCCGCGCTCGTGCATCTCCCGGACCGCCAGGAGCTCGCGGGCGTAGACCGTCGTCTCCATCATCATGTAGGAGCGTCCGGACGCCCGCTCTGCCGCGACGAGGCGGTCGAGGTCCTCCAGGCTCGTGGCGGCGGGTACGGCGCTGGCGCAGTGCTTGCCCGCCTCGAGCACGGCGACCGCCAGGTCCGCGTGCAGCGGCACGGGCGCGAGCAGGTGCACCGCGTCCACCCGGGGGTCCGCGAGCACGTCGGCGACGTCGGCGCAGCCGGGGCCCAGCCCGAAGCGCTCTGCGGCCGCCGCGCGCCGCGCGGCGTCCGGCTCGACGAGGACGACGTCGGCGACCTCGGGATGCCGCCGGTAGATCGGGACGAACTCCGCACCGAAGCCGAGGCCTGCGACGGCGACGACGAGGCCGGCGCCGCTCACAGCGCGACCTCCTCGACGTCCCCGCGCAGGAAGTCGACCGTCCCGGTGACGAAGCGCTCGAGGTCGTCCCGGGCGGCGCGGCCCTCGGGCGTGGCGAGCACCCGGTCCATCGCCTCGGCGCTCTCCGCGGTCAGCTCGGCCACCAGCGCGTACCGGCCGTCCCCGTCGCCACCGCGGTCCAGCCAGACGAGGTCCCACCGGGTCAGCCCGGCCATGGCCCGGGCCAGCGGCACGTGGTGGTCCTCGTAGTAGCGGCGGAACGCGGCCGGGTCCTCGGGCGCCCCGTAGACGATGACCATGCGGTGGCTCACGAGCCGCCCCCGCGCCCGGCGGGCATCCCGATCTCCGTGAAGCTGCGCATGTGGTCGACCATGGCCGTCTCGGTGGGGAGCCTCTCCATGCTCGAGGCGCCGAGGAAGCCGACGACCTCGGGCACGTCGGCGATGACGGCGGCGGCCTCCTGCGGGCCGTGGACCGGGCCGCCGTGGCAGACGACGAGCACGTCCGGCCGCGCCGAGCGCGCCGCGCGGGCGAGCTCCCCCACCTTCGCCTTGGCCTGCTCCAGCGTCATCGCGGTCTGCGCGCCGACCATCCCCGAGGTCGTCAGGCCCATGTGGGCGACGACGACGTCGGCACCGGCGGCAGCCATGGCCTCCGCCTCGTCGGGGTTGGCCACGTAGCTGGCGGTGAAGAGGTCGAGCTCGCGCGCCGTCGCGATCATCGCCACCTCACGGTCGAAGCCCAGCCCCGTCTCCTCCAGGTTCGCCCTGATGACGCCCTCGAAGAGGCACACGGTCGGGTAGTTCTGAACCCCGCAGAAGCCGGCGTCGCGCACCTGCCGGAGGAAGACGGGCATGAGCCGGAAGGGGTCGGTCCCGCAGACGCCGGCGACGACCGGCAGGTCGCGCACGACCGGCAGCACCTCCTGGCCCATCTCCATGACGATGGCGTTGGCGTCCCCGTACGGCATGAGACCGGCCATCGAGCTGCGGCCCGCCATCCGGTAGCGGCCGGAGTTGTACACGACGACGAAGTCGAGACCCGCGGCCTCGGAGCACTTGGCGGACAGGCCTGTCCCCGCGCCGCCGCCGATGATCGGCGACCCCGCGGCGACCTTGGCCCGCAGCCGCTCGGCCAGGCGTCGCCCCGGCGGCGCGGCGCCGTCCCGGTGCGCCCGCTCGTCGGTGGGTCCGTCGGTCTCTGCTGCCATCGCGTCTCAGCTCCTCGGTCGGTGGTCCTGCTCGACGGTCCGCGCCAGCGCCGCGGCGACGGCGGTGGCGAAGACCGGGTCGTTGACGTCGCCCTCGTGCAGGTGGACCTCCACGCGCGGAGCGAGACCGTCGCGCAGGGCGTCCACCAGCGCCGCGTCGGCGTCGGGGTCGTGGAAGGGCCCGCCGGGGACGGACAGCTCGGACCAGCCGCCGAGGGGCACGTGCACCTCTACCGGACCGGTGGCGCGGTTCAGCTTCTCCGCGACGACGGCGCCGATCGCGGCGCACTCCCGGGCGTCGGTGCGCACGAGGGTCACCGCAGGGTTGTGGACGTGCAGCCGGCGCCCGGCCACCGCCTCCGGGAGTGTCTCGCGGGGGCCGAACTTCACCATGTCCAGCCCGCCGGTGCTCACCACCTGGGGGACGCCCCGCTCCCCCGCCGCCTCCATCCGGCCTGGGCCGGCGCTGAAGGCCCCCCCGCACACCTCGTCCGCCACCTCGCCCGGCGTGAGGTCCGCCACGGCCGTGACGAGGCCGGAGCGCACGAGCGCCTCGAGGCAGCGGCCGCCGGTCCCGTTGGCGTGGAACGCGTGGACCTCGAGGCCGCGGCGTCGGAGGTCGCCGGAGACGGCGACCGTCCCGGCCGTCGTGACCCCGAGGACCGAGCACGCGACGACGTCCGCCGGCACCGGCGCCGTGGGCGGGGCAGCGACGGCACCGAACACCATGCCGGCGCACGCGTCCGCCGCCCTCGCCAGCACGACGGCGCTGATGGAGTCGACGCCGGTGAGGTCGACGACGGAGTGCATCATCACGAGGTCGCTCGTCCCCACGTACGGCCGCGTGTCCCCGGCGACGACGGTCGAGACGAGGACCTTCGGGCACCCGAGCGGGAGCGCTTGAGCGCAGCGGCTCATGACGTGCGCCGCGCCGGACCCACCCGCCACCAGGAGGCCGTGCAGCCTCCCCTCCGCGTGCATCCGGGCGACCACGGCCGCAGCCCCCCGCGCCATGGCGGTGACGGCCGCGCCGCGGTCGCCGGCGGCCACGAGGGCGTCGAGCTCCGCGCCAGCGGCGGCCGCGACGGCACGCCGGTCGACCTCGACGTCGGCGCGCACCGGGCCGAGGACCCCGACGTCCACCACCGCGGCGCGCACGCCGGAGGACTCGAGACGGTCCCGCAGGTGCTCGTACTCGGCGGCCTTGGTGTCCAGCGCCCCCACGAGGACGACGACGGGCCGCTGCCCGTCCGGCTCCGCCGCCGTCACTTCACCGCCCCCAGCGACAGCCCGCTGCGCAGCCGTCGCTGCGAGAGGACGAAGACGACCAGCAGCGGCAGCGAGGTGAGCACAGCCAGCGCCATGAGGTCGTTCCAGTTGGCGGCGTAGGTGGTGTTCTGCTGCGCCAGGAGGCCGGAGACCGGCGGGACGACGCCGAGGGGCAGGAAGTTGATGGCGTAGACGAACTCACCCCAGGCCGTGATGAAGATGACGCTCATCACCGTGAAGATGCCGTTCGAGAGCATCGGCACGGTGATGAGCCGGAAGCTCTGCACGGTGGACGCGCCGTCGATCTCGGCCGCCTCGTAGAGGCTCGGAGAGATGGCCAGCGCGAAGGGGCGCAGCAGCATGACCCCGAAGGGCAGGAGCAGGGCGATGTCGGCGAGCACCAGCCCGGCGAGGTTCCCGAGCAGGCCCCACTGCGCCAGCACGCTGAACAGCGGGATGACCGTCATCGGCTGCGGCACCATCTGCAGCACGAGCAGGACGGCGAGCCCGACCGCGATGACCCGCTCCCACACCGGCGAGATCCGCCGGGCCAGCGCGAAGGCGGCGGGCACCGCGACGACGAGGACGACGAGCGTCACGAGCACCGCGATCTGCAGCGACGTGGCGATGGCCTCCAGCCCGTCCCCCACGACGTCCCGGTAGGTGTCGAGCGTGGGGGTGAAGAGCAGGGCGTTGGGCGACCGCAGCACCTCGGGGCCGCTCTTGAGCGACGTCACCACGACCCAGGCGAGCGGGACGAGGTAGGCGAGCGCGAGCACGACGCGCAGCACGGCGAAGAGGCCCTTCGTCGGGCCGCTGACGAAGCGGTTCACGCGTCCCCCTCCCGCCGGAGGCTGCGCACGTACGGCACGGCGAGGGCGACGACGACGGCCATCGCGACCACGGCGACGGTCGCACCGGTGCTCATGTCGAAGTCGGTGAAGGCCGCGTAGTAGGACTGCACCGGCAGGGTGTTCGTGGCCGTGCCGGGTCCGCCCTGGGTGAGCACGTAGAAGTAGTCGAAGCTCTTGAAGGCGTAGAGCACGGTGAGGATGCCGAGGATCCACAGGGTGGGCCGTAGGAGCGGCAGCACCACCTGCACCTGGGTCCGCCAGTAGCCGGCCCCGTCGATGGCCGCCGCCTCGACCACCTGGGGGTCGACCGCGAGCAGGCCGCCCCGCAGGATCAGGGCCGAGAAGGGCAGCGCCCCCCAGGCGATGACGGCGGTCACGCTCCACAGCGCGAGCCGCGGCTCCGAGAGCCAGGGGACCGGCCCCACCCCGACCAGGCCGAGGACCGCGTTGACCAGCCCCGTGTCGTCGAGGAGGAAGCGCCAGGTGCTGCCGCTGACCAGCGGGGGCAGGGCCCAGATGAAGACCATGACGCTGAGGACGAGGGAGGTCACGCGCCCCTCGAAGGACAGCAGGGACGCCACGACGAAGCCCAGCACGAGGTTGCTCAGGAGCAGCACGGCCGCGACGGCCACCGTGCGCAGCAGGGAGCGCCAGACCTCCGCCCCGCCGAGGACGTCGGCGTAGTTGTCGAGGCCCACGAAGTCCCAGGGTCCGATGATGGTGGCGGGGCCGACGTCGCTGAAGGACATCTGGACGAGCACGAGGAGCGGGTAGGCGCCGAAGACGACGAGCAGCACCGCCGTCGGCAGCAGGAACACCACCGGCGGCCGGCGGCGGACGCGTCCGGGACGCCGCCTCGGGGTCCTCGTCGCCGCGGGGAGGGTGCGCCCGCCGAGCGTGGTCACGAGCACGCCTCCCCGCCGACGACGTCGCCCTCGGACCGGGCCTGCCCGATGTCCGCCACCGCCTGCCGCGCCGCCGCGCGGCCGCCGAGCTGGCCGGAGACGGTGGCGCTGACGGCCTCCCCGAGCGCCGTCTGCATCTCCGCGGTGCTCGTGTTGTCCGGCCACTCGGCCGTGCTCCGGGTCGCGCGGACGAAGGGCTGCACGTCCGGGTCGTCGGCGAGCTGCGGGGAGTCCGCCAGGTCGGCGCGCAGGGGGATGGAGCCGGCCGCCTCGTACAGGGACAGCAGGCCGTCGCGGGAGAGCACCTCGTCCTGCAGGAACTCCCAGGCGAGGTCGGGGTGCTCGCTCGTCGCGCCGATCGCGAAGCCCTCCCCGCCGGGGTAGACGGTGCTGGAGCCGTCCGCCGGTGCCGGGTACTGCGCCGTCACGTAGCCGAAGTCGGCCGACCCGACGTTGCCGAGCTGCCAGTTCCCGTTGAGGGCGAAGGCGTAGCGCCCCGTCATGAACTGCTGCCAGGAGGCGTTCTGGTCCCAGGTGGCCGCCGCCTGCGGGACGTACCCGTCCCGGGCCCAGTCGGCGAGGCGCGTGAAGCTGTCGACGACCTGCGGTCCGGAGAAGTTGCAGTACCCGATGCCCTCGCCCAGGAGCTCGGGGGCGAAGAGCCACGCCCCCTCCACGGACGGTGCCGCGGACAGGGCGAGCCCGCCGTCACCGCCGTCGGTGACCGCGGCGAGGTCCTGGGCGAGCTCGGGAAGCGTCGCGGGGGGCTCGGTGATCCCGTACCGACCGGCCACGTCCGTGTTCATGTAGAGGCCCAGCAGGTTGTTGTACGGGAGCAGGTCGTAGACCGCGTCCCCCGAGCGCCAGACCGCGGAGGAGGGGAACTGGTCCGCGTCGGCGTAGTCGTCCCAGTAGGGGGACAGGTCCAGCATCACGCCGGCCGACGTCAGGGTCGGGTAGTCGACGACGATGTTGTTGATGAAGAGGTCCGGGGTGGTCCCCGTGACGGTCGAGGCGAGCAGCCGCTGCACGTGCTGGCTCCCGACGGTCTCGACGAGCTGGATGTCGACGCCGGGGTGGTCCGCCTCGAAGTCGGCGACCTGCCGCTCGAGCCACTCCTGCTGGGCGCCCTGGAAGTAGTGCCAGAAGGTCAGCACGGTGTCGCCCGAGCCGGCCTCGGCACTGGAGAAGGTGCAGCCGGTCGTCCCGGCGGCGACGGCCGCGAGCGCGGCGGTGAGTCGGACGAGGGCCGACCGGGTCGAGGTACGGGGGCGCGCTCGGCGCGCTGGGGTGACAGGCATGAGCTCCATCGCTCCTCTCGGTCGGGCAGGACGGTAGGCCTCTTTACGTCGGTCGTCAACGTAATCTTCGACCACCTCTCCGGGGTCGAGGTCCTCCCGCGAGAGCACCTGCCCCCTGCGGGCACTCAGTACGCTCGGTGGCCGATCACGCCGTCGTGGACCGCGAGGGCCGGAGGGGGAGGTGGGTGTGACCAAGCTGTCGGACGTGGCGCGCATGGCCGGCGTCTCCCCCGCGACAGCCTCGCGCGCCCTCAACGGCGTCAGCACCGTGGACCCGGCGCTCGCGCGCCGGGTGCTCGAGGCCGCCACGTCGTTGGACTACCGGCCCAACGGCGTGGCGCGGAACCTGCGGCGGCGGCGCACCGACGTCTGGGCCCTGCTCATCGCCGACGTGAGCAACCCGTTCTTCACCGCCGTCGCCCGCGGCGTCGAGGACATCGCCCAGGCCAACGGCTACTCCGTACTGCTCTGCAACACCGACGAGGACGCCGCCAAGGAGGCGCAGTACCTCGCCGTCGCCGAGCTGGAGCAGGTCGCCGGCGTCCTCCTGTCCCCCTCGGCGCCCGGGTGCGGCGCCGCCCGGCTCGTCCGGTCGGGCATCCCGGTCGTGAGCGTCGACCGACCGTCGCCCGACGCCGTCGACGCGGTGCTCGTCGACTCGCGGGGGGCGGCCGGGGCCGCCGCACGGCACCTCCTCGAGGAGGGGTGGGGCCGTGTGGCCTGCGTCACGGGCCCCGAGGGGGTGGCCACGGCGGAGGAGCGGCTGCGGGGGTACCGCGACGCCGTGGGGGCGCCGTCGGCCGACGGGTCGCTGGTCCGGAGGGCGCCCTTCACCGTGGAAGGCGGTCGGTCGGCCGCTGCCTCGCTGCTGGACTCCGACGAGCCGCCGGACGCCCTCCTCGTCGCCAACTCGCTCATGGCGCTCGGCGTCCTGCGGGCCCTGGCGGACCATGGGCTCCGGATGGGAGCGGACGTCGGGCTGGTCGCCTTCGACGACGCCCCTTGGAGCACGCTGGTCGAGCCGGCCGTCACGGTCGTGGCGCAGCCGGCCTACGAGCTCGGGACGCGTGCGGCGCAGCTGCTCCTGGAGCGGGTGCGCGGCGAGGCTACGGACGTCCCCGCACGGACGGTGGTGCTCGACGCGCGGCTGCTCGTGCGGGGCAGCTCCCGCCGACCCGCAGGGGTGGATGCGCGGACGTGTCAGAGCACCTCCATCTCGTCCACCCCCGGCGCTGACGGACGCGACGTCGACGTCCGGTCGAGGTAGAGGAAGGCCGTCGAGGCGATGTCGTCGGCGAGCGGCAGGTACCGGCCGCCGGAGCGCCAGCCGAGCGCCTGGACGTCCACCCTCAGCGCGCTGCGGAAGCGCACCGGGTCGGGCAGGTGCCACCGGTACATGCCGAAGCGCTGCTGGCTGCGGTACAACCCGTCCGGCCGGAGCACCTGGTGCAGGCCGAGGTAGGGGGTCGAGTAGGTGGTGTAGCCCTGCCCGGGGACGTCGAAGTTCCAGGCGCCGCCGAAGTAGTCCTCCGTGCCGGTGCCACACACGCTCGCCAGGTCGTCGTCGTCGTCGAGGTAGAACTTCACCTCGCCCTCGCCCCACCAGCCGGAGGAGTTGACGCCCCACGCGAGGTAGGTGCCGACGTAGTGCCCTGCGCCCTCCACACCGTCGAGGAGGACGTGGGTACGCCCGCGCTCCAGGGGGTGGTCGCGGCGCCACTGGGCGTGCAGGTACCCCTCGTGCTCGCCGACCTCCTCCTCCGACCAGGTGACCTGGTAGTAGACGACCGCGGCGTCGGCGCCGAGGTTGTCCAGGGTGATGCGCGCGCCGCGACGGAAGGGCATGCGCCAGTAGCTGTTGAGACCGCCGTGGGGGTTGGCCGCCACGACCTGCGAGGAGAGCTGGGCGAACTCGCCCCAGCCCTGGCCGAAGAAGTCGCCGAGAGGCACCTCCACGGCCGGCGCCGGGTCGCCGTCCCAGTGCATGCGCAGCACGAGCTCGCGCCAGTGGCGCGGGTGCGTCGTCACCCACAGGTGCTGCACGACACCGCTGCCCGTTGCCTCCAGCAGGGGGTGGGTGGCGCCGGGGGCGACCTCGACCGAGGGCGACACCTTCCAGCCCCGACCCAGGTCGCGCGCCGCCGCGGCCCCCGTGCCGTCGGTGGCGCCACCCCCGCCCCCGGGCTCGCCGGCGGGGTTCTCCGGGCTCGCCGACCGCGTCCTGGCGTCAGGACGCAGCGTGGCCATGAGGTCGAGCGGGTTCACGGGTAGCTCCTGCGGGTGGGGAGGCGCCTCACTTGAGGCCGGAGGTCTTGATGGACTCGGTGATCTGCTTCTGGAAGAAGAAGAACAGCAGCATCGTCGGCAGCGCGGCGACGGTGGACGCCGCCACGATGTAGTTCTGGCTGGACGCGTACTGCTGCTGGAAGGTGCTGATGCCCACCTGGACGACGCGCAGGCCGGGGTCGGCGGTGATCGTGAGCGGCCAGACGAAGGAGTTCCAGTTGGCCAGGAAGAAGAAGACCGCCAGCGCCGCGAGGATCGGGCGTGACAGCGGCAGGACGACGCTCCAGTAGATCCGCCAGTAGCCCGCCCCGTCGACGAGGGCGGCCTCCTCCAGCTCCGCCGGCAGCGAGAGGTAGAACTGCCGCAGGAGGAAGATGCCGAAGGCGCTGAAGATGGGCGGCACGATGAGCCCGGCGTAGCTGTCGATCATCCCCAGCGAACGCACGACGACGAAGGAGGGGATGAGGACCACGGGCAGGCTCACCAGGAGGGTCGAGAAGATGACGAGGAACACCGCCTCCCGTCCGGGGAATCGCAGCCGCGCCAGCGCGTAGGCCGCCATCGAGTGGAACAGCAGCGCCGCGACCGTCACCACCGCCGACACCACGAGGCTGTTGAGCATGTACCGGGCGAAAGGGACCTCGGTGAAGACGTAGCGGAAATTCTCCAGCGTCCACGTCGGCGGCAGCAGGGAGGTGCCGTAGATGTCGCCCGCCGTCTTGAAGGCGCTGAGCACCATGTAGACGAGCGGGAAGACCGTCACCAGACCGACGCCCGCGCCGACGAGGAGCAGCACGACCGAGCGACGGGTCCACCGCCTGTCTCCTCGCGCGGGTCCCGCCGTCCGCGCGTCCTCGGACCGCGCCGACCGACCTGTCCGGGCGGCAGCGTCACTCGTCATCGAGCCGACCTCCCCTCGTGAGCTTGAACATCAGCGCCGACCACAGCAGCAGGACCAGGACCAGGACCGACCCGACCGCCGCCGCGTAGCCGTACTCGCCGAAGAGGAACGCCTGCTCGTAGACGAAGTAGACGAGCAGCGAGGTCGAACCCGCAGGACCTCCGCCGGTGAGGATGTAGATGAGGTCGAAGCCACCGGTGATGACGGCGATGGTCAGGGTGATGAGCACGAAGAGCGCCGTGGGGCGCAGCAACGGCCAGGTGATGGAGCGGAAACGCTGCCAGGCGTTCGCGCCGTCGATGCGCGCCGCCTCGTAGTACTCGCCGGGGATGTCCTGGAGCCCGGCCAGGAAGATGATCATGTAGTAACCCATCTGGAACCAGATGCTGATCACCACGACCGTGCCCAGGGTGTACTGCGGGTCGCCGAGCCAGGAGACGTCCCGGACGCCGACCGTCGCGAGCATCCGGTTCAGGATGCCGACCCGGTCGGCGAGCATGAACTGCCACAGCAGCCCGACGACGACGAGGCTCACCACGTAGGGGGCGAACAGCGCGCTGCGGATGGCGCCCATGAAGGGCGCCTTCTGCTGCACGAGGAGGGCCAGCAGCAGCGAGACGACGAAGACGGCGGGCACGAGCACCACGAGGTAGGTGACCGTGACGACCGCGCTCTGCAAGAACTGGGGGTCCCCGACCATGCGGACGTAGTTCGCCACGCCGATGAAGCGGAGGTTGCCGAAGCCGTCGAGGGAGAAGAAGCCCAGGGCGATGGCGAGCACCATCGGCACGAAGACGAAGACGAGCAGACCGAGGGAGTCCGGCAGCAGGAACAGGACCGCGGCGCGCGTCTCCCGGCGCTGCCGGGCGCGGCTCGCGGGCGAGACGCTGCGGCGACGACCTCGCGCCGCCGGCTCGTCGCCTCCGGTGCGGGCTCTCGAGGTGAGGGTGGTCATACCAGGGAACCTCCGTCGTAGGTCCGCAGGAAGGCCTCGACCGCCGCCTGGGCCTCGGCGGCCTGCTCGGCCGGTGAGGCGCCGGCCGCCTGCACCCGTTGGATGGCGTTGGACACCGCCTTGTAGAGGACCGGTGGGTACCGCGGTTCCCCCCTGCCGGTCGGCAGCGCCTGCTCGCGGAAGAAGCCCATGACCGGGTCGTCGTAGACGCCGGCGGCCCGCATCCGCCGGTCCACGGACTGCCGTGGGGGCATGTCCGTCTTGGCCACCGAGCACCACTGCACGAGGCGCTCGACGGAGGCGTCCGAGGTGCTGCCGATGGTCTCGACGACGAAGCGGGCGGCCGCGTCGGGGTCCCGTCCCCGCGCGTTGACGCACCAGGCCCACCCGCCGAGGACCGTCCGGGGGACACCGTCGGGAGGTGTCGGCAGCGTGAAGACCCCGAAGTCGAACTCCGGCTGGTTGGCGCGGAAGTTGGCCACCTGCCAGATCCCCGACTGCCAGGTCGCCGCATACCCCTCGGCGAAGGCGCCGGCGACGTCGCCCGCTGCCGGCAGGGTCCGCGGCGCCACCCCGCGCCGGATCGCGGACCCGAAGAGATCCAGCGCCTGGCGTGCCGCCGGGCTGTCGAAGGTGGCCTGCTGCGTCCGCGGGTCGACGACGTCCCCGCCGCCCTGCCAGAGCCACGGGTACCAGGTGAAGTTCTGGAAGTAGCCGGGCGTCGTCTCGAAGACGAGCCCCGACTGCTGCGGCGTCGTGAGTCGCTCGGCGACGTCGAGCATCGCGTCCCACGTCGTCGGGATGTCACCCTCGCTGAGCCCGGCTGCCTCCCACGCGGGGCGGCTGTAGAACATGACGAGCGGCTCCACCTCCATCGGCAGCGCGTAGACGCCGTCCCCCACGACCCGCGTCGCCAGCACCTCGCCGATGAAGTCGTCGACCGCCTCGGCCTCCATGTACGGACGCAGGTCCAGGAGCGCGCCGCCGTTGTAGTAGCGCAGGAAGTCACCCGGGCTGATGAGGAACACGTCCGGGCCGCTGCCGGAGGCGAAGGCGGTCGCCAGGCGGGTGTTCGAGGGATCGGTGAAGTTGGGGATGAAGACGGGCCGCACCTGCTCGGGGTGCGCGGCGTTCCAGTCGGAGACGGCCGAGAGGAACCACTCGTTCTGGGCCGCGAGGTCGGGCTGGGTCTGCGACTGCGGCGCGTAGAACTGCCAGAACTCCAGCGGTCGGCCGTCGCCTCCCGCGCCGCTGCGGCCACACCCGGCGAACGCCGCGGTCGCGAGGGCACCCACGGCACCACCGAGGACGGCGCGGCGCGTCGGCCCACCGCCCGGGGACGAGCTCGGGGTCATCGTCGACCTCCCGTCGTCGGGTCCGGCAGCGCCGGAGGAATCGATTTCACACGCTAGGACGCCGCCGTGCCGGCGTCAACAGGACGGACGGGGGCCTCCACCCGAGCCCGTCGCCCGACCGGCGGTGAGCGATGTCCTGCACTCCGTTGACACGCCGAGCACCGGCTCCTACGGTCCGAGCAATCGATTGCTCGCCGTCGCAGCCGGAGACCGACGTCACGGCGTGGAGGAGGCGAGCACGGCGCGCGACGAAGGGCGACGAGGAGCATGGCGGAGCACGAGGTGCACGGCTCGGACGGACACCACGGAGACGAGCCGCGGCACGGCCTGTCGCGACGCGGCTTCCTCGGCGGCGGAGCCCTCGCGGGCGGCGCCGTGGCTGCGGCGCCGGCGGCGTGGGCCCAACAGGTCACCCATGAGGTGCCGCAGCAGGCGCCGACCGAGGGCGGTCGCCGTGACGACGTCGAGCCGGGCGACCTGCGCCAGGAGACGAGCACCTTCTTCGCGACGGCGACCGTGGAGGTGGCCGGCACCTACGCAGCACCGGGCAGCGACGGCGACCTGTGGCCGTGCGCCTGGGGTGACGACGACTGGGTGTACACGGCCAACGGCGACGGCCGCGGCTTCAGCGACGAGCCCTTCCGGGACCTGGTGGTGAACCGGGTGCAGGGCACCCCCGAGACCGGGCTGCGCGGCGAGAAGCTCGCGGAGTCCGAGGAGGTCGCCCGCGTCTGGAGCGACCCGGAGCGCTACAACCGCAAGCCCACGGGCATCGTCTGCGTCGGCGGGGTGCTCTACCTGGCGGTCCAGGACCTGCGGTACGGCGAGGCCGCCTTCGACGACGCGCCCGCCGCCAGCATCAGCCGCTCGGACGACCACGGCCGGACGTGGACGACGACCGACGAGCCGATGTTCACCGACCACCGCTTCACGACCGTCTTCTTCGCCGACCTCGGTCGGGACTCCGAGCACGCCGTCCCCACGCTCGGGCCGGTCGACGGCGCCTACGTCTACGCCTACGGCCTGGACTGGAACTGGCGGACGTCGAACGCCGGCACGGTGCCGGACCCGGTGGACCTCTACCTCGCGCGGGTCCCCGGCG
Source organism: Pseudokineococcus basanitobsidens (assembly GCF_037482545.1). Taxonomy (NCBI): domain Bacteria; kingdom Bacillati; phylum Actinomycetota; class Actinomycetes; order Kineosporiales; family Kineosporiaceae; genus Pseudokineococcus; species Pseudokineococcus basanitobsidens. The sequence continues at coordinate 326,059 of NZ_JBBIAA010000001.1, read as the reverse complement.
ACGCGGTGCAGGACCGGAAGAGCTGGGAGTTCCTCACCGGTGTCCGGGACGGGCACCCCTCCTGGTCACCGCGGATCGAGGACAAGGCACCCGTGCTCCACGACCCGCTCCGCCGGTTCCCCGACACGCGCCCCGGCAAGAACGGCGCCCTGACGGTGGTCTCGCAGGGGCACGTCCTGTACAACGCGCCGCTGGACCGCTTCCTCTACGCGTCGTGGAGCGACCCGACGTTCGAGCTCTACGAGGCGCCACGGCCGTGGGGGCCGTGGCGGAGGTTCCACGTGCACAGCGCCGGCCTCGTCGAGTGGTACCAGATGAGCGACCCCGACCACCGGCCCAAGAACGGCGGCTACGGCACGGTGCTGCCCTCCAAGTACGTCAGCGTGGACGGCCTGACGATGTGGATGCAGAGCAACTGGTGGACGGCGCCGCTGCCGTCGCCGGAGGACAACTACAACTTCAACCTCCGGCGCGTGCAGGTGACGCCGTGGACGCGGCAGCGTCCTCGCAACGGCGCGCGGCTGCCCTCGCAGGCGGAGAACCTGGTCCGCGGGCACGTCGTCGTCGCCCCCCTCGAGGTGTGCGCCCACCGGGGCAACCGCGAGTTCTACAACGACGGCAGCGTCGAGGGCAGCGAGGACAGCTTCGACGGCACGAACAAGGGCATCGACTACTGGGGCTACACGCTCGCCGAGCCGGTGCGGATGAACCGGGTCGACTACACGAGCGGAGAGATGTCGGACGACGGCGGCTGGTTCTCCGCCTTCGCGGGGGGTCTGCGCGTGCAGGTGCGGCGCGACTTCGTGTGGACGGACGTCGAGGACCTCCGCATCACCCCCGACTACCCGTTCTCGCCCGAGGCGGGTCCGCGACGCACCTTCACCTTGCGGTTCCGCCGCACGTGGGGCGACGGCGTGCGGATCATCGGCCAGCCGGGCGGCTCGGCGCACTTCACGTCGATCTCGGAGCTCGGGGTCTTCTACGAGCGCTGAGCCTCCGGGCCGCGTCCGGGCCCGGCCGCTCGGCCCGACCGCGCGGGATGCTTCGGGAGCAGCAGCACCCGGACGACGCGAGGTCGCACCAGGCCCGGGCCAGGATGAGCACGTGACCACCGACCGCCGCGTCCTCGTGGCCGACCTCGCCGTCAAGGTCGTGGTGCTCGGGCTCCTGGCGCTCGCGCTCGCGTTCCCCGGCTGGGAGCGGTTCTCCGACAAGGCGATGACCGGACGGGCCGTCGTCTACCCGCTGGGGCTGCTCCTCGTGCCGGTGGCGTGGGCGCTCGTGCGGCGCCGGGCGCGCCGCGCGGTCCGCTTCCCCGCGCTCGCCGACCTGCTCGTCAGCCTGCCGTGGGCGGTCGACCTCGTGGGTAACGCGCTCGACCTCTTCGACGCCGTGGTGTGGTTCGACGACGCGGCGCACCTGGTCAACTGGGGACTGCTCGCGGCGGGGTTGGCCCTGGTGCTGCCGCGGTCGCTGCCGACGTGGGTGCGGGTGCTGCTCGGCGCGGGCTGCGGCTGCCTGGCGGCGCTGGTGTGGGAGGTCGGCGAGTACGCGACCTTCGTCCGCGGCGGCCCCGAGGAGGCCACCGCCTACGCGGACACGCTCGGCGACATGGTGCTGGGGACGACCGGCGCGCTCCTGGCCTCGCTCCTCGTCGCCGCGCTCGTCGCCCGCCGGCCGGAGGTGGCGCGCGGGGACCGGCCGCTCGCCCGGTCGTGACCCCACCCGCGGTGCCGACGCCCTAGCGTGCCGCCCATGGGCAAGGTCTACGACGTCATCGGCGACGACCTGGCGGGGTGGATGCGCGCCCAGCCCGTCTACTTCGTCGCGACCGCACCGCTGGCCGCCGACGGCCACGTCAACGTCTCGCCGAAGGGGATGGACGGCACCTTCGCCGTCCTCGACGGGCGCACCGTCGCCTACCTCGACTACAGCGGCTCGGGCGCCGAGACCATCGCGCACGTGCGCGAGAACGGCCGCGTCGTCGTCATGTTCGCCGCCTTCGACGGCCGGCCCACGATCGTCCGCCTGCACGGCCGCGGCCGCGTGGTGCTCCCGTCCGACGCCGAGTTCCCCGGGCTGCGGGCCGCCTTCGGCAAGGAGCGCACCGTCGGGCAGCGGTCGGTCGTCGTCGTGGACGTCTCGCGGATCTCCGACTCCTGCGGCTTCTCGGTGCCCCTCATGGACTTCCGCGGGCACCGCGACGTCCTCGACCGCGTGCAGGAGCGCAGCGGGGAGGACTACTACCCGCAGTACTGGCGCACGCAGAACGCCGAGAGCATCGACGGGCTGCCGGCGGTGCCGCGGTCCTGAGGCCCCGGTCGTCCTCGACGGTCGTCCACGGCCGTCTCAGCCCTCGCCGAGGCTGCCGGCGCATCGTCCTCCCGGGCCGACGTCCGCAGCGCCCGGCCCGCACGCAGGTGCCCGACCGGAGCCCGTCGAGATGGAGGTCCTCGCCGCCCCCGGGCCCTGCCGGCGGCGGCAGGCTCCATCTCGACGACGCGTGGGCTCGACGACGCGTGGGCTCGACGACGTGAGGGCTCGACGACGCGAGGGCTCGGCGGCGCGGGAGCATGGCGCCGTGGACGCGACCGGTGACCCCGCCCTGCCCGTCGACGTGGTGGTCGGCGGTCACCCCTTCCTCCTGCGGCGCGCCGTCGCCGCGGACGTCCCCGCGGTCGTCGCCCTCCTGGCCGACGACCCGCTCGGGGCGGGGCGCGAGGACACAGGACCGGGCGCCGTCCCGGGCTACCTCCGCGCCTTCGCCGCCGTCGACGCGGACCCCTGCCAGGAGCTCCTCGTCGCGGAGGACGACGGCGAGGTCGTGGCGACGCTCCAGGTCGCCCACCTGGCGGGGCTGTCGCGCCGCGGCGCCGTGCGCACCCAGCTGGAGGCCGTCCGCGTCGCCCGGCGGCACCGCTCGCGCGGCCTCGGGACGGCACTCGTCCGCTGGGTCGTCGAGGACGCCCGCCGGCGCGGCAGCGCCGTCGTCCAGCTGACGAGCCACGCCAGCCGGCAGGACGCGCACCGGTTCTACGCCCGCCTGGGCTTCACGGCCTCGCACGTCGGCATGAAGGTGGAGCTGTGAGGGCCCCGGCGGACCCCGACGGCCGCACCGATCTGCGCACGGAGCGGCTGCTGCTGCGCCGCTGGCGCGCGCAGGACCGGGAGCTCTTCGCCGCGCTCACCGCCGACCCGCTCGTCATGGAGCACTTCCCCGCCCCCCTGGAGCGCGACGCCAGCGACGCGCTCGTCGACCGGGCCGACGCCCACCTCGCCGAGCACGGCTGGGGCCTGTGGGCCGTGGAGGTCGCAGCGGGCGAGGACGCCGGTCGGCTCGCCGGCTTCACCGGGCTCGCGGTGCCCCGGTTCGAGGCAGCCTTCACGCCGTGCGTCGAGGTCGGCTGGCGCCTCGCCCGCTGGGCCTGGGGCCGCGGCTACGCCACCGAGGCCGGGCGGGCGGCGCTGCGCGTGGCCTTCGAGGACGTCGGGCTCGACGAGGTCGTCTCCTTCACGGCGACCACGAACGAGCGCTCGCGCGCGGTGATGGGCCGGCTCGGCATGAGCCGCGACCCGGCCGAGGACTTCGACCACCCGGCCCTGCCGGACGGCCACCGCCTGCGCCGGCACGTGCTGCACCGCCTGCGCGAGGAGTCGTGGCGCGACCGGCAGGGCTGACCGGAGCCCGGTCCGCGTCGAGGGAGAGGGCGACGGGGTGTGCGAGCTCGTCGTGGACGACGGCGTCACCGGGTCGGGGCGTCACCGGGTCGGGGCGCCGCCGGTCAGGAGCTCGACGGACCGCCGGCGGGACGGGCCCCCTCGACCTCGTCGCGCAGCCGGGCCAGCCCCTTCTCGTGCATCGGGCCGAGCAGCTTCTCCATCGGCGCGACCAGGCCCATGACCCGCGTCAGCGGGGTCAGGCGGCCCGTCACGGCCCAGGTGACCCGCGTTCCCGCGTCGGTCTCCTCGAGCTCGAGGACGGTGGTGCTCCGGGAGCGGAGAGGCTTGAGGTTCTGCTGCTCGACGACCACCCGCTCGTCCGGGACGGCCTCGACGACCTCGAGCCGGCCCGCACCGGCCTTGAGGTCGCCCGACCACTCGTAGACGGCGCCGACCCCCGAGCCGGCGCCCGAGCAGGTGCGTCGCATGTCGGGGTCGAGGTCCTCGTAGGGCGACCACCCGCGCCACCGGCGGAGGTCGACGAGGCGCTCGTAGACGACGGCCGGCGGCGCCCCCACGTGGAGCTCGCGCACGACCCGGTACTCGGCGGCCACGGTCAGTCCCGGGGCGAGGTCGTGTCGTCCGTCATGGCAGCGGAGCGTACGACCTCGCGACCCCGTCAGCCGGTGATCCCCGCGAGCCGCTCGCGCAGGCTGTCGGGCACGGGCACGGGACGGCCGGTGCCCGGGTCGACGCCGACGTGCACCCACGTGCCGCGGGCGACGAGGCCGCCGTCGGCCTGGACGAAGATGCCCAGGTCGTAGGTCATGCTCGAGCCCCCGACGCGCACGGAGCGCAGGCCGACCTCCAGGACGTCCGGGTACCCCACCGACCGTCGGTAGGAGCACGAGGACTGCACGACGACCGGCCGGAACCCACCGTCGAGCAGCCCCAGGTCGTCCCCCGCCAGCAGCCAGCCGGTGATGGTCGTGTCCATCGCCGAGTAGTAGACGGTGTTGTTGAGGTGGCCGAACCGGTCGTCGTCGTTCCAGCGGGTGGGGAAGACCCGCCGCACCGGGTAGTCCTCGAGCACCGGGTCGTCCTCGAGCCCCGGCTCGCTCCGGGCTGCTGCGTCGCTCACGTCGTCCCTCTCGTCGTCGGCCACGGCGGCCTGGCTCACCCGTCCCCCGGGACCACGACCTGCCGCAGCGCGCGGCCCTCGGCCAGGTCGTCCATGGCCTCGTCGACGCGGTCCAGCGACACCCTGCCCGAGATGAGCGCCTCGAGCGGCAGGCGACCCTCGCGCCACAGCTGCGCGTAGCGGGGGACGTCGCGGGACGGCACCGACGAGCCGAGGTAGGAGCCGACGACCTGCCGGGCGCCCGCGACCAGGGCCAGCGGGGAGACCGACGCGCGGGCGTCCGCGGACGGCAGGCCGACCGTCACCGTCGTCCCGCCCGGAGCCGTCGCGGCGAGCGCCGTCTCGAACGCGCGGGCCGAGCCCGCGGCCTCGACGACGACCGGCGCGGTGACGCCGCGGTCGGCCACCTCGTCCGGGGTGAGCACGGTGCTCGCGTGGGGCCGCGCGGTCTCCAGCTTCCCCGGGAGGGCGTCGACGCCGATCACCTCGTGCCCGAGCGCGCGGGCGACGAGCACCGCGGCGAGGCCGACCCCGCCCAGCCCGACGACCATGACGGCCTCCCCCGGTACCGGCCGACCGGCGTTGAGCACGGCCCCGCCGCCGGTGAGCACGGCGCACCCGAGCAGGGCTGCGACGTCGGGCGGCACGTCCGCCCCGACCGGCACGACGGAGGCGCGGGCGACGACGGCGTGCGTGGCGAAGGCGGAGACGCCCAGGTGGTGCGCGACGTCGTGCCGCCGGCCGTCGTCACCCCGGCGGTGCAGCCGCCGCGCCCCGCCGAGCAGGGTGCCCTCGGCGTTGGCCGCCGAGCCGGTCGAGCACGGCAGCCGGCCGTCGGTCGAGCACTCCGCGCACGCCCCGCACCGGGGCAGGAAAGTCATGACGACGCGGTCGCCGACGGCCACGTCGTCGACCCCGGGGCCCACCTCGCGCACGAGGCCCGCGGCCTCGTGACCGAGCAGCATCGGCACGGGACGGGGCCGGCTGCCGTCGACGACCGAGAGGTCGGAGTGGCAGACGCCCGCGGCCTCGACCTCGACGAGCAGCTCGCCCGGGCCGGGCGGGTCCAGGTCGAGCGTCCCGACGACCAGCGGGCGGGAGGTCGCGTACGGGGCCGGACGGCCGACCTCCTCGAGCACGGCTCCGACGATCTCCATCGACCCGTCACCTCCGGGGGCTGCGCTGACGACGGCTGCTGGCCGCAGACCCTAGGTGGCGCGGTCCGCGGGGGCCTCCACGCCGCGGGGGACGAGCACCTCGGGTGTCGAGATGGTCACGACCGCAAGACGTCCTGACAAACTCTTGACACTGTGCCGCCGGGCCAGCACGATCCGTCCTGCACCGGCACTGCCGCCGGCCCCCCGACCCGTGGGCCCGCCGGACGGCGCGGCCCTCGACCAGCCCCACCCCTGCACGGCGTCCCGTCCCGGGACGCCGGCGCACGCCCCTGTCACCGGAGATGGGATCTGCCATGTGGAAGCACCGCACCCGCGCCACCGTCGCCCTCGCGGCGCTCGCCCTCACCGTCGCCGGCTGCAGCAGCACCGGCGGCGCGCAGCAGGACTCCTCCGACGGCTCCACCTCGGGCGGCGGGGGCGGCGGCGTCGACACCGGCGCCGACTACACCGTGGCGATGGTCACCCACGCCCCGGCGGGTGACACCTTCTTCGACATCATCCGTGCAGGCGCCGACGAGGCCTCCGCGGAGACGGGGATCGAGTACACCTACGCGAACTCCGACCAGCCCAACGAGCAGGCGACGCTGATCCAGAACGCCGTCGACAGCCAGGTCGACGCCATCGCCGTGTCGATGCCGAACGTCCCGGCGCTGTCCGAGGCGCTCGGCAACGCGGCCGACGCCGGCATCCCGGTCTTCGCCTTCAACGCGGGGCTCTCCGAGTACGAGGACGTCGGCGCCCTGGCCTACTTCGGCCAGGACGAGTCCATCGCCGGCGGCGCCGCGGGCGAGCGCCTCACCGAGGAGGGCGCCCAGAACGTCCTGTGCGTGCTGCAGGCCCAGGGCCAGAGCCAGCTCGAGGCCCGCTGCGACGGCGTCGCCGACGCCTTCAGCGGCACGGTGGAGAAGATCTACGTGACGGGTACCGACCTGCCGTCCGTGCAGTCGACGATCACGGCCAAGCTGGCCGAGGACCCGAGCATCGACACGGTCCTCACCCTCGGAGCGCCCTTCGCCCTCACCGCCGTCCAGTCGGTCGACGAGGCGGGCAGCGAGGCCCAGGTCGTCACCTTCGACACCAACGCCGAGCTCGTCGGCGCCATCGAGGACGGCGACGTCACCTGGGCCGTCGACCAGCAGCCCTTCCTCCAGGGCTACGAGGCCATCGACGCGGCGTACCTCTACCTCACCAACGGCAACGTCCTCGGCGGCGGCGAGCCGGTCCTCACCGGCCCGGCCTTCGTCGACAGCGACAACGTCGCCGACGTCGCGGCCTACGCGGAGGCCGGCACCCGCTGAACCACGTCGGGCGGCGGTGCCGCCACGAGCCGTCCGGGACACGGGCCTGCCGCCCCGTCGACCCCGGCTCACGGTCGTGCCGCCCCGAAGCGCCAGCACCCGGGCCCGCACGACCGCTTCCCGCACGACCGCCTCCCGCACGACCGCCTCCCGCACGACCGGTCGGGCGCGGTCAGAAGGCGCTCCCGGTCCGCCAGTCCATCTGCTGCAGCAGCAGGCTGTTCCCGTCGGGGTCGGTGAGGCGCGCGAGGCGCACCCCGCCGCCGAGGTCCTCGACCGGGCCGACGTCGACCCCACGCCCCTGCAGCTCCTCCCGGGCCAGGTCGATGTCGTCGACGACCAGGTGCAGGCCACGGACGCTGCCGGGCGGCACGTCGGTGATCTCCCCGAGGCCGGCGCCGAGGAGGACCGAGCAGGCCGAGCCGGAGGGCGTCAGCTGTACGACCCGCATGCCCTCCCGAGGTCGGACGTCGACGTCGACGTGGAAGCCGACCGTCTCGTAGAAGGCCTTCGCGCGGTCGACGTCGGCGACCGGCAGCGGGACGAGCTCGAGCTTCATGTCCATCGTGGCGCTCCTGTCGCGGGCCCGGGGTCGTGGACGGTCGTCGTGCCGTCCGCCGAGACCGGTCGGGCGGGTCGTCCGCCGACCTGCGCCCGAGAAGGTGCGGCGGCCGGCGCCACCATCATGACCTGCCCGGCCGCGGGGGTCGGCGGCGCCGAGGAGGTCACGTCGACGTCGTCGGCCCGGCCACCCGTGGCCCGACCGGCCCGGCCGTTCCCGCCGCGGGACCTCGGAGGAGACGTGCGACGGGGCGGACGTGCGACGGGGGGCGGGGGCTCCGGACGCGACGCGAGGCCCCGCGCCCCCCGGAGGGGGCACGGGGCCTCGACGACGCCCGACCGGCGGCGATCAGGACACGCGCAGGGCCTTCTCCCCGTCCGGGTCGGCCTCCACCTCGCTGAGCGCGGACCCCAGCTCGTGCCCGAGCGCCTCGAGCTCGGACCCACCCGCCATCTCGTTGGTCAGCTGCTCGAGACCCACCTCCGAGCGCGAGGCGTCCAGCGAGACGAGCCCCCGGTTGAGGATGACGAAGTGGTTGCCCACGAGGTACGCGTGGTGGGGGTTGTGCGTGATGAAGACGACGCCGAGGCCCGCGTCGCGGGCGCGCGCCACGTACTTGAGGACGACGCCGGACTGCTTGACGCCGAGCGCCGCCGTCGGCTCGTCGAGGATCAGCACCTTGGCGCCGAAGTAGACGGCCCGCGCGATGGCGATGCACTGGCGCTGGCCGCCGGAGAGACCGCCCACGGGGCGGTCCATGTCGGGGATGTCGATCCCCATCCGCAGGAGCTCCTCGCCGGCGATGCGCTTCATGGCCGAGACGTCGAGGCTGCGCAGGAGACCGCGCCGGATCTCGGCGCCCATGAAGAAGTTGCGCCACACCGACATCAGCGGGGCGAGCGCGAGGTCCTGGTAGACGGTCGCGATCCCGCGGTCGAGCGACTCGCGCGGGGAGGAGAAGTGGATCTCCTCGCCGTTCACCATGACGACGCCCTCGCTGTGCTGGTGCAGGCCCGCGATGATCTTGATGAGCGTCGACTTGCCGGCCCCGTTGTCCCCGAGGACGCAGGTGATCTCGCCCTGGCGGACCGTCAGGCTCACCCCGCGCAGCGCGTGCACGTTGCCATAGCTCTTGCCGACGTCGGTGAGCCGGAGGATCTCCGTCGTGGGGCCGCTGACCGGGTCCGGCCCGGTGCGTCCGGGACCTGTGCGCCCCGACGTCGTGCTCCCGGACCTCGAGGGCCGGGAGCCGGTGGGCTGCGCCTGCGTGCTCATCGCTTCTCCGCCTGCTTCTTGACGACGAGGTTGACCACGGTCGCGAGCAGCAGCACGACGCCGAGGAAGAGGCGGAACCAGTCCGCGTTCCAGCCCGCGAAGACGATGCCCTGCACCGTCATGCCGAAGATGAAGGCACCGATCGCGGAGCCGATGGTCGACCCGTACCCGCCGGTGAGCAGGCACCCGCCGACGACGGCCGCGATGATGAAGTAGAACTCCTGGCCGATGCCCTGGCCGGACTGGATCGTGTTGAAGGCGAAGAGCTGGTGCATGCCCGCGAACCAGGCGCAGAAGCCGACGAACATGAAGAGGCCGATCTTGGTGGCCCGCACCGGCACGCCGACGGCCCGCGCGGCGGCGGCGTCCCCGCCGACGGCGAAGATCCAGTTGCCCACCTGCGTGCGGAGCAGCACGTAGGTCGAGCCGGCGACGAGCAGCAGCCACCACAGGATGGTGATGCGGAAGCCGACCCCGCCGATGGAGATCGTCGAGGAGAAGAACGCCCGGGCGGCGCCGAACCCGGCCATGTCGTCGATGCCGGGGGTGGCGACCGTCCCGGTGACGGCGCGGGTGACGCCCAGGTTCAGGCCCTGCACCATGAAGAAGGTCGCGAGGGTGATGAGGAAGCTGGGCAGGCCCGTCCGCAGCAGCAACCAGCCGTTGAAGTAGCCGATGGCGAGGGAGACGGCGAGGGCGATGGCGATGCCGGCCCAGACGTTGAGCCCCAGCTGGAACGCCGTCAGCGACGCCGTGATGGCCGAGGCCGTGACGCCGACGCCGGCGGAGAGGTCGAACTCGCCGCCGATCATCAGCAGGGCCACGGCCACGGCCATGATGCCGAGCGTCGAGCTCTGGTACAGCACCGTCGCCAGCGCCGAGAACGAGCGGAACGGCTCGGCGACGACGAAGAAGAAGACGAAGATCGTCACGGCCCCGAGGAGCGAGCCGATCTCCGGGCGGCCGAAGAGCGCGGCCAGGGGCGAACGTCGACGGACCCGGTCGTCACGCGCCGGGGGGCTCGAGGGCGAGGTGCCACCGGGGGGGCGGGACGACCCCGAGGTGGGGGTCTGTGCGGTCTGCGTCATCGCAGCCTCTCTTCGGGCGCGGGCCCGCCGGGACGGCGGGGGTCCGCTGAGGACGGGGCGGGGCGCCCGGGGCGGCGGGGGCCGGCGTCCGTGCCGGCCCGGCCGCCGCGTCGCGCGACCCGTGCGGTGCCTGGTGCGCCGGAGCGGGTCCGGCGGGCTCGTGCCCCGCGAGGGGCGGCGTCGCCCCGCCGTCGTCGGCGGGGCTGGACCAGAGGATGACCCGCCGGCGGTGGAGCGTCAAGCACTTCGTCCTGACAACCTGACGACCGTCCCGCCATCCGGGCGGCCCGAGGTGCCGCGACGCCCGCGGGCCGGGGTCAGGGGGCGGCCGCCACCTCGACGGCCGCACCGCCCGAGGCCGCCGACCGCGTCACGGCGTCCAGCACCTCGAGGTTGTGCAGCCCGTGCGCCAGGCTCGGGACGGGGGGCAGCGCGCCGTCGTCGGCGCCCCGGCCCACGACCTGGTCGAGGAAGGCGCGGCACTGGTAGGCGAAGAACTCGTTCTGGCCGTGGCCGACGCTGGGGAAGTCCATGGCCAGGCCGCCCCGCACGTAGGGGTGCGCCGGCCCGAGCAGCACCTGGCGGAACCCCCCGGTGCCGGCCGGGCTGCTCGTGTCCGAGTAGGCGATCTCGGCCGGACGGTTGAGGTCGAACATGGCGGCCCCCCGGGACCCGAACAGCTCGAAGCCGAGCGCGTTCGGCAGCCCGTGGGCGACCCGGGAGATCGAGAAGGTGCCCACGACCCCCCCGTCGTAGGCGGCCGTGAAGGTCACGACGTCCTCGTTCTCGACGGGTGCGCTCTCGTCGGAGACCTGGCCGCCCGCGTGCCCGACGACCGCGCCGACCGGCAGCGGCCGCTCGGCCGTGAAGGTCGACATCGCCGCGCCGGCGACCGAGCGCACCGGCCCGAGGAGGAGCTCGCTCGTGTCGACGACGTGGCTGCCGATGTCGGCCAGGGCCCCGGAGCCCGGCCCGCCGCGGTAGCGCCAGCTCATGGGCGCGCGGGGGTCGACCGCGTAGTCGCACCAGTAGTGCGCCGAGAAGGAGCGGGGCTCGCCGAGGTCGCCGCCGTGCAGGCGCTCGGCGACCGCCGCGATCGCCGGGGAGCGCCGGAACGTGAAGCCCACGCCCGTGACGCGGTCGGCGGCCTCCGCCGCCGCCACCATCGAGCGCGCGTCCTCGAGGGAGGGCGCGAGCGGCTTCTCGCAGAGCACGTGCTTGCCGGCGTCGAGCAGGCCCTCGACGACCTCGCGGTGCAGGGCGTTGGCGACGACGACGCTCACGACGTCGACGTCCGGGTCGGCGGCGACCTCCTGCCAGGAGGCGACGGCCCGCTCGTACCCGTAGCGGCGGGCGGCGTCGTCCGCGAAGGGGCGGTGCGCGTCGGCGACCGCCACGAGCCGGACCGGCGGCAGGCCCGCGCCGTAGAGCGTCGTCGCCGTCCGGTAGCCCTGGCAGTGGGCGCGACCGGCCATGCCGGCGCCGACGACGGCGACACCGAGGGGGCGGGAGGGGTCGTGGCTCATGGGGGACGTCCTCGTCTGTTGAACCGGTTTGAGGATCGGCGGTACTGTCCGACCGCGCAGGGACGCTGTCAAGACCGGCGCCCGCTGACGCGCGCCGACGCCGGAGGGAGGAGCCGTGGCCCCACCGCACCCCGGGCACCCGCCCACGCTCGCGGACGTGGCCGCCGGAGCCGGCGTCTCCAAGGGGACGGCCTCGCTGGCCCTGTCCGGCGCCGACGGGCCGAGCGCGGCCACGCGGGCCCGGGTGGCCGACGTCGCGGCCCGGCTGGGGTACCGCGCCAACCGCCCCGCGACGCTGCTCGCGCGCCGCCGGACGCACCTGCTCGGCGTCGTCATGCAGGTGCGCAGCGGATACCACGCCGAGCTCGTCGACCACGTGCAGGCGGCGGCGGAGGTCGCGGGCTACGAGATGGTCCTGTCCCCCGTCACCCGCACGCACGACGAGGAGCGCGCGGTCACCACCCTGCTCGACGGACGGTGCGAGGCGCTCCTGCTGCTCGGGCCCGAGCTGGCCGTCCGCCGGCTGGAGGAGCTCGCCGCCCGTCGACCCGTCGTGGCCGTCGGTCGTCGCACCTCGGCCCGGGCCGTCGACGTCGTCCGCTCCGCCGACGACGACGGCGTCGCCCTGGTGGTGGAGCACCTGGCCGCGCTGGGGCACCGCGAGCTCGCCCTGGTCGGGGGCGGGAGCGGCGCCATCGCGCGGGACCGCCGCCGCGGCTTCGAGCGGGCGGGGGCCCGCACCGGCACCCGGGGCCGGCTGGTGGCGGGCGGCACCACCGAGGAGGCCGGCGCGGCGGCCGTGCGGTCCCTCCTGCGCACCCCCGGCCGGGCGGACCTGCCGACGGCCCTCCTGGCCCAGACGGACCTCGTCGCCCTCGGCGTCCTCGACGCGCTCGCGGACGTGGGTCTCGCCGTGCCCGGCGACGTCTCCGTCACCGGGTACGACGACAGCCCGCTGGCCCGGCTGCGCCGTGTGGACCTCACCTCGGTCGACCAGGGCGCGCAGGCGCAGGCCGTCGCCGCCGTCACCGCCGCCGTCGAGCGGCTCGACGGCGGTCGGACGACGCGCGCGGAGGTCGTGCTCGGCCCCCGCCTCGTCGTCCGCGGGAGCAGCGGCCCTCCCCGGTCGGCGGCAGCCGGCCGACCGAGGGGCGACTGACGTCAGGATGTTCGGACAATGCTTGACAGCCGAGGAGGCGGAGGAGCACTGTCCGTCCCGACGCGGCCGTGCCGACCCGCACGACGACGGAGAGGTCGCGTGCGCCCCGGAGGGCCGCCGACCACGCCGGGCCCGCTGGTCCCGCCCGCACGTCGCCCCACCCCGAGCCGGAGGACACCGTGACGACCACCGCCCCCTCGCCCGCCGGCACCGACGCCCCTACGGGGACCCAGGCGGAGACGGCCGAGCTGCCCACCGCGCTCGCGGCCCGCACCACGCCGACGGCGCTGTGGAACGACTCCGCCGAGATCGGCGAGCTGCGCCGGTCGATCGCCTGGGGCGCCGTGGGCGCCACGTGCAACCCCGTGATCGCCCTCGCCGCGATCGGCGCCGACCGCCCTCGGTGGACGGCGCGGCTGCGCGAGCTCGCCGCCGAGCGCCCCACGGCGGGCGAGTCCGAGCTGGGCTGGGCCGTGGTCGAGGAGCTGTCCGTCGAGGCGGCGACGCTGCTCCTGCCGGCCTTCGAGGCCTCGGGCGGGCGCAACGGGCGGCTGTCGGTGCAGACCGACCCCCGCCTGCACCGCGACGCCGACGCCCTCGTGGAGCAGGCGGTGCGCTTCAGCGGCCTGGCGCCCAACGTCATCGTCAAGATCCCGGCCACCCGGACGGGGATCGTCGCCATGGAGGAGGCCGCCTACCGCGGCGTCTCCCTCAACGCCACCGTCTCCTTCACCGTGCCGCAGGCGCTCGCCGTCGCGGAGGCGGTCGAGCGCGGCCTGGACCGACGCGCGGCCGAGGGGCTGCCGGAGCAGGAGTTCGGCCACGTCTGCACGATCATGGGTGGCCGCCTGGACGACTGGCTCAAGGTCTGGGTCGCGTCGCAGCGCCTGCTGGTCGACCCCGGTCACCTGGAGTGGGCCGGCGTCGCCGCGCTGAAGAAGGCCCACCACCTCTTCGTCGAGCGCGGGTACCGGGTGCGGATCCTGTCCGCCGCCTTCCGCAACGTCCTGCAGTGGAGCGAGCTCCAGGGCGGCGACCTCGTCGTCTCGCCGCCCTTCGACTGGCAGGCGCGCATCAACGAGAACCGGGTCCCCGTGCGCCCGCACGCCGTCGACGAGCCCGTCGCGCGCGAGCACCTCGACGCCCTCCTCGCGCTGCCGGAGTTCCGCCGCGCCTACGACGAGGACGGGATGACGCCGGAGGAGTTCGAGGACTTCGGCGCGACCCGCCGGACCCTGCGCCAGTTCCTCGAGGCCGACGCCGCGCTCGACGCGCTCGTCCGCGACGTGCTGGTGCCCGCGTGAGCGCGCCCTCCGCAGAGCTGCACCTGACCGCCGGCAGCACGGGCGACGGCGTGTGGGACGTCGTCGTCACCCCCGCGGTCGCCGGCTGGGGCTGGACGTCGCTGCGCGCCGCCGACCTCGGGCCCGGGCAGGAGGTCGGGCTCGAGACCGGTGAGGACGAGGTCGTCCTCGTGCCGCTGCGCGGCGGCCTCCTGGTCCGCGTGGACGGCGAGGGCGAGCCGGTCGGGCTGGTCGGCCGGGACTCGGTGTGGGCGGGCCCCACCGACGTCCTCTACCTGCCGGCCGGCACCTCGGCGGTGCTGTCGGCCACGGGTCCGGGCGGCGCCCGCGTCGGCGTCCCCGGCGCGCGGACCGGGCTCCTGGGCGAGGGCGAGCGGAAGCCGGTGCGGCGCATCGACGCCGCCGACGTCGCCGTCGAGCTCCGCGGCGCCGGCGCGTGCACGCGGGAGGTGCGCAACTTCGCCGCGGCGGACGTCGACGTCGCGACCCGCCTCGTCGCCGTCGAGGTCGTCACCCCGGCCGGCAACTGGAGCTCCTACCCCCCGCACAAGCACGACGAGGCGAGCGCGGTGGAGAGCGAGCTCGAGGAGGTCTACTACTACGAGGTCGCGCCCGGGCCGGACGGGCAGCCGGGCGTCGGCTACCACCGCACGTACGGGACGCCGGACCGCCCGCTGGACGTGCTCGCCGAGGTCCGCGACCGCGACACCGTGCTCGTGCCGCACGGCTGGCACGGGCCCTGCATGGCCGCCCCCGGCCACCACCTCTACTACCTCAACGCCATGGCGGGCCCGGCCGACGACCGCGCCTGGCGCATCGTCGACGACCCCGACCACGCCTGGGTGCGCGCCACCTGGGCCGACCAGCCGACCGACCCCCGGCTCCCGCTGGGCACCACCGCCGCGGAGGACCCGGCATGAGCACCGTGCGGCTCACCGTCGCCCAGGCGACCGTGCGCTTCCTGGCCCACCAGCACGTCGAGCGCGACGGGGTGCGCACGCCCTTCTTCGCCGGCTGCCTCGGGATCTTCGGCCACGGCAACGTGGCCGGGCTCGGGCAGGCGTTGCTGGAGAACGAGATCCAAGCCCTCGAGGGCGACGGGGCGCAGCCGCACCTGCCGTACGTCCTCGGGCGCAACGAGCAGGCGATGGTGCACACGGCGGTCGCCTACGCGCGCGCCAAGGACCGCCTGCAGACGTGGGCCCTGACGACGTCCGTCGGCCCCGGGTCCACGAACCTCCTCACCGGGGCCGCGCTCGCGACGATCAACCGGCTCCCGGTGCTGCTGCTGCCGGCGGACACCTTCGCGACCCGCTCGGCCGGGGCGCTGCTGCAGGAGCTGGAGCGACCCGACTCCGGCGACGTCACGGTCAACGACGCCTTCCGGCCGCTGTCGCGGTACTTCGACCGGGTCTGGCGGCCCGAGCAGCTGCCCGCGGCGCTGCTCGGCGCGATGCGCGTGCTCACCGACCCCGTCGAGACCGGCGCCGCGACCGTGTGCTTCCCGCAGGACGTGCAGGCCGAGGCGCACGACTTCGACGAGGACCTCTTCGTGGACCGCACCTGGCACGTGGGGCGCCCGCCGCCCGAGCGGGCGGCGCTGGCCCGAGCCGTCGAGGTCGTCCGCTCCGCGCGGCGGCCGCTGCTCGTCGCCGGCGGCGGCGTCCACCACTCCGGCGCCCAGGCCGCGCTGGCGGCCCTCGCCGAGGCCACCGGCATCCCGGTGGCGCAGAGCCAGGCCGGCAAGGGGGCGCTGCCCTTCGACCACCCGCAGTCGGTCGGCGCGATCGGCTCGACGGGAACGACGGCGGCCAACGCCCTCGCCCGCGACGCGGACGTCGTCATCGGCGTCGGCACCCGGTTCCAGGACTTCACGACGGCCTCGCGCACCGCCTTCGCCGACCCCGGCGTGCGCTTCGTCACCCTCAACGTCGCCTCCTTCGACGCCCTCAAGCACGCGGCCGTGCCCGTCGTCTGCGACGCCCGCGAGGGGCTCGAGGCGCTCGCCGAGGCGTTGGCCGGCTGGTCGGTCGAGCAGGACCTGCGCACCCGCACCGCCGACCTCAAGGCCGCCTGGGACGCGACGGTTGCCGAGGTCTACGACCGCGGCGCCGCGGACCGCGGCGACCTGGGCGCCCGGCCCGACCAGAACCAGGTCATCGGCGCGGTCAACGAGCTGTCCGACCCCCGCGACGTCGTCGTGTGCGCCGCCGGGTCGATGCCCGGCGACCTGCACAAGCTCTGGCAGGTGCGCGACGCCAAGGGCTACCACGTCGAGTACGGCTACTCCTGCATGGGCTACGAGGTCGCCGGCGGCATCGGCGTGGCCATGGCCGCCGCCTCGCAGGACGACCCCCGCGACGTCTTCGTCATGGTCGGCGACGGCTCCTACCTCATGATGGCCACCGAGCTGGTGACGGCCGTCCAGGAGGGCGTCAAGGTCGTCGTCGTCCTCGTGCAGAACCACGGGTACGCGTCCATCGGCGCGCTCAGCGAGCAGCTCGGCAGCCAGCGCTTCGGCACCCGCTACCGCGCCCGCACCGCCTCCCGCCGCCTCGACGGCGACCTGCTCCCGGTCGACCTCGCCGCCAACGCCGAGAGCCTCGGCGTCCGCGTGGTCCGCACGAGCACCCGCAAGGAGCTCGAGGAGGCGATCGTCGCGGCCAAGGCCGCCCCCGACGCCACGGTCATCCACGTCGACACCGACCCCTTCGTGGACGCCCCCTCCAGCGAGAGCTGGTGGGACGTCCCCGTGAGCGAGGTCTCCGCCCTCGCGAGCACGCAGGCGGCCCGCGCCGTCTACGAGGAGCAGAAGGCGCGCCAGCGGTCCTTCCTGCGCCCGTCCGAGGACCCGGTCCCCGACTCCTCCCCCGACCCCGCCGGCCCCGGCACCCCCGACACCGGCACCCCCGACACCGAGCGCTGAGGAGCCCCTTCGTGAGCGAGCTCACCGTCCCGCAGCACGACCAGCCGATCTCCGACGTCGAGCAGGAGGCCGAGCAGCCGGGCGCCGCCGCCGGCGGCCCGCCGACCGCCGAGGTCGTCGAGCACTGGGTCGGCGGCGCCGCGACGCGCGGCAGCTCCTCCCGCACCGCCGAGGTGTTCGACCCGGCCACCGGCGAGGTGGCCCGCCACGTCGTCCTGGCCGAGCCCGACGACGTCGACGCCGCGGTGGCGGCCGCGCGGGAGGCCCTCCCCCGCTGGCGGGACACGTCGCTGGCGCGCCGCACCGCGGTGCTGTTCCGCTTCCGCGAGCTGCTCAACGCCCGCGCACCCGAGCTGGCGGCGATCATCACCGCCGAGCACGGCAAGGTGCTCTCCGACGCCGCCGGCGAGGTCGCGCGGGGGCAGGAGGTCGTCGAGTTCGCCTGCGGCATGCCGCACCTGCTGAAGGGCGGCTACACCGAGAACGCCTCGACCAACGTCGACGTCCACTCGCTGCGCCAGCCGCTGGGGGTCGTCGGGATCATCAGCCCCTTCAACTTCCCCGCCATGGTGCCCATGTGGTTCTTCCCCGTGGCGATCGCCGCCGGCAACACCGTGGTCCTCAAGCCGAGCGAGAAGGACCCGTCGGCCGCGCTGTGGGTCGCGCGGCTCTGGCAGGAGGCCGGCCTGCCCGACGGCGTCTTCAACGTCCTGCAGGGGGACAAGGTCGCCGTCGACGGGCTGCTCACCCACCCCGACGTCGCCTCGATCAGCTTCGTGGGCTCCACGCCCGTCGCCCGCTACGTCTACGAGACCGGCACGGCGCACGGCAAGCGGGTGCAGGCGCTCGGCGGGGCGAAGAACCACATGGTCGTGCTGCCCGACGCCGACCTCGACCTCGCCGCCGACGCGGCGGTCAACGCGGGGTTCGGCTCCGCCGGCGAGCGCTGCATGGCGGTGTCGGCGCTCGTCGCCGTCGGCGGCGTCGGCGACGAGCTCGTCGCGAAGATCGCCGAGCGTGCCCGGGCCATCCGCACCGGCGACGGACGGCGCAGCTGCGACATGGGCCCCCTGGTCACACGGGCGCACCGCGACAAGGTCGCCTCCTACGTCGACGTCGCGCGCGAGGCCGGCGCCGAGGTCGTCGTCGACGGGCGGGGCGTGGAGCCC
Source organism: Pseudokineococcus basanitobsidens (assembly GCF_037482545.1). Taxonomy (NCBI): domain Bacteria; kingdom Bacillati; phylum Actinomycetota; class Actinomycetes; order Kineosporiales; family Kineosporiaceae; genus Pseudokineococcus; species Pseudokineococcus basanitobsidens. The sequence continues at coordinate 307,773 of NZ_JBBIAA010000001.1, read as the reverse complement.
GACGCCGACGGGGAGGGCTTCTTCCTCGGGCCGACGCTGCTCGACCGGGTGCCCACCACGTCGCGGGCCTACACCGAGGAGATCTTCGGACCGGTGCTCAGCGTGCTCCGGGTGGGCTCGTACACCGACGCCGTCGAGATGGTGAACGGCAGCCCCTACGGCAACGGCGTGGCGATCTTCACGAACGACGGCGGGGCCGCCCGCCGCTTCGCCCACGAGGTCACCGTCGGGATGATCGGCGTCAACGTGCCGGTGCCGGTGCCGATGGCCTACTACTCCTTCGGCGGCTGGAAGCACTCGCTGTTCGGCGACTCGCACGCGCACGGCACCGAGGGCGTGCACTTCTTCACCCGCGGCAAGGTCGTCACGACCCGGTGGTCCGACCCCAGCGCGACACAGGCGCACGGCGGCATCGACCTCGGCTTCCCCACCAACGCCTGACCCCGCGCCGCACGCGCCCCGGCCGCGCCGGGCCGCGCGGACGACCACGACTCGACGAGGGCCCGACGACGGGCCCGAGGAGGAGACAGCATGACCACCGCACCTGCCGCGGCGGCGACCGCACCTGCGGGCACGGCCCCGGGCGAGGGCGACCTGCGGGTCGCCGTCCTCGGCGTCGGGATGATGGGCGCCGACCACGTGCGCCGGCTCGCCACGCGGGTGGTGGGCGCCCGGCCGGTCGTCGTCGCCGACGCCTACGCCGCGACGGCGCACCGGGTCGCCGCCGCGCACGACGGCGTCCGCGTGGCGCAGGACCCCCTCGCGGCGATCGCCGACCCGGAGGTCGACGCCGTCGTCGTCGCGACCCCCGGCAGCACGCACGAGGAGCTCGTGCTCGCCTGCCTCGAGCGCGGGCTGCCCGTGCTCTGCGAGAAGCCGCTCACCACCGAGCCGGACAGCTCGCTGCGCCTCGTGCACGCCGAGCGGGCGACGGGTCGCCGTCTGGTGCAGGTCGGCTTCATGCGCCGCTTCGACGAGGAGTACGCCGCCCTGCGGGCGCTCGTCGCCGGTGGCGAGCTCGGAGCACCGCTGATGCTGCACTGCGCGCACCGCAACGCCGCGGTGCCGGCGCACTTCGACTCCGAGATGGTCGTCCTGGACTCCCTGGTGCACGAGGTGGACGCGACCCGCTTCCTCCTCGGCGAGGAGGTGACGGCCATCACGGTCCTGCACCCCACCTCGCGGCGGGACGCCCCGGCGGGCCTGTCCGACCCGACCTTCGCGCTGCTGGAGACGGCGGGCGGGCGGCTCGTCGACGTGGAGCTGTCCGTGAGCACCGGCGTGGGCTACGAGGTGCGGACCGAGCTCGTCGCCGAGGGCGGCACCGCGATGATCGGCCTCGACCGGGGACCGCTCGTCGCGACCTCGACGGGGCGCAGGGGCCGGGCCATCCCGCCCACCTTCGTCGAGCGCTTCGCGCAGGCGTACGACACCGAGGTGCAGGTGTGGGCCGACGCCGCCCGCGCGGGCACGACGGACGGGCCCACCACCTGGGACGGGTACGCGGCCGCGGCCGTCTGCGCGGCCGGGGTGGCGTCCCTGCGCGGCGGGGGCGTGCGGGTCGAGGTCGAGCTGGACGAGGAGGCGCGGTGAGGCTCGGGGTGTACGACGCGGTCCTGCACGACCGGTCCCTCGCCGAGGCGGTCGAGGTGGTCGCCGGGCTGGGGCTGACCGGTCTGGAGGTGAACACGGGGGGCTTCCTGCCCGCCGTGCACGTGCCGGGCATGGACGACGTCCTCGAGAGCGACACCGCGCGGGACGACTACCTCGGGACCTTCGAGGGCACCGGGGTGCAGCTGGCCGGCCTGAACTGCAACGGAAACCCGCTGCACCCCGACCCGGCGATCGGTCCTGCGCACGCTGAGGACGTCCGCCGTTCGATCCGGCTCGCGAGCCGGCTGGGGCAGGACCGGGTCGTGACGATGTCCGGCCTGCCCGCGGCGGAGACCGGTAGCACGCGCCCGACCTGGGTCGTCAACGCCTGGAACTCCCGGGACCTCGACGTCCTGGAGCACCAGTGGTCGCTCGCCGTGCCGTTCTGGCGGGAGCTCGACGCGCTCGCCCGTGACCTCGACGTCAAGGTGGCCCTCGAGCTGCACCCGCAGAACCTCGTCTTCAACTCGGCGACCGTCGTCGAGCTCGTCGAGCGGGCCGGCACGACCCACGTCGGGGTCGAGCTGGACGCCTCCCACCTGTTCTGGCAGCAGATGGACCCGGTCGCCGTCGTGCGCCACCTCGGGCCGCTCGTCCTGCACGCCGCCGCCAAGGACGTGCGCGTCAACCCGGAGACCGCCGCGCTGCACGGCGTCCTCGACAACCGCTTCCGGCGCCTGTCGCCCGACGAGCCGCGCACGAACCTCGGCGGGGACGAGTGGGCCAACGAGTGGCCGAGGCCGGCCGCGTGGGACTTCGTCGCGCTGGGCAAGGGCCACGACGTCGCGTTCTGGGCGGAGTGGCTCCGGGCCCTCGCCGAGGTCGACGCGGACATGTGGGTGAACATCGAGCACGAGGACGTCGAGCTCGGCCGCGTCGAGGGGCTCGAGGCCGCCGCCGCCGTGCTCCTCGAGGCCGACCGGAGCCTGGAGGAGAGCCCCCGATGAGCACGCCGACGCCCGCCCCCGCCGGTCTGCGGATCGGCACCGCCCCCGACTCCTGGGGGGTCTGGTTCGCCGACGACCCGCGGCAGGTCCCGTGGGAGCGCTTCCTCGACGAGGTCGCCGCCGCCGGCTACCACCTCGTCGAGCTGGGCCCCTACGGCTACCTGCCGACCGACCCCGAGCACCTGCGCGACGAGCTCGGCCGCCGCGACCTCGAGCTCGTCGGCGGCACGGTGTTCACCGGGTTCCACAAGGAGGGGGACCAGTGGACCGCCGCCTGGGAGCAGGCGCTGCGGGTGGCCGAGCTGACGACGGCCCTGGGCGCGCAGCACCTCGTGGTGATCCCCGACCTGTGGCGCAGCGACGCGACCGCCGAGACGCTCGAGCCACGGACGCTCACCGACGAGCAGTGGCGGCGCCTGGCCGCCGGGCACGACGAGCTGGGCCGGGCGCTGCTGGAGCAGTTCGGCCTGCACCAGCAGTTCCACTCCCACGCGGACAGCCACGTGGGCACGCACGCGGAGGTCGAGCGCTTCCTCGACGAGACGGACCCCCGCTGGACGAACCTGTGCCTGGACACGGGGCACTTCGCCTACTACCTCGGCGACACGCTGAGGATCATCCGGGACCGCCCCGAGCGCATCGGCTACCTGCACCTCAAGCAGGTCGACCCCGCGCTGCGGGCCGCGGCCCTCAAGAACGACACGCCCTTCGCCGTCGCCGTCGCGCAGGGCGTGATGTGCGAGCCGACCGAGGGCGGCGACGGCGAGCCGCCGCTGCCCCCCGTCGTCGACCTCGTCTCCGAGGTCGTCGGGCCCGACGTCTACGCCGTCGTCGAGCAGGACATGTACCCGCTCACCTCGCTCGACGCCCCCCTGCCCGTCGCCACCCGCACGCTGGAGCACCTGCTGGCCGGAAGCCCGGGCGCCCGCACGCGCTGAGCCGCCCCCTCCCGCAGCGCACCGAGGAGCACCGACGACACCGTGAAGATCGCACTCGACCCCACGCCCTTCCACGCGAGCCACCCGCTGCTCGAGATCCCCCGGCTCGTCGCCGAGCTCGGGTACGAGCACCTCCAGCTGACGCCGCACCGGGACTTCCTCCCCTTCTTCCGCCACCCCCGCGCCGACGACGCCCTCGTCGCCGCCTTGCGGCGCGAGTGCGAGGCCGCCGGCGTCGGCATCGCCTCGCTCCTGCCCGTGCTGCGGTGGTCCGGCCCCGACGAGGAGGCGCGCGAGGCCGCCGTCCGGTCGTGGAAGCGGGTGATCCAGGTCGCCGTGGACCTCGGCGTCCGCACGATCGGCACCGAGTTCTCCGGCCGCCCGGAGCAGGCCGAGCGCTCCGACGCGGCCTTCTACCGGTCCATGGAGGAGCTGCTGCCGATCATCGAGCGCGAGGGGCTCGACGTCCTCGTCGACCCCCACCCCGACGACTTCGTCGAGGACGCGCTGGAGGCGCTGCGGGTGATCCGGGGGCTCAACAGCCCCCACGTGGGGTTCGTCTACGTCACCTCGCACACGTTCCACCACGGCCACCCGGCCGCCGAGGTCATGGCCGCCGCCGGCGACCTGCTGCGCCTGGTGCACGTCTCGGACACCTTCGACCACACCCGCTCCCACGGGCTGCGGTACATCACCAACCCGCCCGGCAACGCCGTGCGGGTGCACAGCCACCTCAAGGTGGGCGACGGCGACGTGGACTTCGACGCGGTCTTCGACGGCCTGGCGCGGCTGGGCTTCGACGACCGGGAGGACAGCGTCATGTGCTCCTCGGTCTTCGCCGAGGACGAGGACGCCGAGGCGGTCTCGCGGTACCAGCTGGCGACCATGACCGAGCGCGTGCAGGCCGCGCGGGCGCGCGTCCGGCAGGACGGCTGACCCACCGGGTCGCCTACCGGCGGGGGCGGGTGCGCGCCGCCCCCGTCAGCGCACCAGCGAGACCGCGGTGTCCACGGCGCCGGCGACGTCGTCGTCGGGCGGGTACAGGAGCGTGCGTCCCACGACCAGGCCGCGGACGGCGGGCAGCGCGAGGGCGGACCGCCACCGCGCGTAGGTCTCCTCCGGCGCGCCGGTCGGGTCCCCGCCGAGCAGCAGGGTCGGCAGCGTCGTCGCGGCCATGACCCGCTCCATCTCCTCGACGACGGGCAGCTTCAGCCACGTGTACGCGGAGGTCGCGCCGAGGCCCTGCGTGATGTGCACGGAGCGGATGACCGCCTCCGGGGAGAGGTCGTTGACCACCCGGCCCCCGGGACCCTCGGGGCGGCTCGACATGAAGGGCTCGAGCATCGCGACCACCCCGGCGCGGGCGAGGTCGGTGACCGCGCGTCCCGCCGTCTCGAGCATCGCCACCGTGCCGGGGTCCCCGAGGTCGACGCGGTTGAGCATCTTCGCCGCGTCGAAACCGGCCTCGACCACCCCGCGGACGTCGTAGCCCGTCATCCGGTCGTCGAGCTCGAAGGCGGAGCCGGCGAGACCGCCGCGGTTCATCGAGGCGACGACGACCTTGTCCTCCAGGGCGCCGAGCAGGAGCAGGTCCTCGGCGACGTCCGCCGTCGCGAGCAGGCCGTCCACCCCCGGTCGCGCGAGGGCGGTGCGCAGCCGGTCGAGCATCTCCCGGCGGTCGTGCATGGCGGTCGGCCGCCCCTGCGCGGCGAGCGCGCCCCGCGCCGGGTGGTCCGCCGCGACGAGCATGAGGCGGCCGTCGGCCGGCACGAAGGACGGCCTCCGGCCCCGGGCGTCGAGGGCGCGCCGGACGGCGCGGGGGTCGCGGGCCCGCAGCTCGGTGACCTCCTCGTAGGTCCGGCACAGCGGCGCGGCCACGTCCCGCGGGACGGGCGCCCCGGGCCCGGCCCCGACCGCGAGGCCCGCGGCGTCAGGCACGGGAACCCACCTCCTCCGCCGGCGCGGCGGCGGCGGCCGCGCGCACGTGCGCGTCGACCTCCTCGCGCGTCGGCATGGCCGTCGAGCACTCGAGCCGGGAGGCGACGATCGCGCCGGCGGCGTTGCAGCGGCGCAGCACGTCCGGCAGGTCCAGCCCCGCGAGCAGGCCGTCGCACAGCGCGCCCCCGAAGGCGTCGCCGGCGCCGAGCCCGTTGACGACGTCGACCGGCGTCGGGGGCACGACGACGCGCTCCTCGCGCGTCTTGCCCAGCACCCCGAGAGGTCCCTGCTTGACGACGGCGAGCTCCACGCCGCGCTCGAGCAGGGCGTCCGCCGCGCGGTCGGGGTCGGTCTCCCCGACGGCGACGCGGCACTCCTCCCGGTTGCCGACGGCGACGCCGACGTGCTCCAGCGCCCGCGAGACCTCCCGCGACGCGTCGTCCTCGGACGCCCAGAACATCGGCCGGTGGTCCAGGTCCAGGACGGTGAGCCCCCGCCGGCCACGGGCCCCCCACGCCGCGTGGTGCGCCTCCCGGCTGGGGAGCTCGCTGAGCCCGGTGAGGGTGCACCAGAACAGGTCTGCGTCCCGGACGGCGTCCGCGTCGAGGTCCTCGGGGCGCACCTGCAGGTCCGGGGCGGTGGGGCGGCGGTAGAACCAGAGCGGGAAGTCGTCCGGGGGGAAGAGCTCGCAGAAGGTCACCGGCGTGAGGTGCGCGTCGTCCACGACGACGTGCCGGTCGTCGACGCCGAGGTCGCGCAGCGCCCGGCGGACGAAGCGGCCGAAGGGGTCGTCGCCCACGCCGGTGACGAGCGCGGTGCGCCGTCCCAGCCTCGCCGCCGCCACGGCGACGTTGGCCGCGCTCCCGCCGAGGTACTTGCCGAAGGTCTCGACCTCCTCGAGCCCCACCCCCGACTGCAGCGGGTAGAGGTCCACCCCGCTGCGGCCGAGCACCAGCACCTCGGTCTCGCTCACGGCACGCACCCTGCTCGCGCGTCGCGGGTCCTGTCAAGACTTTGTGCTGTCATAGTGACGACGCGTTGGCTCGTCGTCGTCACGGGACCGCGGCCGTCTGGCATGCTGCCGAGCACCGTGCGCACCGGAGCCGCGGACGAGCCGAGGAGGTCCCCGTGCCGGCACCCGCCGCCCCGTCCGCGCCGCCCTTCGACGTGGACCGGTCCAGCCCCACCCCGCTCTACTTCCAGCTCTCGCAGGCGATGGAGGCGGCCATCAGCGGTGGCCTGCTCCCGCCGGGGACCCGCCTGGAGAACGAGATCGCGCTGGCGCACCGCTACGGGCTCTCGCGCCCGACCGTCCGCCGCGCCGTCCAGGAGCTGGTGGACAAGGGGATGCTCGTGCGCAAGCGCGGGGTCGGCACGCAGGTCGTGCAGTCCCACGTGAGCCGCCCGGTCGAGCTCACCAGCCTCTTCGACGACCTCGCCCGGACCGGCGGGACCCCCACCACGGAGGTCCTCGAGCTGGTCCGCGAGCCGGCGGCGCCGGACGTGGCGACGGCGCTCGGGCTGGCGGAGGGAGAGGCCACGACCCGCGTCGTCCGGCTGCGCCGGACGAACGGCGAGCCGCTCGCGCTGCTGACCAACCACCTGCCGGGGCGCTTCTCGGTCACCGAGGGCGACCTGGCCGACCACGGCCTCTACCAGCACCTGCGGGCGCAGGGCGTGCACCTGCGGGTCGCCCACCAGCGCATCGGCGCCCGGCTGGCGAGCACGCGAGAGGCCGCGCTGCTCGACGAGACCCCGCGGGCGGCGCTGCTGACGATGGAGCGGACGGCCTTCGACGACTACGGCACGGCGGTCGAGCACGGCGCCCACGTCTACCGGGCCTCGTGCTACGAGTTCGCGACGACGCTCGTCGACCGCTGACGGTGACCCTCAGCGGCCGGCGCCCGCGGCGACACGGTCGTAGAGGTCCTCCAGCGCGGCCGTGCAGCACTCGACGTCGTAGCGCTCCTCGACGAGCCGCCGTCCCGCCGCGCCCATCGAGGCCGCGAGCCCGCTGTCGGACAGGACCCGCGCGAGCGCGGCGGACAGCGCGGGGACGTCCCCCTCCGGCGCGAGCAGACCGGAGACGCCGTCGTCGACGGCCTCGGGCACCCCGCCGTGGCGGTAGGCGACCACCGGCAGACCGGCGGCGGCGGCCTCCAGGAAGACCATGCCGAGACCCTCGGAGTCGCCCGCGGAGCTCCGGTGGGAGGGGCCGCAGTAGACACCCCCGCGGGCCCGCTCGACCGCGAGGTCGTCCGACCTGAGGACGCCGTGGAAGCGGGCGTCGAGACCCAGCGCCCGGGCCCGCTCCTCGAGCGGCGCCCGCAGAGGACCGTCGCCGACGACGTCGACCGGCACGTCGCGCAGCCCCGGCGGCAGCAGCGCCACCGCGTCCAGGAGGTCCGCGACCCCCTTGACCTCGACCAGACGACCGGCGAACAGGATGCGCCGCAACGCTTCCCGACCCACCGGCCTCGCCCCCAGCGACGTGCCCACGGGGAGCACGACGACCTTCGCGGGCGGGGCACCCAGCGCGAGCAGCCGAGCCCGCACGTAGCCGGAGACGGCGACGAGCGCCGACGCCTGGCTGAACAGCCCGCGCAGGCCACGACGGTAGGCGGGCCCGGTGCCGGGCTCCTCGGGCAGGCGCGTCACGTCGTAGCCGTGGAAGGTCACGACGAGCGGGAGGCCCGCGCGCCGGGCGGCCGGGGCGACGAGCATGCCGTCACGGCCGAAGTGCGCGTGCACGACACGGACGCCGGGGCGCCGCAGCAGCGCGTCGAGCCGACGGCTGCGCCCGCTGGCCCGCACCCACCGGCGGTGGACCCCGGCGACCCGGCCGGAGCCGGCGACGACGAGCGCCGGGTCCACGTCGAGCAGGCTCGGGCGCCGGTACAGGCCCGCGAGCAGCGGCTCCCAGCGGGTCATCGCCCCGACCTGGTTCGCGATGAAGGTCTCCGACGAGGGCAGGAGCTCGTCGCGCCAGACGACGACGCGGCTGCCGGCGGGCCGTCGCCCCTCGTGACCGTCCGGCACCGCTGCCCACCTCCCCCGCGCCCGAGGACCTCTCGGACGTCGCGCCCGGCGTCCACGACGACACCCGGCACGGTCGTGCGGTCACGCACCGTAGACGCACGGGGACGAGCCGGTCGCGTCGGTCACCCGGACGGGGCCCCACCGCCCGCGCGGGTCACCCGCGCAGCTCGAGCGTGCAGCACTTGACCGAGCCGCCGCCCTTGAGCAGCTCCGAGAGGTCGACGGGGACGGGGACGTAGCCGCGCGCCGCCAGGTCGGCGGCCATCCGCGTCGCCGCGGCGGGCAGGACGACGTGCAGGCCGTCGGAGACGGCGTTGAGGCCGAGGACGCCGGCGTCCTGCTCCCCCACGACGAGCGCGTGCGGGTAGAGCCGTTCCAGGGTCGCCAGCGCGTCGGGGTCGAAGGCGCCGCGCACGTAGGCGACGTCGTCGTCCGCGAGCACGGCGAGCGCGGTGTCGAGGTGGTAGTACCGCGGGTCCACGAGACGCAGCGGCACGACCTCGGCGTCGAGGACCCGGGCGGCCTCCTCGTGCGCGGCCGGGGCGGTGCGGAACCCCGTCCCGGCGAGGAGACGGTCCCCCACGACGAGGAAGTCGCCCTCGCCCTCGCCGACGTGCTCGGGCTCGTGCACCGGCACGCCGCGGGCACGCAGCCAGGCGGCGAAGGCCGGCCCCTCCGCGGCACGCTCGACGTGGGCGAAGCGGGCCCCGAGGGCCCGGCCGCCCAGCACGACCCCGCCGTTCGCCGCGAACACCATGTCCGGCTGCTCGGGCAGCCCGGGCACGACCTCCACGACGTGGCCGAGGTCGAGGTAGGTCTGCCGCAGCGCCTCCCACTGCGCGACGGCGAGGTCGCGGTCCACCGGGTCGCCCGGGTGCATCCACGGGTTGATGGCGTACCGCACCGCGAAGTGGTCGGGGCGGCACATGGCGTACCGCCGCGGGGTCGCCCGCCGGGGCGGCAGCGCAGCCGGCAGTCCCTCCGGGGCGAGGACCGCCTCGGCGCGCGGGGCGGGCACGGCCGTCCCGGGCGCGACGGGCGGGAGGGAGGTCTCGGTCACGAGCGGACGCTACGAGGCGTCGGGAGCGGCGGCCAAGGCCGTTGCCGTGCGCACAGGCGGCGATGCGTTGCGTCGTCCCGCCTCCCGCGGCGGTACGTTGCGGCAGCGCGGGGGACGGGCGGAGGCAGGGGGCGGAGACCGGTGGACGCGCTCGACGAGGCGGTGCTGCGGTGCCTGGTGCGCGACGCGCGCTCGACGTTCGCGGAGGTCGGCGCCGAGGTGGGCCTGTCGGCGCCCGCGGTCAAGCGCCGCGTCGACCGGCTGGTCGCGACCGGCGCCGTCCGGGGCTTCACCGCCGTCGTCGACCCCGCCGCCCTCGGCTGGGGCACCGAGGCCTACGTCGAGGTGCGCTGCCAGGGCCCGGTCGCCCCGGCCGAGCTGCGCCGCCGGCTCGTCGGCATCCCCGAAGTCGTCGAGGCGGTGACGGTGACCGGCCGCGCCGACGCCCTGCTGCGGCTGCTCGCGCGCGACGTCCAGCACCTCGAGCGGGCCCTGGCCCGGGTGCGCGACGAGCTCGACGTCGACGCCACCGAGTCCGTCATCGTCCTGTCCCGCCTGCTCGACCGCGCGCGCCCGCAGCCGGACGAGCCGCGCACCCGCTGAGCCGGCGAGACGGCGAGCCGTCGTCCCGGGGACCCGGCGCCCGGGCCCCCCGGGACCCGCACGAGTCCGACGTCGCCGTCCGAGTCCGACGTCCCGCAGGCGGCACCCGCCGGGTCGCCTGCGCGACGTCGGGCTCGAGAGCTCGGCGCCGTCACGGGCGGCGTCGGTGCGCAGCTGCTCGTCGTGGAGGGCCAGCAGGGCGGCAGGGCCGAGGTCCGGCGCATCACCCGGTCGCGCGCAACCACCCGCGCAGCGCCGCGAGGTACTCCTCGGGGGCGTCCGACTGCAGGTAGTGGCCCACGTCGTGGAGCACGACCACGTCGGCGGTCGGGCGCAGCCGCCGCCACCGCTCCAGCTCGGGCTCACCCAGGTCGGCGTCCCGGTCGCCCCACACCACGAGCGTGGGGAGGTCCGCGAGCACGTGCAGCCGTCCGGCCAGCTCGCGCAGGAAGGGACGGCTGCGGACGAAGGCGCCGGGGAGCACGGAGCTGCCCAGACGACGCTCGGGGGTGCCCAGGGCGTCGCGGTAGTGCTGCATCTCGGCCTCGTCCGGCCGGCGGCGGTGGTGGCCCCGGGGGATGCCCGCGGTGACGAAGAGGTTGAACCGACGCACCAGGAACCGGCCCAGAGGTCCGCCCATGAGTCGGGAGAACACCTCCAGGCGGAGCCCACCCCGCAGCGGCCACGCCCAGGTGTTGGCGACGACCACCCGGGCGTAGCGGTCGGGGTCCCGGGTGGCGGCGTCGAGGCCGATCGGCCCGCCCCAGTCGTGGGTGACGAGCGTGACGTCGTGCAGGTCGAGCCGGGTGACCAGGGCCCGGACCACCTCGGCGTGCTCCTCGGGGGTCGAGGTGTACCCGGGTGCGGCGGTGGACAGGCCGAAGCCGGGCAGGTCCACGGCGATGCAGCGGTGGTCCGTCCGCAGGCCCGCGATCGCGCGGCGGTGCAGGAAGGACCACGTCGGGTTGCCGTGCAGCATCAGCAGCACCGGGCCTCGTCCCTCGTCCACGTGGTGCACGACGTGGCCGTCGACGTCGAGGAACCGGCTCGTGAAGGGGTAGAGCTCGTCGTCGACCCAGCCCGGGCGCTCGTGGGGCGCCGGAGCACCCGTCTCGGGGGCGGGGGTGGTGGCTCGTCGTCTCATCGCCGTGGTCGCTCCTTCGGTGGCAGGGGGTCCGGACGTCGCCCCGAGCGAGAGTCCCTCGGGCAGGCGGCGGGGCTGACGGTCGCGGCGGCGATCAGAGTACCGGGCGGTTCCGGAACTTGTCAGATCCGGAACCGCCCGGTACTGTTACTGGTATGACGCAGACGACGAGCGGACGCCCGGCCCGCGGCGGCCGCCGGCGCGACGAGAGCCGCGACGGCGTGATCCTGGACGCCGCCCTCGACGTCCTCGTCGAGACCGGGTTCGACGGGATGACGGTGGACGCCGTCGCCGCCCGCGCCCGGGCCGGCAAGGCGACGATGTACCGGCGCTGGCCGTCCAAGGTCGACCTCGTGCTGGACGCCGTGGCCCGCATGGAGAGCGGCGACGTCGACCTGGACCACCTCCCGGACACCGGGTCCCTCCGCGGGGACATCACCGGCCTGATGCGGGCCGAGACGCTCGAGGACGGCGGCCGGCGGCTGAGGGTGCTGGCCTCCCTGGCCGCCATGACGGCCCGCGAGCCGCGCCTGGGCGCGGCGGCCGACGAGGTGGGCTTCGGGACGTGGGAGCGCGCCAACCGCGTCCTGATCGAGCGCGCCCTGGACCGGGGCGAGTTCCCCCGCGAGCACGTCGACGTCGACGTCCTCTCCCGGCTCGTCCCGCAGCTGTGCGCGGCGCGCGCCTGCGTCCAGCAGCAGCCCATCACCCGCGAGTTCCTGCTCTCGGTCCTCGACGGGGTCCTGCTGCCCGCCCTGCGGGGGTCCGGCCCCACCGGCTGAGGACGGCCGACCGGGCCCCACCACGCCACACCCCCGTCCCGCCCGCACCGCCACCCTCGCCCGCGAGCAGGCGGCCCCGGTCCTTCCTGCCCACCACCCCACCGTCCGGAGGTAGTCCCGTGATCCTGTCCAGCCTCGACCAGATCAGCTGGCTCGGCGTCCTCGTGTCCGTCGTCGTCTTCGCCGGGCTCGGCGCCCTGTACTTCATGGTGCTCGTGCCCCGCCAGTACCTCGCCGCGCTGGGCCGCCAGGACGCCCCTCCGGCCCCCCGGCGCACCGTGGACGCCGTCGGTCCCCTGGTCACCACCGTGCTGCTGGTCCTGACCAGCGCCGTCCTCGTCGCCGCCCTGGACCTGCAGACCGTCACCGACGCCGTCGTCTTCGGCGTCCTCGTCGGCGTCGGCTACCTCGTCTCGATGACCTTCACCATCGCCATCAACCCCAACTTCCCCCACCCGATCCGCTACGGACTGCTCAACACCCCCTACTTCCTGCTCGGCAGCGTCATCACCGCCGTCCTGCTCGTCGTGCTGTGACCGCGCCTCCCGCGGCCGCGTCCCCGCCCACCGCCCGGTGCTCACCGACCGGTTCGGCGTCACCTGGCTCGTCGACGCCGCCACCACCTGACCCGTGGCCGCGCCCCTCAGGCGGCCGTGCGCCGCCCCCGTCGTCGCCGCAGCGCGAGCAGCGGCACCACGACGACGGCGGCCACCGCCGCGAACGGCAGGACGGCGCCCGCCGCGGTGGCCGCGGCCCCGCCCACCGCCACCAGGGCGCGCCACCCGCCGCCGAGGCCGCCGACGAACCCCGGCGCACCGGCGGCCGCGACGGGCGCCGAGGCGGTGAGCGCGACGTCGAGCGTCGCCAGCGCCACCTGGTCCGCGAGTGCGCGCTGCCGCGCCTGCAGCGCCTCGAGGTCGGCCTCGCGGGTGGCGATCTCGGACTCCAGGGCGAGGACGTCGTCGAGGTCCTCCGCCGCGGAGAGCCGCGCCCGGAAGGCGGCCAGGACCGCCTCGGCGGAGGCGACCCGGCTCCCCACGTCCGCCACCTCGGCCGTGACGTCGCTCGACGACGTCGTGCGCTCGCTCGTCCGCCCGAGCGTCGCCACGTCCTCGAGGACGGCGTCGAGCCGCTCGGAGGGCACCCGCAGCCGCACCTGCGCCGTCGCCGGCCCGTCCGGGGGCGCCGACGTGCTGCTGGAGCTCACGAGCCCGCCCGCCCCCGCCGCCACGCGGCCGAGCGAGGTGACCGCCGCCGGGACGTCGTCGACGGCGAGGGCCAGCGCCGCGGTACGGACGACCTCCCGCGCGCCGGGGAGCTCGACCCCCGAGAGGGAGCCGTCGGCGGCCCGACCCGGCGTCGACGCCGCGTCGGCGGCCGCCTCGTCGCCGCCGGCGCCCGCGGCGTCGGACGCCCCGCTCCCCGCGCCACCCGTGCAGCCCGCCACGACGAGCACCACGGTGGCCAGCACCGCGACCAGCGGCGGGAGGGCCCGCCGCTCCCGCCGTCGTCCGCCCGCGGGCCCCGCCCCCGGCCCGCAGCCCGTCGTCCCGCCCGCCCGCTGGTGGCCCATCGGTCCTCCCCGTCGTCCGCCCGTCGTCCGCCCGGCGGTCGCCGGGAGCCGTTGGACGGCGGCGGGGTCCCCGACGGTTCCCCCGGGCGCGTGGCCCCGGAGCGGCACGCCCCCGGCGGTCCGTGCGCTGCACCTGTCGTCAGGACATGATCAGCGCATGAGCGCAGCAGCCGCCGGTCGCGGCCTCGTCCTCGGCGTCGTCGGCACCGGTCGGATCGGGGCGATGCACGCCCGCAACGCCGTGCAGACGCCCGGCGTCGAACGGGTCCTGCTCGCCGACGCCCTCCCCGGGCAGGCCGAGCGGGTCGCGGCGTCCGTCGGCGCCGAGGCGGCCGCCTCCGTCGCGGAGCTCCTCGGGCAGGTGGACGGCCTGCTCGTCGCCGCGGCGACCGCCGCCCACCCCGAGCTCGTGCGCGCCGGCGTCGACGCCGGGCTGCCCGTGCTCTGCGAGAAGCCCGTCGCGCCGGACGTCCCCTCGTCGCTGCCCGTCCTCGAGCACGTGGCCGCCGCCGGCGGCGTCGTGCAGATGGGTCACCAGCGCCGGTTCGACGCCGGCTACCTCGAGGCCCGCCGGGCGCTCGCGGCGGGCGAGCTCGGCTGGCTGCACAGCGTGCGGAGCACGACGTGCGACGCGTCGCCGCCGCCCGTCGCCTTCCTCGCCACGTCGGGCGGCCTGTTCCGCGACGTCAGCGTCCACGACCTCGACGTCCTGCGGTGGCTCACCGGCGAGGAGGTCGTCGAGGTCTGGGCCCGCGGCAGCAACCTCGGCGACCCGGAGATCGGCGCGGTCGGGGACGTCGACACGGCGCTGGCGGTCTGCACCATGAGCAGCGGTCTGCTCGCCGTCGTCACGGCCTCGCGCTACAACGGCGCGGGTCACGACGTCCGCACCGAGCTGCAGGGCTCGAAGGGCACGCTCGTCGTCGGCCTCGACGACCGGGCCGCGGTGCGCTCCGCCGAGCCGGGCGTCACCTTCCCCGCCGGACCGACGCACCCGACCTTCGCCGAGCGGTTCGCCGACGCCTACCGCGCCGAGGTGGCCGCGTTCTGCGAGCTGGCGCGCGGCGAGCGCGAGAACCCCTGCACGCCCGCCGACGCCGTCGCCGCCTCCCGCGTCGCCGACGCCGCGCAGGAGTCGCTGCGCACGGGTGCCCCGGTCCGGGTCCCCGCGACCTGACCGCCGCCGCTCCGCCTCGGCGCGGCGGCGGGCGGCTCAGCGCGGGGTGCGCTCCATGTCCTGCGGCGTGCCGGCCTCCGGGGTGCGGGCGTTCGTGACGGCGACCGGGTCGGCGCTCGGCGCGGACGTCGGGCCGTGGTCGTCGACCATGCGCGACTCGTCGAAGGGGTCGTCGCCGGCGAAGACGCGGCGGATCTGGTCCTTGTCCAGCGCCCCGGTCCAGTGCCCGATGAGGACCGTCGCGATGGCGTTGCCGGAGAAGTTGGTCAGGGCGCGCGCCTCGGACATGAACCGGTCGATGCCGACGATGAGGCCGACGCCGTCGACGAGGTCGGGGCGGTGGCTCTGCAGGCCGCCGGCGAGGGTCGCCAGCCCGGCGCCGGTGACGCCGGCCGCCCCCTTCGAGGCGATGATCATGAAGACGAGCAGCGAGACCTGCTCGCCGATGCTGAACGGCGCCCCGGTCGCCTCGGCGATGAACAGGGACGCCATCGTCAGGTAGATGGCCGTGCCGTCCAGGTTGAAGGAGTACCCGACCGGCACGGTGATGCCGACGACGGACCGGTCGACGCCGGCGTGCTCCATCTTGGCGATGAGGCGCGGCAGGGCCGTCTCCGACGACGAGGTCGAGACGATGAGCAGCAGCTCACGACCGAGGTACTTCAGCAGCGAGAAGACGTTCAGCCCCGTGACGACCCGCAGCAGCGCGCCGAGGACGACGAAGATGAAGATGAGGCAGGTGACGTAGAAGGCGAGCATGACGAGCAGGAGGCCGCGGATTGCGTCCCAGCCCGTCTCCCCGACCACACCGGCGATCGCCCCGAAGGCGCCGATCGGGGCCACCCACATGATCATCGCGAGGACCTTGAAGACGACCTTCTGGAAGACCGCGATGCCGCGCAGCGCCGCCTGGCCGGTCCCGCCCAGCGCCTGCACGGCGAAGCCGATGAGGATGGCGACGAACAGCGTGGACAGCACCGAGTCGCCGGTCAGCGGCGAGACGAGCGTCGTCGGGATGATGCCGAGGAGGAAGCCGAGCGTCCCGCCCTCGCCGTCCTCCCCGCTGCCCTCCACCTGGTAGGTCGAGCCGGAGTAGTCGATGCCCGCACCCGGCTGGACGATGTTGCCGACGACGAGGCCGATGGCCAGCGCCAGCGTCGACATGCCGAGGAAGTAGCCGAGAGCGAGCCCGCCGACCTTCCCCACCTGGGCCGCAGCCCGGATCGAGCCGATGCCGAGGACGATGGTGCAGAAGATGACCGGCGAGATCATCATCTTCACGAGGCTGACGAACCCCGTGCCGATGGGCTTGAGCGCCACGCCCGCGTCGGGGAAGGTGAGGCCGACGGTGGCGCCGAGGACGACGGCGACGACGACCGCGATGTAGAGCCAGTGGGTCCGGTCCCGCCTCGCCGGCGCGGCGGTGGGGGTCTGCTGCCGGTCGACCGGCGGTGGCTGCGTCGCCATGGGGCGTCTCCTCGTCGAGAACGTGCGTGGCCCGGCGTCCGACCAGCGGCGCCCGGGCGGTCCGGGGCGAGATCGTGCAGCCTCCGGCGCCGGCGTGCGCGCTTGCGTTCCTTGCGTCCACGCGGGGGCGTCGTGGCCGGGCGTCGGACGCCCGGGCGAGCGCGAGGATGACCCCGTGAGCAGGCCCCCGCGAGCGCCCCGCAGCGTCGCCGCGCACCTCATGTGGTGGCAGGTGCTCGTCGTGCTCCTGCTCGTGGCGACGGCCGTGGCGCTCGCCGCGCTCGACGCCCGCCGCGACGCCCGGGAGAGCGCGGCGGCGCGCGCCGCCGCCGTCGCGACGAGCGTCGCCGACTCCCCCGACGTGCGCGACGTCGCCGTCTCGGGGGTCGCGGCGACGGAGGCGAGCGCCGAGCTCCAGCCCTTCGCCGAGCAGGTCCGCCGCGAGACGGGGACGTCGTTCGTCGTCGTCATGGCCCCCGACGGCACCCGCTGGACGCACCCCGACCCCGCGCAGGTCGGGCGCACCTACCTCGGCACGCGCGCCGGCGCCCTCGCCGGCGGCACCGTGGTGGAGACGTACACCGGCACGCTCGGCCCCTCGGTGCGCGTGGTGGTGCCCGTGCGCGCCGACGGCACGACGGGCGACGTCGTCGCGCTGGTCTCCACCGGGATCACGGTGGCGCAGCTCGGCCAGGGCTTCGCCGCCGACCTGCGCGTCATCGCCCTCGCCGGGCTGGGGGTGCTGGTGCTGGCGGTCGGCGGCTCGGCCCTCGTCGCGCGGCGGGCACGGCGGATCACGCTCGGCCTCGCGGGGCCCGAGCTGGCGCGCCTGGTCACCACCTACGACGCGGTGCTCCGCTCGGTGCGCGAGGGCCTCGTCCTGCTCGACGACGCCGGGCGGGTGCGGCTCGTCAACGACGCCGCCCGCGCCCTGCTGGACCTGCCGCCCGACGACGAGGTGCTCGGGCGCACCCCCGGCGACCTCGGGCTGGCCGCCGGGCTCGTGCGCGTGCTCGAGGGCCCCGCCGACGCCCACGGCACCGCCGAGCTCGACGACGAGGTCGTGCTCACCGAGCAGCGCGTGCTCGTCGCCTCGGCCCGGACGGCGCGGCCGGCCGCGGGCGCACCGGCGGGCGCCGGCGGCCGGGTCGTGACGCTGCGCGACCGCACCGACCTGCTCGCGCTGACCGACGAGCTGGAGACGACGCGCTCGCTCGCCGACGCGCTGCGCAGCCAGGCGCACGAGTTCGCGAACCGGCTCCACACCGTCGTCGCGCTCGTCGAGCTGGGCCGCGGCGCGGAGGCCGTCGAGCTGGCCACCGACGAGCTCGCCGCCGCCCAGGCGCTGACCGACCGCGTCGTCGGCGCCGTCGGCGAGCCCGTCGTCGCCGCCCTGCTCCTGGGGGCGAGCGCGCGGGCGGCCGAGCGCGGGGTCGAGCTCGTCGTCGCCGACGGCAGCCAGCTGGACGAGGGCGACCTCGCCCGCGCCGGCGTCCCCGTGCGCGACGTGCTGACGGTCGCGGGCAACCTCCTCGACAACGCCGTCGACGCGGCGGCCGCCCGGCCGCGGCCGCTCGGCGCCGTCGTCCGGGTCCTGCTGCGCACCGACGCGGACGGCGCCCTGCGGTGCCAGGTCGACGACTCCGGCCCGGGGCTCGCGCCCGACGACGCCGCGCGGGCCTTCCGGCGCGGGTGGTCGACGAAGGCCGACGACGAGCGGCCGCAGGGGCGCGGGCTGGGGCTGGCGCTGGTCGGGCAGGCCGTGCACCGCCACGCCGGCGAGGTCGCCGTCACCCGCTCCGACCTCGGCGGCGCCCGCTTCGCGGTCGTGCTGCCCGCCGGGCGCGCCGCCGCAGCCGCGCCCGCCACCGCGGGAGGGGCGGCGTGACCGCCGGGCCCGCGGCGGGCGGGGCGCCCGGCGGGACGTCGCCCCGCCCGGCCGACCTCGTGGTGCTCGTCGTCGAGGACGAGCCGGTCGCCGCCGCGGCGCACCGCCACCACGTCGACGCGACGCCGGGCTTCCGGGCGCTGGAGCCCGTGGCGACGGCGGCGGACGCGCTCGCACGCCTGCGCGGGCCGGAGGGGGCCGTCGTCGACCTCGTCCTGCTCGACATGCACCTGCCCGACCGGCCCGGCCTGGACGTCGTGCGCGCGCTGCGCGCGGCCGGGCGGTGGACGGACGTCCTCGCCGTGACGTCGGCCCGCGAGCTCTCGGTGGTGCGCGCCGCCACGTCGCTCGGGGTCGTCGGGTACCTGCTCAAGCCCTTCGCGGCCGCGGCGCTGCGCGAGCGGCTGCGCCGGTACGCGCTCTCGCGCGGCCGGGCGGACGACGACGGCGGCGCGGCGCTCACGCAGGCCGACGTCGACCGCGCCCTGGCCGGCCACCTCGTCGGCGGCGGGGACGAGCGCCCGTCCGGTCTGGCGGAGGAGACGCTCGCCGCCGTCGCCGGCGTGCTGGCCGGGGGCCCGGCGTCCGCCGGCGAGGTCGCCGCCCGCCTCGGCGTCGGCCGCGTGACGGCCCGGCGCTACCTCGAGCACCTCGTCGAGGCCGGCTCCGCCGAGCGCCGTCCCCGCTACGGCGGTGCCGGGCGCCCCGAGCTGGAGTACCGCCGCTCCCCCTGAGCGGCCTGGTCCCCGCACGGGGGACGGGGCGGGGGCACGGTCAGGACCGGTAGGGCCGCAGGCACGAGGCGGGCAGCCAGCCGAGGACGACGCCGGACGTCCCGCCGTCCCCGAGCAGGTACGCGACCCGGCCCTCCCAGGCCCCCGACGGGTCGCGCCGCCAGGCCGCGACGACGCCGGGCATCGGCTCCTCGTCCGGCATGAGCACCCAGCAGTGCGAGCCCCGCCGGGACCCCCGCGCCGAGCCGGGCTCGTCGTCGGGCTCGTCGTGGTCGTGGGCACCGGCGAGCGAACGGCGGAAGTCCGCCGCCCGGCTGCTCGACCACCCACCGCCCACGCACGGCAGGTTCGCACACGTGTTCGACTCGTCGCACGCCCGCCCCTCAGCCGGGTGAGCCGAGCAGCGCCTCGACGTCGCCGCGGCGGGGCGCGGACGACGCGGCCCCGTGCGAGCGGACCGACCAGGCGGCCGCCGCGGTCGCGAACCGCGCTGCCCCCCGGAGGACGTCCTCGTCCGACACGTCCTCCCCGGGCGTCTTCCCGGGCGTCATCCCGGGCGCCTCCCCGGCCGCCCGACGCGTCCGGGCCACCTCCAGCCCCGCGACGAGCGCCCCGCTGAAGACGTCCCCCGCGCCGGTGGTGTCGACGGCCTCGACCTCCAGCCCCGGGACGTGGACGCCGTCGGGCCCACCACCGCGGACGGCCACGAGCGCCCCGCGCGCACCGAGGGTCACCACGACGGCCGGCACGTCCTCGAGCAGGCGCCGGGCCAGCGGTCGTGCCCTCTCGACGACGGACCCGTCGGCGCCGGACCGTCCGGAGCCGCCGGCGAGCTCGGCCGCCTCGTGCTCGTTGACGACCAGGACGTCGACCGCCACGAGCAGGTCGGGCGGGAGCGCTTGCACCGGTGAGGGGTTCAGCACGACGACGCCCCCGGCGGACGACGCCGCCCGCGCCGCGGCGACCACGGTCGGCAGCGGCACCTCGAGCTGGCAGAGCAGGTGCCCGGCGCCGCGCACCGCGTCCAGCTCGTCGTCGGTCAGGTCCACCAGGCCCGCGTTCGCGCCGGCGTCCACGACGATCGCGTTCTCGCCGCCGGCCGCGACCGTGACGAACGCCGTCCCGGACGGCTCGCCCACGACCCGGCAGCGGACGTCGACCGCCTCCTCGGCGAGCACCTGCCGCAGCCGCCGCCCGCCGGCGTCGTCACCCACGGCGCCCACGAAGGTCGTCGCGGCACCGGCCCGCGCCGCGGCGACCGCCTGGTTGAGGCCCTTCCCGCCGACGTGCTCGGTGCGCGAGCGCGCCAGCACCGTCTCCCCGGGGCGCGGCACGTCGTCCACGCCGAGCACGACGTCGACGTTCGCGCTCCCCACCACGACGACCCCGCTGCGCTGCGCCACGGCCGACACCCTGCCGCACCCGCGCCGTGGGCACGGGGCCGTGCCGCGGACCCGGGCGGGGGCGGCGTCCTCGGGCCCGGGCGGGAAGAGGCAGGGCGGGAAGAGGCAGGACGGGTGGCCGGCCGGGTCGAGGACGGCCTGGTGCCGCCACCGGGAGGACGCGGCGAGCGCGCGCGGGTCGGACGGCGCCCGTGCCGGACCGTGGTGCCGCCGCGGCGGCTCAGCCGTCGCGTCGTCGCTCGCTGTGCACGTCCGCCCGCACCTGCCGCCCGGCGGGCACGCGCTGCTGCACGAGCCGCAGCGCCGCACGGCCCCCCAGCCAGTCACCGGCGTCGAGGGGGACGAAGAAGCCGCGCGCACCGACCAGCCGGTGCGTGAAGCCCTCGCTGTCGTCCTCGACGAGCGCGAGGGCGTCGTCCCACCGGACGGTCGTCCGGCGGTCTCCCCCGAGGTCGAGCATGACGCCCTCGTCACCGACGACGAGACGGGCGCGCACGGGGGTCCCCTTCCACCAGCGCGGCCGGAAGACCCGTCCCGTGACTTGCTCCGGCGACCACCCGGGACGCCGCGGCAGCCCGCGCACGTCGAGCTCGACCCCTTCGGGGACCACGACGAGCGCCGTCCGCTCGACGGCGCGGCAGACGTCGCGGACGTCCTGGGGGCGCAGGGCACGGGCCTCCGCGTCCCGACGGTCCGCGGTCGCGCTCGACCACCCCAGGACGAGGCACTCGGCGGCGTGCTGCACCTCCCCCAGCGCGTCCAGCCGCTCGACGTCGTCGTCCGGCTCGCCGCACCAGGCGTCCACGTGCTCCGCCAGCTCCTCCGGACGGGGGCCGTGCGCGGCGAGCTCGCCGAGCACGTCCCTCAGGACGGTGACGGCGCCGTGCTCCTGGCCCTCCTCGACCTCGAACGACACCAGGACGTGCCGCTCGGTCTCCGAGACCCGGTCCCACGCGACGTCGACGTCGTAGGTGAGACCGCGGCGGTAGCGCAGCTCCTCCATCAGACGGTCCTCCAGGACGACGACCGCCAGGTCACCGGCCGTGCCGTGCGGGACGACGGCCGACACCGCCACGGGGGCGCCCTCGAACGCGGCCCAGGCGGGGAAGTCCCCGAGGACCTGCTCGGACCGGTCCACGACGGGGGCGCCACCGCCTGGCAGCGGCAGGCTCAGGCCGTCGGGGACCGGCCCCGTCAGCCAGAGCGCCGCGTTGCCCCGCACCGCCCAGCGCGCGGCCCAGGCGCGGACGTCCTCCGCGGTGATCGAACGGACGGCGGGGTCGGGCACCGCCGTCCCGCCGGCCCCGCGGTTGCCGTAGCGCTCGCCGTGCACCGTGCCCAGGAGGGCCGGTCCCCCCTTCTCCCGGGCCTCGGCGAGCAGCACCGACGCCTCGAGCGCGAGGCGCTCGACCGGGGGGTCCGCGAGGAGCTCGCAGACCTTCCGGAGGAAGTCCCGCACCCGGTCGGGGCGACCGGTCGCCGTGAACTCCGTCGTCGCCAGCTCGACGCAGGCGTTCGTGCTGAGCACCCTCGACCGCGCCTCGTGCATGACGAGGTGCTCGAGGAGGTGGGTGGTGCCGGCCCGGGCGAGCTCCTCGTCGCGCCGCCCCACGCCGAGGACGAGTCCCGCGGACAGCGGACCCGGCGTCGCCCGCCAGACGACCGGGACCCCGTCCACCTCGGTGCGGCGGAGGGGGCCGACGTCGTCGGCGGGCGGCCTGCCGGCCGTGCCTGCGGTACCGGTGCTCATGCGGTCCGTCATCGGCCCCCGCCGGCGACGGCTGAGGACCCCAGCCGTGCGGGGGCCGGACCGGGGCCGTGCCCGAGCCGCGTGGGGGCCGCCGTCAGACCTCGTCGCGCCAGGAGTGCTGCGGGTCGAAGCCGAGCAGCTCGCGGGCGGTCCCGATGCCGAGCAGGGTCTCGTGCTCGCCGAGGTCGCCGCGCACCTCGACGTCCGGGAACACCTCGGCCGCGAGGCTCGCGCTGGAGCGGCTCATCACCGTGTCCGCCGCGGCGACGATCGCCACGTGGGCCCCGGGGCGGTCCAGCTCGAGCCCCTTGCGGACGGCCTGCGCGCCGTCACGGGCGTCGACGTAGCCCCACAGGTTCCACTTCCGGAGCATCGGGTCGGCGTCGAAGGACGGGAACTGCGCGTAGTCGTGGGGCTCCATGACGTTGGAGAAGCGCAGGCCCACCATCGTCAGCGCGGGGTCCCACCGGCACAGGTGGTGCGCCATCTCCTCCTCGAGCGTCTTCACGAGGGAGTACGTCGAGCCGGGCCGCGCCCGGTAGTGCTCGTCGACGGGCAGGTACGGGGGCGCCTCGTCGAAGGGCAGGCCGAGGACGGTCTCGCTGGAGGCCCACACGACGTGCTCGACGCCGGCCGCACGGGCAGCGGTCTGCACGTTCCACGACGCCGTCATGTTGTTCGTGAAGGTGGCGCTGTTCGGGAGGACCCCCGGCGCGGGGACCGCCGCGAGGTGCGCGACCGCGTCGACGGTGCCCCCGCGCTCGTCCGTCCGGCCACCGACGACCTCGACGACCTGCGCCTGGTCGGTGAGGTCGACGACGAGCAGCCCCTCCGGCGGGTCCGCGCCCGGGGCGCGGTCCACGGGCAGCACGTCCCAGCCGTGCGCGCGCAGCTCGGCGACGGTCGCCCGGCCCAGCTTGCCGGCGGCCCCGGTCACGACGACGCGGCTCACCGGGCGCTCCTCGTGCCGGCGGGGCTGCTCGTGGCGGCGGCGCTGCTGGTGGCGGCCGGCAAGGACGCCGGCGCGCGCGGGCCGACGGTGGGCGGGGAGGTCTGACGCATGGCGGCGACCGTGCCACCGGGCCCGGGGGCGCGCACGTCGGCGAGGCGTCCGCACCTCTCCCGGCGGGAGCACGGCTGCCCCGGCCCCGGCGCCCCGGAGAAGGCTGCCCCGGAGAAGGCTGCCCCGGAAAGGCGGCCCCGGAAAGGCGGCCCGGAAAGGGCTGCCCCGGGACCGGGCTTTCCCCCTGGCCGCCGTGGCCCGCACCTGGTATCCACGGACGGGTGACGCCGCCGCGGCGCCGCTCCTCCTGACCCACCGCCCGGGAGGCTCCCGTG
This sequence comes from Pseudokineococcus basanitobsidens, assembly GCF_037482545.1. Taxonomy (NCBI): domain Bacteria; kingdom Bacillati; phylum Actinomycetota; class Actinomycetes; order Kineosporiales; family Kineosporiaceae; genus Pseudokineococcus; species Pseudokineococcus basanitobsidens. Next base: position 284,339 of record NZ_JBBIAA010000001.1, on the reverse strand, counting down.
CTCGCTCGCCTGCGCGTCGTCGTCCCGGACCGGACCGGGTCCCTGGGCGTCCTGTCCTCGGCCGTCGGCGCCACCGGCGCCGACGTCGTCGGCGTCCGCGTCCTCGGCTCGGAGGCCGGGCGCGCCGTGGACGACGTGCTCGTCGACGTCCGCGACGAGGCGCACCTCTCGCGGCTGGAGAGCCGCCTCGCCGCCACCGCGGGCGTCGTCGTCGAGGGTGTCCGCGCGCCGGCGCACGCCGCCGACGGCCACCCCGAGCTCGGGCTGGCCGCCCAGGTCGTCTCCCGCCCCGCGCACGCCGCGCGCACCCTCGTCGACGGCGCGCCCGCCGCGCTCGACGTCGACTGGGCCGCCGTCGTCCACCTCGACCGGCACGGCTGCGCGCTGGAGGCGGTCGCGGTCACGGAGCCCGGCCCGGGCGCCGACGCCGTCCGCCCCGGGGCGCCCGCCCGCGTGGCGACCCAGCCGCTGCCGCGGCCGGACGGGTCGGGGCACTGCGCCGGTGCCGCGCTGCTGCGGGCGGGGCGCCACCCCGTCGGCGTCCTGCTCGTGCGGGAGCACGGGCTCGGCCTGCACCGCGCCGAGCTGTGGCGGCTCGGCGCGCTCGTCGACGTCGTCGCCACGGCCCTCGCCCGACAGCTGCTCGACCGCGCCGCCTGAGCGCACGCCCCACCGGTCGTCACGCCTCGGGCGGCGGCACCCGGGACGACAGCACCCCGGGACGAGGCACCCCGGGACGAGGCACCCCGGGACGAGGCACCCCGGGACGAGGCACCCCGGGACGAGGCACCCCGGGACGACGACGGCGCCCGACCCCTCCGCGGGGTCGGGCGCCGTCGTACCCGGGTCAGCCCGGCGTCACGTCAGCCGACCGTCACGGCCGCCAGCGCGTCGACGAGACCCTCGCCGAAGTAGGCGTTGTCCTGCGTCGACCCGGTGCACGGCTTCGTCGCGGGGGACGTCGCCGGGCACGCCGTGTCGGTCGCCTGCTGCTCGAGCAGCGCCGTCAGCTCGGCCGGCGAGGCGTCCGGGTGCGTCGAGGCGAGGAGCGCGAGCACGCCCGCCACGTGCGGGGAGGCCATCGACGTCCCGGAGATGGACGCGTAGCCGGACGGCGACACGCTCTTCGGGAAGGTCGAGACGACGGCGCTGCCCGGGGCGGCGACGTCGATCACGCCCTCGCCGTAGTTCGAGAAGCCCGAGAGGGTGCCGGCCGACGTCGTCGAGGACACGGTCGCGACGCCCGGCAGCTCGGTGGGCATGTCGACGCAGCCGGTCACGTCGCGGTTCGGGATCGGGGTGCTGTCGTTGGGGCTCGAGCTGCTCGTCGTCTTGTGCGCGAGGTCGTAGCTGGAGTTGCCCGCCGCCGCGGCGCTCACGACGCCCTGCTCCTGGGAGTAGGCGACGGCGCGCTCGACGGCCTCACGGGCGGCGGCCTGGTTCACCTCGTCGTCGCACCAGAACTCCCACGGGTCGACGTAGTAGCTGTTGTTCGTGACCTCGAAGCCCTCGCTCGCGGCGTGCATGAAGCCGCAGATCGCCGACTCCGGGAAGATGTAGCCCTCGTCGCTGACGACCTTGACCGCGGCGAGCGTGACGCCGGGGGCGACCCCGACGATGCCCTGGCCGTTGTCGGCCGCGCCGATCGTGCCCGCGACGTGGGTGCCGTGGTACGCGCCGGGGGACGGCAGGTAGGCGCCCTCGCTGCCGTCGAAGCGGCCGCCGCCGGTGCAGTCGCCGGACAGGCTGCGGTCGACGCGGCCCGCGAGGTCGGGGTGGGAGTCGTCGATGCCGTCGTCCAGCACGCCGACCACGACGTCGGGGCTGCCGGGGTCCACCGCGTTGGCGTCGTCCGCGCCGATCGCGGCCATGTCGTACTGCACGGCCTCGCCCGGGTCCGGCACGTTGACCTGCGCGACGTCCACGGCCGTGCGCCCGCCGAGGCCGCGCAGGTCGGTGCGCTGCGGGTGGGCGCCCGGGCCGCGCAGCCGCCCGGGGACGCCCTCGACGACGGGCGCGGTGCGGGTGGGTCCGACCGAGTCGACGAGCGACGCGAAGTGCCCGCCGAGGACGGCGTCCCGGAAGCCGGGGTCCGCCGAGCGGGCCACGACGACGCCGATCTCGGGGTAGTCGACGACCGTGCTGCCGCCGGCGCGGGCCACGGCGACGCGCACCTTGGCGACGGCCGAACGGCTCGCGTCGGTGTTGACGACGTAGCTCATGACGCCGTCGCCCGGCTCGGTCCGGGTGATCGGGTCCGCCGCGGCGGGTCCGGCGAGCACGGTGGCGGTGGTGGCGCCGGCGAGCGCCAGGGCGAGCGCGGCCGCAGCGGCGCGGCCGGCCCGTCGGGGTGCGTGGGTCACGAAGGCTCCAGGGCTGAGGTGCGGACCGGGGCTCCTGCGCCCCGGGCTGGACCCGCAGACCGTACGTCGGGGCACCGACAACTGGGGCGGAGCGGACGGATCCCGTCGCATGGCCCGGCCGCGAGCTCAGCCCAGCTGGTCCACCAGCCGGCTCGCCAGCCCGGTGTACGTCGCGGGCGTGAGCGCGGCGAGACGCTCGGCGACGTCGTCGGGCAGCCCGAGGCCGGCGACGAACGCGCGCATCGCCGGGGCGTCGACACGGCGGCCGCGGGTGAGCTCCTTGACCCGCTCGTAGGGCTCGTCCATGCCGGGCACCCCCGCGACGGCCTGCACGCGCATGACGGACTGGACGGCCTCCCCCAGCACCTCCCAGTTGGCGTCGAGGTCGCGCGCCATGACGTCCTCGGCGACGTCGAGGCCGGCGAGCCCGCGGCGCACGTTGTCGAGGGCGAGCAGCGAGTGCCCGACGGCGGTGCCGATGTTGCGCTGCATCGAGGAGTCCGTGAGGTCGCGCTGCAGCCGCGACGTCACGAGCGTCGACGCCAGGACGTCCAGCAGCGCGTTCGAGACCTCGAGGTTCGCCTCCGCGTTCTCGAAGCGGATGGGGTTCACCTTGTGCGGCATCGTCGAGGAACCCGTCGAGCCGTGGGCACCCAGCTGCTGGCGGAAGTAGCCGACGGAGACGTAGCTCCAGACGTCGGTGCACAGGTTGTGCAGCACCCGGTTGAAGCGCGCGAGGTCGGCGTAGAGCTCGGCCTGCCAGTCGTGGGACTCGATCTGCGTCGTCAGCGGGTTCCAGGTGAGCCCCAGGTGCTCGACGAAGGCCCGGCCCTGCGCGGGCCAGTCGACGTCGGGCAGCGCCGCGACGTGCGCGCCGAAGGTCCCCGTCGCGCCGTTGAGCTTGCCCAGGTACTCGGCGCCCTCGACCCGGCGCAGCTGGCGGCGCAGCCGGTGCGCGAGGACGGCGAGCTCCTTGCCGAGCGTCGTCGGCGTCGCGGGCTGGCCGTGCGTGCGGGCCAGCATCGGCACCTCGGCCGTGGCGCGCGCGAGGTCGGCGAGCTGGTCCACGAGCGCCGTCGCGGCCGGCAGCCACACCTGCGTCACCGCGCCGCGGACCATGAGCGCGTAGGCGAGGTTGTTGACGTCTTCGCTCGTGCAGCACAGGTGGACCAGCGCCTCGGCGCCCTCCAGCGACGTGCCCTCCAGGTGGCGGGCGACGTAGTACTCGACGGCCTTGACGTCGTGCGCCGTCTCGCGCTCCAGGGCGGCGAGCTCCGCGACGGAGTCGGCGTCGAAGCCGTCGACGAGCGCGCGCAGGGCGTCGACGTCCTCGTCCGTCGGCCGGGGCGCGCCCGGGACGACGCCCGTCAGGTGCAGCAGCCACTCGACCTCGACGTGCACGCGCTCCCGGTTGAGCGCCGCCTCCGACAGGTGCTCGACGAGCGGCGCGACCGCGCCCCGGTAGCGCCCGTCGAGCGCACCGAGCGGGATGCCCGCGTCGGCCAGCGGGGTCGGAGTGGGCTGGGCTGCAGCAGGCGCGTCGGTCACGGCCGCCATGGTGCCGCAGGGCGGGGAGCCCCCGCGCCGAGCGCCGCCTCGCCCGACGGCCGCGCGAGGCGACCTGCAGAAGTCCTGCCCGCTGCGGCCCGCAGGCCCGCCACCTGCGGCGACGCGCGGAGGGCTCTCGGTTCTGCAGGTCGCCTCGCGGGCCTCGGTGCGCGCGTCAGGCGAACGGCAGCAGGGTCTGCCAGTAGTCCCAGAACCGGATGCCGACGAGCAGGACGACGACGGCGTAGGAGACCAGGACGAGGGGCACGCGCAGGTCGACGACCGCCGACGCGACCCCGCGCGGTGCGGGCAGCACCCCGCGCTCGAGGGAGCGGGCGGTCGTCGTCCAGAACAGCGGGATGACCACCGTCCACACGACCATGCAGTACGGGCAGAGCGCGCTGATCGAGTAGAGGCTCTGGCCGATGAGCCAGACGACGAAGGCCGTGGCGGCCGTCACGCCGACCTGCAGGCCGAGGCCCACCCACCGCGGCAGCCGCGCGCCGGTGGCCAGGACGACGCCGAGCGTCGTCAGCACCGCGAAGGACGCGATGCCGATGAGCGGGTTGGGGAAGCCGAGGACGGCGGCCTGGTCGGTCTCCATGACGCTGCCGCAGGACAGGACCGGGTTGATGCTGCAGGACGGCACGTAGCTCGGGTCGAGGGCCAGCTCGAAGCGCTCGACCGTCAGCACGAAGGCGGCGACGAACCCGACGAGCCCCGCGACGACGAGCCGGACGCCGAACCCCCGGTCACCGATGACCGGCTCGACCTCGGGGAGCTCGTCGTCGACGAGGTCGTCGTCGGGCGTGCTGCCCTCGGCGTCACGGGCGTCCCGCTCGCCCGCGGCGCGCTGGTCGGTGGCCGACATGCTCGAAGGGTAGGACGAACCGCCTGGGAGCGGGCTGAGGGCACGGGCCCTCACCCGGCCGGCGCCCTCCGCCACGTCGGTGGCGCCGCCGCGCGCCTCACCGCCGCGCGCCTCACCGCCGCGCGCCTCACCCCCGGGCGCGGCGCGGGCGCAGCGCGAGCGCGACGAGCGCCGCGGCGGCGAGGACCACGGCCGCCCCGATGGCGGCCGTGACGTCGACGCCGGCGGCGAAGGCGTCCCGCGCCGAGGCGAGCAGGGCGTCGCCGGCGGGGCCGCCGAGGGCGCGGGCGCCCTCGACGGCACCACCGAGGGTCTGCGTCGCGGCCTCGGCCGTCTCGGGCGTCGCGGCGTACGGCACCGCGAGATGCGCGCGGTAGACCGCGCCGAGCACGCTGCCGAGCACGGCGGTGCCGAGCACGGACCCGACCTCGTACGCCGTCTCCGAGACCGCGGACGCCGCGCCGGCCCGGTCCGCCGGCGCGGCGGTGAGGATGGCGTCGTTCGTCAGCGTCTCGGCGAGGCCGACGCCCGCCCCGACGAGCACCGAGGCCGCCACGAGCAGGCCGGCGGCGGGGGCACCGCCCAGCTGGGTGGCGAGGACGTAGCCCAGCGCCGACGTCGCGAGCCCGGCCGGCACGAGGACGTGCAGGGGCCACCGACGCGCCAGCCGGACGGCGAGCAGGCCGGTCCCGATCGTGGCGACCATGCTCGGCAGCAGGTGCAGCGCCGCGGCCAGCGGCGAGAGGCCGACGACGAGCTGCAGGTACTGCGAGGTGAAGAAGAGCAGGCCGACGAAGGCGAAGATGCCCAGGAGGTTCGCCGCCACCGAGGCGCTGAAGACCGGCGCGCGGAACAGCGAGAGGTCCAGCAGCGGCCGGGCGCGGCCGAGCTGACGGCGCACGAAGGCGACGCCGCTGACGGCGCCGGTCCCCGCGGCCGCGAGCGCGACCCCGGTGACGCCGTCCGCGGCGACCGCCTTCACCGCGTAGACGAGGGGCGCCATCGTCGCGAGCGACAGGAGCACCGAGAGGAGGTCCACGGGGCCGGGCGCGCTCTCGCGCGACTCGGGCAGGACCCGCGGGCCGGCCAGCAGGATGAGCGCCGCGACGGGCACGGCGACGAGGAAGGCCGAGCCCCACCAGAAGTGCTCGAGCAGCACGCCGCCGACGATCGGCCCGACCGCCGCGCCGGCCGAGAAGCCGGTCGCCCAGACGGCGACGGCCAGGCGCCGCTGGCCCGGGTCGGGGAAGACGCTGCGCAGCAGCGCCAGCGTCGGGGGCATGAGCATGGCGCCGAAGACGCCGAGCAGGGCCCGCGCCCCGACGAGGGCCCCGGCGGTGGGGGCGAACGCCGCGGCGACGGAGACGACGCCGAAGCCGGCGCTGCCGACCAGCAGGAGCCGGCGCCGTCCGACCCGGTCGCCGAAGGAGCCCATGGCGACGAGGAGACCGGCCAGGACCAGGGGGTAGACGTCGACGACCCACAGCAGCTGCGTCGCGCTCGGCCGCAGCGACGTGCTGATGGTCGGCAGCGCGAAGGACAGGATCGTGCCGTTGGCCGCGGTGAGGATCGTCGGCAGGACGAGGACGACGAGCGCCAGCCACTGCCGGGGCGTGATGGACGGGCTCGGCACGTCCGCCCGGCCGCGCTGCGCGGGCAGCGAGCCGGTCGGCGTCGTGGTGGCGTGCGTGGCAGTGCTCATGGCGGTCCTTCGTCGGTCGTGCTGCGGTGGCGCACGCCGCCAGCGGCCAGGGCCGCCGCGGCGGCTCGGGCCGGGCGACGGCGCTCGGGTGGCCGGTCCGCCGTCCGGGGCGACCACGGACCGGCGGGGGCCGACCCGCATAACTATACCGTCTGGACGGTTTATTTCCGACGCCTGGCTACGCTGCCCGGATGACGGCCCGCGACCGCGTGCTCGACGCCTACGAGTCCCTGCTCATCGAGGCGGGGCCGGCGGCGGCCACGCTGGACGCGGTGTCCTCGGCGGCGCAGGTCTCCAAGGGCGGGCTGCTCTACCACTTCCCCAGCAAGGAGGCCCTCGTCACCGGGCTGCTGGAGCGCCTGCGCCGGCGCGGGGCGGAGGACGCCGAGGCCATGCGCGCGTCCGCCGACGGCGCCGTCGTCACCTGGCTGCGCGGTTCGGCCCCGCCGCTGGGCGGGACGAGCGGGCTCTCGCGGACCTACGTCGCGGCGCTGCGGGTCGCCGGCGGCGACGAGGCGAGCGAGCTCGCGTCGTCCGTCTTCGCCGACATCGACGCCGGCTGGTTCGCCGCCCTGCGCGACGAGCTGGGCGACCCCGCCCGGGCGCGCCTGGTCCAGCTCGTCGGCGACGGCCTCTACCTGGCGGCGCTCACCGGCGCCGAGGACGCCGGCCCCGTGCCCGTCGACGACCTCCTCGCCGCTCTGGCGCCCGTCCTCGGCGCCCGGGAGCCGTAGCGGACCGAGGCCCGCCCGGCCGGCGCAGCCGCCTCGCCGACCCGGCGGGTCAGCGGCGAGGACGGGAGCGACGCGCCCCGACGAGGTGGTCGAGGCTCGCCCGGCCGGGGCCCGCGCCGAGCAGGGCCAGCGCCGCGGCGGCGACGACGGCGACGAGCTCCCAGCCGCCGCCGTCGACGAAGACGCCGTTGCTGCGGTGGACGAGCCAGAAGGCCCCGGCCATGTCGACGACGACGAGCGCGCACACGACGGTCGTCGCGGCACCGAGCACGAGCAGGGCGCCCCCGCCGAGCTCGAGGACGCCGACCGCGACGGCGACGACCTCGGGCACGGGCACGCCGAGCGACCCGAAGAAGCCGGCCGTCCCCGAGACGCCCTGGTCGACGAGCTTGTCCCAGCCGTGCGCGACGAGGACGACCCCCACCAGGAGCCGGGTGAGCAGCAGGGCGAGGTCACGGACGGGCTCGGGCACGGTGGGCCTCCCGGGTCGGCGGTGCAGGTCCGAGGACGGCGGACGAGGGCAGGATGCGTGAACCCTCAAGGAGTGTGAGCCTAGACGGTGCGGCCGGCAGGCCGGCACGACACCCGAGAGCACGAGGGAGACGACGATGGCTCGCTACGACGTCCAGGACCGTTCGGCCGTGGTGACGGGGGGCGGCTCCGGCATCGGCCGCGCCGTGGCCCTCGAGCTCGCCGCGAGCGGGGCCGCGGTGCTCGTGGCCGACCTCGCCGAGGACGCCGCCCGCTCGGTGGCCGACGAGATCACCGCCGCCGGCGGCACGGCGCGCGCCTTCACCGTCGACGTCACCGACCCCGACCGCGTCGCGGAGATGGTGGCGGCCGCCGGCGAGCTCGGCCCGCTGCGGGTCGCGGTCAACAACGCCGGCATCAGCGGCCCCTCCGCCCCGGTCGCCGACTACCCCGCCGACGGCTGGCGGAACGTGATCGACGTCAACCTCACGTCGGTCTTCACGTGCCTGCAGGCCGAGATCCCCGTGCTGGCCGCGAACGGCGGCGGGTCCGTCGTCAACATGGCCTCGATCCTCGGCAGCGTGGGCTTCGCCGGCTCCAGCGCGTACGTCGCGGCCAAGCACGCCGTCGTGGGCCTGACGCAGACGGCCGCGTGGGAGTACGCCGACGCGGGCGTCCGGGTCAACGCCGTCGGCCCGGGGTTCGTCGCGACCCCGCTCGTCGAGGCGGGTCTGTCCGACGAGGCGCGCCAGGCCCTGGGGGCCGCCCACGCGCCGGGCCGGCTCGGCACGCCCGAGGAGGTCGCCGGCCTCGTCGCCTTCCTCGCGAGCGACGCCGCCGGGTTCATCACCGGCAGCTACCACCTCGTCGACGGCGGGTACACCGCCCGCTGACGGGCGAGCAGGTGGACCCCAGACACGGACCACCCCCTCCCTGGTCCCCCCCCCCCCTCCCCCCCCTCTCCTCCCCCCCCACCCACCCCCCCCCGCCCCCCCCCTCCCCCCCCCCCCTTCCCCCCCCCCCCCCCCCCCCACCTCCCCCTCCCCCCCCCCCCCCCCCCGCCCCGCTCACCGACCTGCCCGTCGACCGGCCGGCTCAGGTCAGGTGGGCGTCCGCCCAGACGTGCATCGCCTCCCGGAGGTACGCCGCGAGGCCGGGCTCGACCTCGTCGTAGAAGGAGCGGAAGCGCTCGTCCTCGACGTAGAGGTCGCCGAGGCCCGCGTAGCTCGTCCGGTCGGGCGTCCAGTGCTCGGCCACGCCCGCGTGGTGCTCCGTGACGAGGGCTTGGACCGCTTCGGCCGACGGCGCGTCACCCCCGCGCCGGTGCTGCGCCAGCCGCTCGGCGAGCTCGCGGTGCTCGCGCGCGCCCCGCTCGAAGTCCTCGCGGCTCCAGCCCGACGTGCGCTGCTGCGCCTCGACGAAGCGCGCGCGGACGCCGTCGCCGTACCGCCCGGCAAGCTGCTCCTGCATGCTCGCCCGGTCGCGCGCCAGGCCCTCGAAGAACTGCTGCTCCGTCATCTCGACCTCTCCCTCCAGGTGGGCCGCGGTGCGACGGGCGGTGGCGGCGAGCCGGGCCAGCCGAACACCCTCCGCCTCCAGCCGGTCCGCGTGCTCGCGCAGGGCCGCGACCTCGTCGCGCTCCCCGGCGAGCACGTCGCCGACCACGGCGACGGGGACGCCCAGCTCGCGCAGCAGCAGGATCCGCTGCAGCCGCAGCAGGTGCTCACGCTCGTAGAGCCGGACGCCGCCCGGCCCGGTGCCGGCCGGCACGAGCAGCCCGACGGCGTCGTAGTGCCGCAGCGTGCGCGCCGTCGTCCCCGACAGGCGCGCCACCTCGGCCGTCGTCCACGTCACCGCCGTCTCCTCCCCCTCGCTCCCGCGGCGCCGGCGGGACCTCCCCACCGGCGCCGGCGACGCTAGGGACTGACGCAGCGTCAGCCGCAAGCCCGCAAGCCCGCAAGCCCGCAAGCCCGCAAGCCCGCACGCCGCCGTGCCCCGGAGCCGGTCAGGCCGGGGCCGGCAGCGGCTCCGGCGGCGCGGCGAGGACGTCGAGCACCCAGGCGTACTCGAAGGCGCGCTCCTCCCAGCCCTTGTAGCGCCCGGACGGGCCGCCGTGCCCGCCGTCCATCTCGGTGCGCAGCAGGACCGGACGACCGCCGGTGCCGACCTCGCGCAGCCGGGCGACCCACTTGGCGGGCTCGACGTAGAGCACCCGGGTGTCGTGCAGGCTCGTCATGGCGAGGACCGCGGGGTGGTCGACGGCCGCGACGTTCTCGTAGGGCGAGTAGCCCTTCATGTAGGCGTAGACCTCAGGGTCGGCCAGCGGGTTGCCCCACTCGTCCCACTCGGTGACGGTGAGCGGCAGCGAGGGGTCGAGGATCGACGTCAGCGGGTCGACGAACGGCACCTGGGCGAGGACACCGGCGAAGGCCTGCGGCGCGAGGTTCATCGCCGCGCCCATGAGCAGCCCGCCCGCCGAGCCGCCCATCGCGACGGTGCGCGCCGGCGTCGTCCACCCCTGCTCGACGAGCGCGTCCGCGGCGGCGACGAAGTCGGTGAAGGTGTTCCGCTTCCGCAGCCGCTTGCCGTCGTCGTACCAGTGGCGCCCCAGCTCGCCGCCCCCGCGGACGTGCGCGAGGGCGAAGACGACGCCGCGGTCGAGCAGCGACAGGCGCGAGGTGGAGAAGGCCGGGTCCATGCTCGCCTCGTACGAGCCGTACCCGTAGAGCACGAGCGGCGCACGCTCGCCGCGGTCGTGCGCGGCGGCGACGTCGCGGCGGGCGACGACGGAGACCGGCACCCGGACGCCGTCCGGCGCGGTGGCCCACGTGCGCCGCTGGACGTAGTCCTGCGAGGCGTACCCCCCGAGGACGGGCGTCTCGCGGCGCAGCGTCTGCTCGCCGGTCGCGACGTCGAGGTCGAGCACGCGCGGCGGGGTGACGAACGACGTGCGGACGAACCGCACGAGCGGCTGGTCGAACGCGCGGTTGCCGCCGAGCCCGACGCTGAACAGCTCCTCGTCCACCTCGACCTCCGACGCCGCCCCCACCGCCTGCGCGGTCAGCGGCGCGATCGCCAGCCGCGGCAGCACGTCGCGCCGGTAGGCGAGCGCGACGAACCCCGCGAACGGGGCCACGCCCTCGAGCCGCCGTCCCGGCTCGTGCGGGAGGACGACCTCCCAGTGCTGCGGCGACGGGTCGTCGACGTCGACGACGGCCAGCTCGAAGTCCTCGGCGCCGTCGTTGTGGAGCACGAGGAAGCGGTCGCGGACCGACCCGTCGGGCTGCGGCAGCACGACGTGCTCGACCTCGTACTCGACGCCCTCGCGGCGCGGCGCGACGACGCGCAGCTCGCCGCCCGGCTCGGTCGTGTCGAGGACCCGCACCTCGGTCGTCGTCTTGGCGGCGCTCTCGACGACGAGGTAGCGGCGGCTGCGGGTGCGCCCGACGCCGACCCAGAAGCGCGCGTCGTCCTCGCGGAAGAGCACGTCGTCCTGCGCCGCGTCCGTCCCGACGCGGTGGCGGCGCACCTCGTGGGGGCGCCAGGCCTCGTCGACGACGGTGTAGTGCACGACCTCGGAGTCGACCGACCACGTGGCGCCGTAGAAGGCGCCGGGCACCTCGTCGGGCAGGTCCTCGCCCGTCTCGAGGTCCCGCACCCGCAGCGTGTACCGCTCGTCGCCGGTGGTGTCGCCGGACCACGCCAGGCGCCGGCCGTCGGGGCTGACGGACGCGGCGCCGAGGGAGAAGAACTCGTGGCCCTCCGCCTCGACGTTGGCGTCGAGGAGCACCTGCTCGCCCGGCAGGGCGCCGTCCTCGCCGGCCGTCGGCGGCGTCCAGTCGTCGACGTCGGTCACGGGCGCGCGGCAGGACAGCCCGTACTGCTGCCCCTCGACGGTCCGGCCGTAGTACCACCAGCCGCCCTCGCGGGCGGGCACGGAGAGGTCGGTCTCCTGGGTACGGGCGCGGATCTCGTCGAAGACGCGTGACCGCAGCCTCTCCAGGTGCTCGGTCACCGCCCGCGTGTGGGCGTTCTCCGCCTCCAGGTGGGCGCGGACGGCCGGATCCTCCTTGGCGCGCAGCCACTCGTACGGGTCCTCGACGACGTCGCCGTGGTGCTCGCGGCGGACGGGACGGCGCTCCGCGACGGGAGGGGCGGGGTGCTCGCTGGACGACATGCGCCCGACCGTAGGGGCCGTGGGACGGCGGGCCCGCGCGGGGCCGACGCGCCGAGGGGGGCCTCAGGCCTTCAGGCAGGCCCAGACGTGCTTGCGGCCGTCCTCGACGTACCAGCCGCGGTCGGTCGCCAGCATGGCGACGAGCGGGAGGCCGTGCCCGCCGAGACCCGGGGAGCGGTCGTGCTCGGGCGTGGGCGGGCTCTGCGGGTCGTGGTCGGCCACGTCGAGCAGGCAGGTGGACCCGTCCTGGCGCACGGTCACCTCGGCGGGGGGCACGGCGTGCCGCAGCGCGTTCGTGACGAGCTCGCTCAGCAGCAGCGCCAGGACGTCGGGGACCCGCAGGGATCCCCGGGCACCGTCCGGCCCGCCGAGGTCGGCCACGAGCGTGACGAGGTCCCGACGGGCGCCGGTCAGCTCGGTCGCGCTGGTGAGGACCCAGTGGGCGAGCACCCCGCCGCCGACGTCCGGACGGGCGCGCGGCCAGTCGGTGAGCTCGGACACCGACCCCCACCCACTCCCGACCCTCGCGGTCCTCGACGTGGCCCGGCGAGCGCCGGCCCGGCACCGGCGGCGCCGTCGCGACCACCGTAGGTCCGACCCACCGTCCCCGCCCGCCCGACCGGGAGCGGCGCCGTGCGGGTCAGGCGTGCCCCGCCGCGGCCTGGTCGACCCGCGCCGCCGCCTCGTCGAGCATCTGCCGCCAGCGGGCGTCGTCCCGGAAGTCCTCCGAGGCCCGCACCACCCGGTCGCGCGCCGCGAGCACGTGCCGCAGCTGGTCGGGGGCCCCGCCCACGACCGCCGCCGCACGGGCGAGCAGCTCGTGGAGGGCGACGAGCACGACGGGGTCCTCGCTGGCGTACAGCAGCGGCTGGCCGACGACGACGTCCAGCACCTCGGGCACGCCCTGGCGGCGCAGGACGACGCGCACGACGTCGTCCTCGTCCCGCAGGAGGGCGTCGCCGACGCCGTGCTCGAGCGCCGCCGCCGTCACGTCGGCCAGGTGCGCGAGCGCGTGGACCGCCGTCGTCGGGTCGTTGAGGGACGGCGACACGGCCCGGACGGCGACGTCGACGATCTGCCGGAGCCCGTACGTGGGGTCCTGCGCGGAGGTGCGCTCCTCCCCCATGACGACGCCCGAGCGCACCGCGCGCTCCAGCTCCTCGTCGGCGTAGCGGGTCTCGCTGCCCGCGGCGACGCCGGGGAGCAGGCGGCCGAGGTGGTCGCCGCGGACGAGCAGGGCCCCCGGCGTGGCGGTGAGGTCGAGCACGGCGTCCCGGCTGCGGGCCAGCTCCACGAGCGCGTCGCGGTCGAGACGGGCGACGAAGCCGGTCTCCCCGGCGCGCACGACCAGCCCGTCCGTGCGCTCCTGCAGCGACGCCGGCACCGGCTCGGCGCGCTCGCTGCCGGTGACGGCGACCATGGCCTCGGCCCGGACGTCGACGAGGATCGGCTCGATCCGGATCCGCCGCACGAGGTGGGCGAGGAACAGCACGAGCCCGACGACGCCACCGACGGCCAGCAGCACCGCCAGCGTCACCGAGAGCTGGGGCACGAAGCCGCCGCCGTCGTCGAGCGGCTCCCGCACCGTCCTCAGGACGACGAGGGCGTAGACGAAGACGGACAGGAAGAGCCCCAGCGTGAGCTGCACGGCGCGGTCGCCGGCGAAGGTGCGCAGCAGCCGCGGCGAGTACTGGCTGCTCGCGAGCTGCAGCGTCACGACGGTCAAGGAGAACGTCAGCGAGGTCACCGTGACGAAGGCGCCGGCGATGGCGGCGAGGACGTCGCGCGCCGCGGAGGCACCCCCGCCGAAGACGACGTCGCTGACGAAGGTGGGCAGGTCGTCGTCGACGACCTCGTCCAGCAGCGGCAGGAGCGTGCCCGCCAGGAGGGCGAGGGCGATGAAGGCCAGCGGCGTCGGCCACAGGCGCGCCCGGGCCGCCTCGAGCAGGCCGGAGACGAAGCCCTCCCGCTGGTCCCGCTCCGCCTTCAGGAGACGTCCCCGCGCGCTTCCCGCGCCTCGCGGTCGGCCTGCTCGGCCCGGCTCTCCCCGCCGCTGCGCAGGCGCAGCTCGTAGCCCTCGTCGACGTCCTCGCGGGCCTTGGCGGCCTTCTTGTCGCTGACGCTCGTGTCGCGCGGCGGCAGCTGGATGGTCTCCTCCGCCCGGATGCCCGCCTGGAGCTCGCGCCCGCGCTCGACCTCGGTGTCGACCTCGGCGCCGAAGAGGAGCGCGATGTTCGTCACGTAGAGCCACAGCAGGAAGACGATGACACCGGCGAGGGCGCCGTAGGTGGCGTCGTAGCTGCCGAAGTTGACGACGTAGACCGCCAGGACGGCGGACGCCACGAGCCAGACGACGATCGCGACGAGCGATCCCAGGCTCATCCAGCGGAACTTCGGCTGCTGCACGTTGGGCGTCGCGTAGTAGAGGACCGCCACGACCACGACGACGATCACCAGCAGCACCGGCCACTTGGCGATCGACCACACCGTGACGGCCACGCCGCCGAGCCCGACCACGTCGCCGACGGCCTGGGCCACGGGCCCGCTGACGACGAGGATGACGAGGGCCAGGGCGATGAGCAGGACCGCGACGAGGGTGACGAGCAGCATCACCGGGCGCACCTTCCAGATCGGGCGCCCCTCCTCGACCTCGTAGATGCGGTTCATCGCGCGCGAGAAGCCGTTGACGTAGCCCGAGGCGGTGAAGAGCGCCCCGAGGATGCCGAGGACGAGGCCGAGGCCGGCACCGCCGGTGCTGAGGCCCCCGATGAACGTCTCGACGGCGCCGTTGATGCCGGAGGCGGTCGTCTCGTCCGGCGACAGGGTGCTGACGACCTGGGTGAGCCCGTCGACGACCGCCTGGCTCTGCCCGACGAGACCCAGCAGCGAGATGAGCGCGATGAGCGCCGGGAAGAGCGCGAGCACGGCGCGGTACACGAGCGCCGCCGCGAGGTCCGTGCACCCGTCCTCGGAGAACTCCCGGACCGTGCGCCCGAGCACGTACCTCACGGTGGGCTTCGTGAGGTCGTCGGGGCTGTCCGGCTTGCGCGGGTCCTCCGGGGGCGGTGCGGTCCGGGCCTTGGCGTGCGTGTCCGACATGGGCCGGTGTTCCTCTTCCTCGGTGGGGCCGGGGCCCTCGGCGGCCGTGCGCGGCCCTGCTCTCGACCGCTCAGGGTGGACCGCGACGGGCCCTGCCGCGCGCCGGACGCGCCGGAGGCCGGGCTCCGTCCGTCGCGGGCACGGGGGCGCCCGAGCCCGGCTCAAGGCCCGGGGCCGACGTGCCGATGCCCCGCCCGTGAGCGCCTCCCCGAGCCCGGCCCCGCGCCGGGCGCTCGCGGCCGTGCGCGCCGTCGCCCGGCGCCGCGGCCGCCGCCGCCCGTCCGCGCGCGCCTGGCGGCGCCGGCAGGGGCTGCTGGCGGGGGTGCTGTCCGTCCACGCCGCCCTGCTCGCCGCCGCGGCGGCGCTCGTCGGCGAGGCCGCCGTGCCCGGTCTCGTGGCGGCGGCCACCGCGGTCATGGCCCTGCTCGCCGTCGCGACGGTCCCGCTCCTCGTCCCGCGGCTGCACGTCCCGCGCGCCGTGGCCGCCGCGGCCGCCGGCGCCGGGCTGGCCGCGGCCGCCCTCGCCCTCGGCGCCCTGGCCGCCGGGGGGCTGGGCGTCGGAGCCGCTCCCCTCGTCGCGGGAACGCCCCTGACGGGCCTGCCGACCGGCGGCCTGCCCACCACCGTGACGACCGCCCACCTGCTCCTCGTCGTCGTCCTCGCCTCCCTGCACCGCTCGGCCCCGCCGGTCCTCGCCGTGCTCGCCACCGTCCTCGCCGGTCGCCTCGCCGCACCGGTCGCGGACCTGCCCGCCCCGACCGGCGCCGAGACGGCGGCGGAGCTCGTCGCCCTCGCCGCCGCGGGGACCGTCGCCCTCGTCTCCTGGCGGGCCGAGGCGCGGCAGGCGCCGCCGGGGCCGGAGGTCCGCAGCGCCGACCGCGAGGGCCTGCGCGCGCTCCTCGTGGCGCACCTGCAGGACCACCCGGACGCCCCGCTGGCGCTCCTGCTCGTCGCCCTCGTCCCCGGGGAGGGTCGCGACGGCGCCGGCGGGGGCGAGGCGGACCTCCTGCGTGCCGTGACGACGCGCGCCGCCGGCGCCGTCCGGGACGGGGACGTCGTCGTCCGGCTGCCCGAGGGACGTCTCGCCGTGCTGCTGCCGGGCGGGACGGCCGCCAGCGCCCGCCGCGTGGGCGAGCGCGTCCGCAGCGCCCTGTCCGAGGGCGTCGTCGTCGCCGGTGCCCTCCTGGACGTCGAGGCCTCCGTGGGCGTCGGGGGGTCGACGGCGACCTCGGCGCCCGAGCCGTCCGCCCGCGCGCACGACGCCGGCGGTGCACGCGCGACCGCCGACCGCCTGCTCGCGGAGGTCGACGCCGCGCTGGAGGTCGCCCAGGACACCGGCACCGGGGTGGCCGTCGTGGACCCCGACGAGCGCGAGGGGGCGCGCCTGGCCGACCTCGCCGCCCTGCGCGCGGCGCTGCGCGGCGCGCTGGCCCCGGCGCCCGGGGCGGGGCCGGGGCCGGGGGCCGGGCCGGGGCCGCGGCCGGGGGCGCGGCCGGGGGCGGAGGAGGTGGCGGGACCGACGACCGGGGGCCTCGAGCTGCGCTGGAGGCCGCAGTTCGACGTCCGGACCGGGCGCTGGACGACCGCGACGGCGGAGCTCGTCTGGGGCCCCGACGCGCCCGCCGCCGCGGGGGCGCGCCACGGCCGCCGTCGGGCGCCCGTCGAGCTGGCCGCGGGGACGACGGTCGCCCCGGACCTCGTGCACGTGCTGCTGCGGCGGGCGCTGGCGGCGACGACGACGTGGCGCGCCGAGGGCGTCCGCGTCCAGGCCGCCGTCGCCGTCCCCGGCGAGGCCCTCGGCCGACCCGGGCTCGTCGACCTCGTCACGGCCGCGCTGGCGGACGTGGGGGCCGAGCCCGGCGACCTGCGCCTGCTGGTCGCCGACGCCGACGTCGTCGCCGACCCCGCCGCCGCGGCCGCGGCGGTCAGCCGCGTGGCGGCGCTCGGCGTCGCCGTGTCCGTGACGGGCGTGGGGGCCAGCCGCTCCTCGGTGGCGGCGCTCGGCGCCCTCGCCGTGGACGAGGTGGTCGTGGACCCCGCCCTCGTCGTCTCCCTCGGCGCGGGCCGTCCCGACGACGCACGGCTCGTGCGCGCCGTCACCGGCCTCGGCCACGGCCTCGGGCTGCGGGTCGTGGCGGACGGCGTGGACGACGTCACGGCCCACCGGGCCGCCGTGGCCCTGGGCTGCGACGCCGTCCAGGGCGCCCACGTCGGCGACCGGACGACGAGCAGCGGGGTCGCCGACCTCGTGCGCGGCGGCCACGGCGGCGACCTGCTCGCGCCGTCACGGCGTCCCGGGCTGCCCGCCCCTCGCCGCCCGGACGGCGGCTGAGCCGACCGTCGGCCGCCCCCGGTCAGGCCTCGACGTCGAAGAAGTCCGTCATCGCGGTGATGTCGAGCATCTGCACGACCGGGCGGGACGGCCGGACGAGCCTGACCTTCTCGCCGCGGGCGCGTGCGGCGACGGCCGCGGTGATGAGGCAGTGCAGGCCCATCGAGTCGATGAAGGTCACCTCCTCCGCCTCGACGACCTCGACCCGGCGCAGCGCCTCCTCGAGCCCGGCGCCGGCCGTCTCGACGGCGTGGAGGTCCACCTCGCCCCGCATCCGCAGCAGCGTCGGGTCGTCGTCGTCCAGGGCGACCGCGGCCCCCTCTCCCGCGACCCCGTCACCCGGGGCCCCGTCACCCACGACCCCGTCAGCGGCGGCTGGTCCGAGGTCGTCAGAGGGGGTCACAGGCCCCATCGTCGGGGGTCGGACCGCCCCGCCGCACCACGAGCCCGCCACGGCCGACCGGCCCGGGACGTACGCCGACCCCGGGAGCCGACGGGGGGGACGGCTCGACCGGGGTCGACGTGACCAGGATAGGGCCACCACCGGGCCGGCCGCACCGGAGGCGCGCCGCCGCGCGCACCGACGGCGCACCGCGAGGAGCCCGGCGCCGGTGCGCGCCCACCGACGTGGTCCACGACGACCCGGCCCTCGGCCGTCCTCGTACGCTCGGGCGGCCACCGCCCACCGGGGGAGGTGCGCGGCCCCGGAGCCTCCATGCAGATCGACCTGTCGCAGGTCTCGCTCGTCGTCGCGACCGTCGTCGCGGTCGTGGACGTCGTCATCCGCGTCGTCGCGCTGGCCGTGGTCCCGCGAGAGCGTCGTCCCTCGTCCGCGATGGCCTGGCTGCTGCTCGTCTTCTT
The DNA here is from genome assembly GCF_037482545.1 of Pseudokineococcus basanitobsidens. Classification (NCBI taxonomy): domain Bacteria; kingdom Bacillati; phylum Actinomycetota; class Actinomycetes; order Kineosporiales; family Kineosporiaceae; genus Pseudokineococcus; species Pseudokineococcus basanitobsidens. The sequence continues at coordinate 266,181 of NZ_JBBIAA010000001.1, read as the reverse complement.
CGTGCCCTCGCTGGGCGTCATCGCGTTCCTGCTCATCGGGAACCCGAAGCTGCCCCGGCACCGCCGCGAGAAGCAGCGGGAGATGAACCAGCTCATCGAGGAGGCCGTCCGCGCCTCCCACGTGGCCGACGTGGTCGCGCACCCCTGGCCGCCGTGGGTCGAGGGCGTCACCGCGCTCAACCACCGGCTCGGGGCCATGCCCCTGCTGCCCGGCAACGACGCGCACATCATCGCCTGCTACGAGGACCAGGTGCCGGAGCTCGCCGCCGCCCTCGACCGGGCGCAGCGCTACGTGCACGTCGAGTTCTACATCTTCTCCTGCGACGACGCGACGAGGCCCTTCTTCGACGCGATGGAGAAGGCCGTCGCGCGGGGGGTGGAGGTCCGCGTCCTGCTCGACCACATCGGCACCTGGCGCTACCCGGGGTACCGGCAGACGCTCGCCGAGCTGGACCGGATCGGCGCCCGGTGGCGCCTCATGCTCCCCGTGCAGCCGCTCAAGGGGCGCTACCAGCGGCCCGACCTGCGCAACCACCGCAAGCTCGTCGTCGTCGACGGCGTCGAGGCCTACGTCGGCTCCCTGAACCTCATCGACCGCACCTACAACAAGCGGGCCGCCATCAAGCGCGGCCTGCTGTGGGAGGACCTCCTCGTGCGCCTGCACGGGCCGGTCGTCCACGAGGTCGACGCCCTCTTCGTCACCGACTGGTACAGCGAGACGGACGAGATCGTCGCCCCCGCCGCCGACCCCCTGCCGCAGCCGGTCGAGGAGAAGGGGCTGCACTGCCAGGTGGTGCCGAGCGGGCCGGGGTTCGAGGGGGAGAACAACCTCAAGTTCTTCAACTCGCTGATCTACGGCGCCCAGCGGCGGCTGTCCATCACGAGCCCCTACTTCGTGCCGGACGAGTCCCTGCTCACCGCGGTGACGACGGCGGCGGAGCGCGGCGTCGAGGTCGAGCTCTTCGTCGGCGAGATCGGGGACCAGGTCCTCGTCTTCCACGCCCAGCGGTCCTACTACGAGACGCTGCTGCGGGCCGGCGTGCGGATCTGGCTGTACCCCCCGCCGTACATCCTCCACGCCAAGCACATGAGCGTCGACGAGGAGATCGCGGTCGTCGGCTCCAGCAACCTCGACATCCGCTCCTTCGAGCTGGACCTGGAGCTCACCCTGCTCGTGCTCGGTCGGCAGTTCGCCCGCGAGCTGCGGGACGTCGAGGACGACTACCGCGCCAAGAGCCGCGAGCTGACGCTCGAGGACTGGTCCCGCCGGGGGTTCTGGCGGCGCACCGTGGACGACCTCGCGCGCCTCACGTCCGCCGTCCAGTGACGTGCCGGACGCGCGCGGGGCACGAGGGCGTCAGGACGAGCCGCGGCCACGGCGTCCGGCCCGATCCGACCCGGCCGACGGCATGATGATCCAGAGCACGGCGTAGGCGATCAGCTGGGTGCCGGGCAGCAGGAACGAGAGCACGAAGAGGACACGCACGAGGGTGCGGCTGGTGCCGAAGCGGTCGGCGAGACCGGCGCAGACGCCGGCCACGACGCGGCCGTCGCGAGGGCGGACGAGCACGGGGGCCTCCTGGGGTCGACGTCCGCGCCCGGGGCCGCGCGCGGTGACCCCGCAGCGTCCCAGCCCGTCCCCGCGCCCGCGCGGCGAGCCGCGGCCCTCGGCCGGACCCGGCAGCCGGCCCCGGCAGCTGGGCCCGGCGCCCGGCTCAGCCGGCGGGGGTCGCCGGCGCCGCGGACGCCTGCAGCTCGGAGAGCGGGACGGCACCCTGCGGCGCCTCGACGGCGACGTCGGTGCCCCAGTCGGAGAAGTCGACCGTGGACTGCGAGGACACCTGCTGGCTGTCGGCCGACGTCTCCACGGTCGTCGCCGTCCGCACGGGCAGCCCGTCCTGCCCGACGTAGAGGTCGAAGGGGATGGTCGACAGGCCGAGCTGCTGGTACTGCTGCCGCAGCTGGTCGAGGTCGGCCCCCTCCTGCTGCGCGCCCTCCGCCGCGGCCTCGAGGTCGACCTCGCCGCGGTAGTGCGTCGTCGCGGCGCCGTCCACGTCCTCGGCCCCGACCTCCTCGACGTCCCCGGCCTGCTCGAGGAGCGAGAGCTGCTGCGAGGGGTCGGCCCCGCCGAGCGGGCCCCCGGCCGCGCCGAGCTCCTCCAGGGACACCGAGACCCACTGGTCGGCCGGCTGCCCCGGGAGGCCGGAGACGTACGCCGTGCCGTCCACCTGCCGGAGCTCGAGGGCGACCTCGCCCTGGCCGGGGAGCTGGGAGGACAGCCGGAGGTCCAGCGCCTGGCTGCCGGTGTCGAAGGTGCCCTCGCCGGTGGCGACGACGGTCTGGCCCCCCGCGTCCGTCTGCGAGGAGAAGTCGAAGGCGCCGGTGCCGGCGTCCCGGGCGGCGGCGAGGGAGTCCGCGACCGCCTGCGCCGCCTCGCTGGTCCCGTCCACCGGGTCCGTGGGCGCCGGGTCCGTGGGCGCCGCGCTCGCGCCGGCGGACGCGGACGTCGAGGGGGACGCCGCCGCGGCCGAGGAGGCGGCGTCCGGCGCGTCGTCGTCCGCACCGCTGCAGCCGGCGAGCGCGAGGGTGCCCGCGGCGATCAGGACGACGGACGTCCGGCCGGTGCGGCGGGGGCGCCGCGCGGCGGGGGCGGCGGTGCGGGCGGTGCGCATGGGGGCTCCTCGGGGGGTCGTGTGGCGCCCACGGTCGCACGTCGACCTGCGGGGACGGGCGAGGGCCGCACGCCGTCACCTGGTCCGGTGGCGACCGGGTCGACGCGCCCCGACGGACGAGGACGCGGACCCGTCGCAGGCGCCGGGAGGTCAGGCGACCTGGATCGACCGCTTGGCGAAGCCGATCTGGAAGTCGTCGACGACGGTCGTCGGCGGGGCGGTCGGGTCCGTGGCCGCGCCGAGGGTGATGAACAGGGGCGTGTAGTGCTCCACGGTCGGGTGCGCGTAGGGCATGCCCGGCGCCTTGGTGAGGTCGGCGAGGGTGTCGACGTCGCCGCGGGCCAGCGCGTCGGCGGCCCAGGCGTCGAAGTCGGCCGACCACGCCGGCACCTCGTTGCGCTCCACCATCGCGCGGGTGAGGAACGGCAGGCCGTGCGTCATGTAGCCGGAGCCGACGACGAGGACGCCCTCGTCGCGCAGCGCGCGCAGCCGACGGCCGAGGTCCAGCAGCCGGGCGGGGTCGTGCGTGGGCATGCTCAGCTGCAGGACGGGGACGTCGGCGTCCGGGTACATGATCGTCAGCGGGACCCAGGCGCCGTGGTCGAGGCCCCGGGTCGCGTGCTGGTGCAGCGGCTCGGCGTCCGGCATGGCGGCGGCGACGCGGCGGGCGAGGGCCGAGGCGTCCGGCGTCGCGTAGCGCATCGTCGAGTAGCGCGGCGCGAAGCCGCCGAAGTCGTAGACGAGCGGGGTCCCCGCCGCCGACGCGGACAGGCTCAGCGGCGCGGACTCCCAGTGCGCGCTGACGATCACGACCCCCGTCGGCCGCGGCAGCTGCTGCGCCCAGCCGAACAGCTGGGAGATCCACAGCGGGTCGTCGAAGAGCAGGGGGGCGCCGTGGCTGAGGTAGAGCGCCGGCATCGGCCCGTCGGCCGGCGTCCACGCGCGGCGCTCCCGGGTGAGCGCGCCGTGGCCGGCGAGGAACTCGTCCCACGCGGCCCCCGGGCGCTCGGGGCGGAAGAGGTTCGGCATCGGTCGCTCCAGGGCACGGGGCCCGCAGGCCGTGCGGGTCACCGGCGGGCCCGCTGGGACGAGCGTACGCCGATGTACGTGAGCGCTCAAGCACCGACCGCGGGTGCTACGCCGGTCGGAGCTGCTCGGCCGTGAGCCAGGACTCGACGACGGTCGCCGTCTCGTCGTCACCCAGCGCGTAGACGACCCGACCCAGCCACCCGGTCGGCGTGGACCGCCACTCCGCGACCACACCCGCGAGCGGCTCGTCGAGGCCGTCGTCCTCGCCGGGGAGCACCCAGCAGTGCCGCTGCGTGCGCCGGACCTCGGCCGGGCTCGCCGTCGGGACGCGGGCGTCCGGCGCCGGGCCCTCCTCCTCGACGGGGGGTGGCGCCGACGGCCCCGAGGGGACGCCACGGCTGCCCGCGCCCTCCACGCCGGGCGGCCCGGCGCGGCCGAGCAGCACCCGGCCCGCCGCCGTCGTCGCCGTCGGCTGCCCGCGCTGCGGACCCCGGCCCGCCGTCATGCCCCCTGCCACCCGGCCATCCTGCCACGGACGTCGAACACCTGTTCGACGTCCGTGCGTCAGCGGCGCGGGCGGTGCGCCTCCACGAGCCGGTCCATGACGGCGTCCATGTGCGCGTCCACGACCTGCCGCGCGGGGTCGGCGTCGTACCACTCGAGCATCTCGCGGGCCCCGGTGGCGAAGGGCGTCGTCGCGACCCAGCCGGGGACGAGCGCCTTCACCTTGCTGTTGTCGAAGACCATCGAGTGCGCCTTGTCGCCGAGCAGGCCGGCGCCCCACTCGGCGTCCTCCGCGGCGATGGCGTCGGACGGGACGTGCACGAGGCGCGGCTCGGCACCGGCGGCCGCGGCGACCGTGCGGAAGATCTGGTCCCACGTCGGGGCCTCGTCGGAGGTGATCTGGACCGCCTCGCCGATCGCCCGCGGGTTGGCCAGCAGCCCGGTGAAGGCGGCGGCGAAGTCGCGGTGGTGGGTGAGCGTCCACAGCGAGGTGCCGTCGCCGTGCACGACGACCTCGGCGCCGCGGCGCATCCGGTCCACGACCGTCCAGCCGCCGTCGAAGGGCAGCAGGGTCTTGTCGTAGGTGTGCGACGGGCGCACCACCGTCACCGGGAAGCCGTCCTCGCGGTAGGCCCGCGTCAGCAGGTCCTCGCAGGCGATCTTGTCGCGGCTGTACTGCCAGAACGGGTTCCGCAGCGGCGTCGACTCGGTGACCGGGACCCGCAGCGGCGGCGTCTGGTACGCCGAGGCCGAGCTGATGAAGACGTACTGACCGGTGCGCCCGGCGAACAGCTCGACGTCGGTGCGCACGTGGTCCGGGGTGAAGGCGACCCAGTCGACGACGACGTCGAACTCCTCCTCCCCCAGCGCCTCCCGGACCGACGCCGGGTCGCGCACGTCGGCCTGCACGACGCGCGCCGCCTCGGGCAGCGGCCGGGTCGACGTGGTCCCGCGGTTGAGGACCGTGAGGTCGAGCCCCGCCTCGACGGCGAGGGCGGAGCAGGCCGAGCTGATGACGCCGCTGCCGCCGACGAACAGGACCCTGGGGGCGCTCATGCCGTCACCGTAGGAGCCGGGAGCGCTCCCCGCCGCCCTGCGCCCACCGGCCCCCCTCGTCGACCAGCTCGCGCAGGGCCTCGTCGACGGCGCGCAGGTGGCGCCCGGCCGACAGCCACAGCGCGCGGGTCGGCCCGTCGGCGCCGCCGGGCAGGGCGTCCGGGTCGTCGGCGGCCGCGGCGCTGCGCCGGTCGGCCGCGTCCAGCGCGTCCGTCGCGGGCCGGGCCACCTCGCCGCCGTCGGTCCGGTCGCCCCCGCGACCGCCGGCCGCGGCGGCCGCCACGGCGTCCGCCGTGGCGGCGACCTCACGCGCGGCGTCGCCCAGCCCGGGGTGCGCGGCGCGGGAGGGGCCGCCCGCGAGCCGGTCGACGACCCGGGTGAGGGCGCGCGCGTGGTGCTCGCACACCCCGAGGACCCGCACCGTGCGCAGCGCGCCGCTCCGCCGCGTGCGCCCGAGGAGGCCGCCGGTCACCGGGCGCGCCGTCGTCCGGAGCTCCACGACCGCGTCGCGCAGCGACCGCGACATGTCGAGCACCCGCGCGGCGCCGCCCGCCGCGGCCCGGTCGCCGGCCAGCCCCGCGCCGGCGGCGCGCAGCAGCTCGGCCAGGTCGTGCAGCGCCTCCTGTCCCTGCTCGTCCGTGCGCGTCCGCGACCGGGCGGGCAGCACGAGGAAGGCGACGGCGACCCCGACCGCCGCGCCCGCCGCCGTCTCCTCCAGGCGGAGCACCAGCAGGTCCACCGTCAGCGTGCCCAGCAACCCGTAGAGCAGCGCCAGCAACGTCGTGAAGAAGAAGACCGTGACGCCCTGGGACACCGGCATCATGAAGACGGCGCCGAAGAGGCAGAGGCCGACGAGCACGAGCGAGACGGCCACGTCCCCGCCGACCAGGGCCCCGACCAGCACCCCCGCGACGACGCCTGCCAGCGTCCCCACCACGCGCTGCCACCCCTTGCGGAGCGTCTCCTCCCGCGTCGACGTGCCGATGAAGACGACGAAGGTCGCGATCACCGCCCAGAACCACCGTGCGGGCGAGAGGAGCTCGCCGACGACGATGGCGCCGACCGCGGCCACGCCCACCTGCAGCGCCTCGCGCGCCGTCTCCCGCCGGGCCCGGCGCCGCTCGTCGGGGTCGTCGGGGTCGTCGGGCCCCGGCGACCGGTCCGGCTCGTCGTCCTCGCCGCCGCGCTCGGGCAGGGCGTCGTCGGCGTCCTGCGCGCCCGGGTGGCGCACCCGCGTCCAGGCCTCGTCGAAGCGGTCCACGGCGCGGACGAGCCGTCGGCGGAGGTCGGCCGTCCCCGGGTCGTCGTCCGGCGCCTCGCCGCCGCCCGTGCGTGCCGGGACGAGGGGGGCGTGCAGGCGCGGGTGCATCGCCCGGTGCCGCGTCTCGAGCGCCTCGGCCAGCCGGGCCCGGTGGTCGCCCGGCAGGTCCCGGCCGTCGAGGAGCTGCGTCGTCAGCGCCGCGACGCGCTCGACGGCGAGCTGGAGGTCGACGACGCGGACGTCCATGGCGTCGTTGTCGAGCGACGGCACGAGCCTCCCGTCCGCCTCCTCCAGCCGCTGCTCGACCATGAGCGCCGCCTCGGCGGTGGCCCGTAGGCGGTCGTCGAGGCGCCGGACGTCCGCGGCGGCCAGAGAGCCGGAGCGGGCCGCCGTGGCGAGGACGTCGAAGACCGCCCCCGCGCGCAGGCCCAGGGCCGCCAGCACCCGCCGGAGGTCGCGGTAGGGGTGCCGGGGACGCAGCAGCGTCCGCACCGTCCAGCTCACGCCCGCCCCGACGACGACGGACACGAGCAGCGGGGGCAGCTGCCCGGGCGTCGCGCCCAGGAACAGGGCGAAGAAGTAGCCGATGAAGGCGACGAACCCCACGGGGGCTCCCCGCGGCCCGAGCCGGCGCAGGAGCACCGCGCCGACGATGACGAGGACGAACGCGCCGTCCCCCAGGAGCATCCTGGAGCTCAGCACCGCCGCGAGGCTCACCGACGCCCCGGCCACCGGCACCATGAGCGCGACGGTGACGCCCCGCGCCCGGGGGTCCTCGCCCCGGACGGCGACCGAGGAGATCATCGCCACGACGACGCCGAGCAGCGCCGAGGTGACGGGCTGCCCCCAGACGCGCATGACGGCGGTGAGGACCCCCAGCGAGGTCGCCAGGGCCAGCAGCGTCGTCGCGGCGGTCCGCAGCCGGACGAGGCCGGGGTCGGAGGCGCGGAGCAGCGTCCACGCCCCGCGCACCGAGCGCTCCAGGGAGCCGGGCTCGCGCTCCCCCACGGGCGAGCGGGCGGGGGCGGTCGTCACGAGCCCATCCTCGGGCCCGCGCCTCCTACCGCCTACCGCCCGCCCGCCTGCCCGCCTGCCCGGAGGCGGGCTCAGGCCTGGGCGGCGCCCTGCGGTCGCGACGGGCGCTGGACGTGGCCGAAGCGGTGCCGGGTGCGGCTGACCGCCTGCTCGCGGACGACGGTGAGCAGCTCCCGGCGCCCGGCGGCGAGCGCCGGCCCGGGCACGACGCTCGTGCCCGCCTCCGCCGCGGCGAGGGCGACCTCGGGCTCGAGGCCGCCGAGCACCCGCAGCCGCTCGCCGCCGGCCAGCCGCTCGCCCAGCGCGGCCGCGTCCTCGACGACGACGTGCACCCGCGGGGCCGGGTGCGCCCCCGCCGCGGCGAGGGCCCGCAGGTCCTCGGCGCCCGTGCGGCCCGGCCCCTCCGGGACGCTCACCTCCAGCGGCGTGCCGGTGCGGGCGGCCGCGAGCCGGACGCGGGCGACGTCGCGCGCCGTCGTCCCCGGCCCGCACCGCACCCGCAGCCGCGGCAGGGGCCGGTACCGGAAGGTGTTCTCCTCCACCTCGAGCCCGGTCTCGTCATGCTCGACACCGACCTCCTCGGCCCAGGCGCGGGAGTCCGAGGCCGCCGCGGCGCGCAGCCACGCGAGGTCCTCCCCGGCGAGGCGGTCGGTCACCCCGGCGAGCACGGCGGTGACCTCGGGCGTCAGCGCGCGACCGTCCGTCGCCGGCGCCGCCCCCGTGTCCGCCCACGTCCCGAGCTGCGCGACGTAGTTCGGGCCGCCCGCCTTGGCGCCCGGGCCGACGGACGAGCCGTCCCACCCGCCGAAGGACTGGCGCTGCACGACCGCGCCGGTGATGTGCCGGTTGACGTAGGCGTTGCCGACGGGCGCCGTCGCGAGCCAGCGGTCCACCTCGTCGTCGGACAGGGAGTGGATGCCACCGGTCAGGCCGAACCCGGTCTCCGCGGCGACGGCGGCGGCCTCCTCGAGGTCGGCGACGGCCACGACGCCGAGGACGGGGCCGAAGCACTCCGTCGTCGCGAACCACGAGCCACGACGCACGCCCTCGCGCACGCCCGGCGACCACAGGCGCCCCGTCCCGTCGAGCTGCCGCGGCTCCACGAGCCACGACTCCCCCGGCTCCAGCGTCGTCAGCGCGCGCAGCAGGTTCCCGCTCGGCGGCTCGATCACCGGGCCCATCACCGTGGCCAGGTCCGTGCCGTCCCCGACGGGCAGCGAGCGGACGGCGTCGGCGAGCTGGCGGCGGAAGCGGTCCGAGCGCGCGACGCTGCCGACGGCCAGCACCAGGCTCGCGGCCGAGCACTTCTGCCCGGCGTGCCCGAAGGCCGAGCGGACGACGTCGGCGACGGCGAGGTCGACGTCCGCCGACGGGGTCACGACGAGGGCGTTCTTGCCGCTCGTCTCCGCCAGCAGGCGCAGGTCGGGCCGCCAGGAGCGGAACAGCCGCGCGGTACCCGAGGCGCCCGTGAGCACGACGGCGTCGACGCTCGGGTGGGTGACGAGGCGCCGCCCGGCGTCGCCCTCGTCGGTGCGCAGGAGCTGCAGCAGGCCGTCGGGGGCGCCGGCCTCGGCGAGCGCGGCCTGGATCGGCTCGAGGCCGACCTCGGCGCAGCGCACCACCTGCGGCGCCGGCTTGATGACGACGCCGGCCCCGGCCGCGAGCCCGGCGAGCACCCCACCCATCGGGATGGCGACGGGGAAGTTCCACGGCGGCGTCACGACGACGACGCGGGCCGGCGTGAAGGCGGCACCGGCCACCCGCTCGAGCTCGAGCGCGCTGCCCGCGTAGTACCGGGCGAAGTCGGTGGCCTCGGAGACCTCCGGGTCGGCCTCGGCGACGGTCTTGCCGGCCTCGTGGGCCATGACGGCGACGAGGTCGCCGCGGCGCGAGGCCAGCAGGTCGCCGGCGCGGCGCAGGACGGCGGCGCGCTCGCGCGCGGGGGTCCGCGCCCACCGCTCCCCCGCCGCGCGGGACCGCTCGACGGCCGCGTCGACCGCGGCGACGTCCGTGACGACCTCCGCCCGCACCGGACCCGGGTCCCGGGCGAGCACCTGCTGCGCCCACACCCGGTTGGCCGGCAGCGACGGGTCGGTGTCGGGCTCGCCGGCGAACGCGCGCTCCTCGTCCGGCGCGCCGCCCGTCGTCGGCGCGCCGTGCGCCTCCTCGGCCAGCCGGTCCTGGGTGCGCCGCGGTCCGGCGGCGACCTCGAAGCGACGGCGGACGGAGTCGCGGAAGCGCTGCACCTGGTCGGCGAGCGGGGCGCCGCCGGCGGACTCGGGCGCGAAGAGCGCGTACAGGTAGTTCTGCGGTGCGGCGTTCTCCTCGAGGCGGCGCACGAGGTAGGAGACGGCGACGTCGAAGTCCTCGGGGTGCACGACGGGCGTGTAGAGCACGAGGCGGCCGGCGTCGGCCTGGACGGCGCGCGCCTGCGCCGGCGCCATGCCCTGCAGCATCTCGACGTCGAGGCCGTCCTGCGCGCCGCGCTCCCGCGCGACCTCCACGGCCAGCGCCACGTCGGGCAGGTTGTGGCTCGCGACGCCGATGCGGACCCACCGGGTCCGCTCCGGCGTCAGCGCGACGTCGAGCAGCCGCACGTAGCTGGCGTCGACGTCCTCCTTGGTCGCGTAGGGCGCCTGGGGCCAGTCGTGCAGCTCGGCGTCGACGTGCTCCATCGCGAGGTTCGCGCCCTTGACGAAGCGGACCTTGACCGGCGCACCGCCGGCCTCGACCCGGGCCCGGGCGAGCGCCGTGACGCGCTCCAGCGCGGGCAGCGCGTCGGGCAGGTAGGCCTGCAGGACGATCCCGGTCTCGAGCTGCTCCAGGCCCGGCGTGGCGACGAGCTGCTCGAAGACGTCGACCGTCAGGTGGAGGTCCTTGTACTCCTCCATGTCGAGGTTGAGGAAGACGTGCGGCGAGCGCGACGCCGCCAGCCGGTACAGCGGCAGGAGCCGCTCGACCAGGCGGTCCCGGCTGCCCTCGACGTCCCACGGGACGAGCTGCGCCGCGACCGAGCTCGCCTTCACCGAGACGTAGTCGACGTCCTCGCGCTCGACGATCCGGCGGACCGCGGCCAGGCGCCGGTCGGCCTCCTCGTGGCCGAGGACGGCCTCGCCGAGGAGGTTGAGGTTGAGCTGGACGCCGTCCTTCGCCGCCTTCGCGAGGTGCCGCCCGAGCGGGCGGTCGCCGGCGTCGGCGACGAGGTGCCCGACGAGCTGGCGCAGCCGGGCCCGGGCCAGCGGCATCGCGACGCGCGGCAGCAGCGGGGCGACCCGGGCACCGGCCGCCATCATCAGCCGGTCGGGGACCGACAGGAAGTCGGGCAGCTCGGCGTCGACCATGGCGTTCAGCTCGCGCGCCGCGACGGCGTCGTCCTCGGGGCGGGCGACCTTGTCGACGAAGCGCATCGTCATGTCGACGCCCTTCGGGTCGTGCACGAGGGAGGCGAGGCGCTCGGTGGCCTTGCGCTCGTCGGCCGCCTGCGGGCCCTTCGTCGCCTCGACCCAGCGGGCGGCCCGCGCCAGCGCCGGCTCGACGCAGCGCTCGACGACGTCGTCGACGGGCGCGGTGGGGACGGCGGCGACCGCCGCGTCCCAGGCGCGGCGCTGCTCCTGCAGCCCGCGGAGGGTGGAGGAGCCGCCGCCGGGCGTCGTCGCCGAGCGGGGGGAGGGGTCGGTCAGCGTCATGCCCTCAGGGTGCGCCTGCCCCGGCGGTCCCGTCTTGTACGGTCCCGACTCCCATGACGAGCGGTCCCGACCACGGCGACGCCGGTGTCGTACGCCTCCCCGGCGGCTGGCCCGCCGAAGCCCTGGCCCCCGCGCTGCTCGACCTCCTCGACGAGACCCCCGACGTCATGTTCTGCGCCAAGGACGCCGGCGGCCGGTACGTCGCCGTCAACGACGCCTTCGTCCGGCGGACGGGCGAGCGCTCGCGCCGTGACGTCGTCGGCCGCACCGCACGCGAGCTCTTCGTCGTCGACCTCGCCGAGCGCTACGACGAGCAGGACGCCGCCGTCCTGCGCACGGGCGAGCCGCTCCGGCACGAGCTGGAGCTCATCCGCCGGGAGGGCGGCGCGCCGGGCTGGTACCTCACGACAAAGCTCCCGGTCCGGGGTGCGGACGGCGTGGTGCTGGGCCTGGTGAGCCTGAGCCAGGACCTGCGCGCGGCCGACGACGCCGACCCGGCGCTCACCGGTCTCACCCGCGTCGTCGAGCTGGTCCAGGCGTCGGTCGCCGACCCGCCGCGCACGGCCGACCTCGCCGCGGTCGCCGGCTGCTCCGTCGCCGTGCTGGAGCGCCGGGTGCGCAGGGTGTTCGGCCTCTCCCCCCGCCAGCTGGTGCTACGCACCCGCATCGACCGCGCCGCCGACCTGCTGACGACGACGCAGACCCCGCTCGCCGACGTCGCCACCGCCTGCGGCTTCTACGACCAGCCGTCCTTCACCCGCCAGTTCGCCCGCCTCGCCGGCGAGACGCCGGGGCAGTTCCGGCGGCGCGGACGCTGAGCAGCCCGGGCGCCCGCGAGGCGACCTGCAGACGTCGTCCCCGCCCGGGACCACGACGCTCTGACCAGGGCGGATCCGTGCGGCGCCCGACATCTGCAGGTCGCCTCGCGGGGAAGACGCCTCAGGTCAGCTGGACGGCCACCTGCTTCGTCGTGGCGTTCCAGCGGATCGCGCCGTGCTCGAAGAAGTTGGTCGTCCCCGAGACCGTCGGGATGGTCCGTGACGTCGGGTAGCCCAGCGAGGAGCGCTCCGCGCCGAGGGCGACCCACCGGTCCCGCACCGGGCCGAGCACCTCGTGGGCGCCCGTGGCCGCGCTCGCGTAGACCACGCCGCCCTGGAACTGGCTGTAGGTACCGCGGCCGTCGGACGTGGTCCGCTCGTCGGCCACCGGGAAGCCGAGCGCCGAGCGCTCCCAGCCCATCGCGGCCCAGCGGTCGCGGACGGCGCCGCGCACGAGGCTCGGGCTGGTCGACGGGCTGTCGTACAGCGAGCCCCGCTCGAAGTGGCGGTAGGTCCCGGTGGGCTTCGAGAGCGTCCGCTCCGGCGTCGTCGGGCGGCCGAGGACGCCCTTCTCCCCGCCGAGCGCGGCGTACTTCGCCGCGATGGTGGTGGGGGCGGGAGCCGGGGTGGGCGTCGAGGTGGGCGTGGGGGTCGGGGTCGGGGTCGGGGTCGGGGTCGGGGTGGGCGTCGTCGGACGGGCGACGGCCGCCGGGCACGGGGAGGTGTTGCGCCCGGCGTACCTCGGGACGGGCTCGCCGGTGTAGACGCGGCAGGGGCCGTAGTCGTGGCCGGCGAGCGTGGTGCCGCTCCAGAAGGACGTGCGCTTCATGGCGCCGTCCCAGCTGAGGGAGAGGTGGACGTGGTCGCGGTGCGGGCTCGCGCCGTTGTAGGCCTTCCACACGCCGTTGTAGGAGCCCCAGATCCTGCGGTCCCAGATGACGTACATGACGCCGAGGCGGCGGGCGTTGCCGGCGGTGACGCCCTGGGCGTCGGGGCCGACGAGCCACTGGATGAGGGCGGCGGCCTTGGCCGCGTCGGCCGGCTTCGTCGCGTCGAGCATCCAGTCGTAGGCCCGGCCGTCGGAGTGCTCGGTCGTCGACGACGAGCAGGCGCGGGTGATGCCGCCGGTGTTCCCGCCGTAGGTGGTCCGCAGCAGCTCGCGCAGGGCGACGGTGCCGGGCTTCTCGACCGGGTCGCAGGAGATCTGCGGGACGTACTTCGCCAGCGCCTCCGGCGGGCCGGTGTACGTGACGAGCGGGCGCGGCACCGGCGTCGCGAGCGCCGTCACCGAGCCGAGCGCGACGGCCGCCGACGAGGACGGGGGCGCGGCGAGCGCAGGGCCGGCCGCGGCGACGGTCGAGAGGGCCGCCACCGCCACGACCACCGCGGCGGTGCGGCGGAGGCGACCGGTGGTCGGACGGGCGGCGGTGGGTCGCGAGCTGTGGGGGCGCAGGCCCGGATCGCTGGTCATGGCCGGGGCGTCGGCGCGGTCGGCCCGACCCTGGAGCGGCCCGCGCCCGCACGAGCGGTCGAGGAGACCCGCTCGGCGCACGCGCGTGGGCCGAGCGGGTCACGGGCCCCGCCCGCCCGGCCCCGGGCCCGGCCCCGACCTCAGCTCAGTCGTCCAGCGGGTCGTTCCCCCAGTTCATGAGCGAGTAGCGCCACTTCGAGGTCTTCACGTCCTCCTCCGTCGGCTCCTGCGCCCGGTGGCGGTGCACGTAGCCGACGACCTTCCTCATGTGCGCGACGTCGTCCTCGGTGAGGTCGTCCTTCTTCGTGCGCAGGATCGTCACGATCCGCCGGCCGCTCTCGTGCCCGGTCGACTCGCCCTTGCCGCCCGTGTCCCCCACCGACATCGACTCGTCCGTCTCGAGCCACTCCTCGAGCTGCTTCGGGGTCATGGTGACCGCGTCCTGCCAGTCGTCCCACACGTCGTCGAGGCCCTCGGGCCGGTCGTCCTTCGCCATGGAGAGACCCTGCGGCACCGCCGGTCGGGCGGCACCCTGGAGGTGGACGCCGAGCCCGGCCCACCACCACGGCCGCCCCTCGCGGACGGCCTGCCAGACCAGCCAGGCGCCGCCGATCTCGGCGAGCGCGGCGAGCGCGGCGAGCGCGGCGAGCGCGGCGAGCGCGAGCAGGGGAGCCGAGCGCAGGACGGTCATGGCGAGCAGCCTCCCGGCGCAGGCACTGACGGCGGCAGCACCGGGAACCCGGTCGAGCTCGACCTCGCCGGTCCCTACGGTCTCCTCCCGTGGACGCCGCCCGTACCCCGCTCGAGAGCACCTCGTCCGCAGGTCTCCCCCCGGAGGTCGCGGCGAACCTGCGCAACTGGGAGGAGCGCGTGCCCATCCACCTCGTCGGCTACGGCACCGACGCCTTCGTGGCCGACCCGCACCGCCTCAGCGACGTGGCCCGGCAGGACCTGGCGCTCATGGCGCCGCACCTGCCCGGCGGCTCGCTCGAGGGCCTCGACCTGCTGCACCTGCAGTGCCACATCGGCACGGACACGCTGTCCTTCGCCCGCTGCGGGGCTCGGGTGACGGGCGTCGACCTCTCGCCCTCGGCGATCACCGCCGCACGGTCGCTCGCCGAGCGGGCCGGCCTCGCGGCGACGTTCGTCGAGAGCGAGGTCACGGCCGCGCAGCACGCGGTCACCGGGACCTTCGACGTCGTCCACACGAGCATCGGTGCGCTGTGCTGGCTCCCCGACCTCCCCGCGTGGGGTCGCACCGTCGCGGCGATGCTGCGGCCGGGCGGCCTGTTCTTCGTCCGCGACGGCCACCCCGTCATGGCCGCGCTGGACGACGTCCACGAGGACGGCCGCCTCGTCCTCGCGCGCCCCTACTTCGGCGGCACCCCGGAGCGCTGGTACGGCGACCAGACCTACGTCGAGAGCGACGTGCGCCTCACGAGCACCGAGACGTGGGAGTGGAAGCACCCGCTGTCGGAGGTGGTCACCGTGCTCCTGGACGCCGGGCTGCGGATCACCTCCCTGGGTGAGCAGGACCTCCTCCCGTGGAAGGCGTTCCCGCACATGGTCGAGGTGACGGGCGAGCACGGGTCGGCGTGGGCGCTGCCCGGGGAGCAGCGCGCCCACCTGCCGCTGACCTTCTCCCTCACCGCGACCCGGGACGCCTGAGGACGGCCGGGGAGCCCGCTCAGGCGGCGTAGGTCCAGCCGGACGGCGTGGCGGTGGTCCCGCCCTCGGGCGTCGTCCCGTCCGTGGAGCCTCCCGTCGACCCGTCCGTCGACCCGTCGTCGGTCGTGCCGGAGCCGCCGCGGTCGCCCCGCGGACCGTGACCCGGCCCGTGGTCGCCGCGGTCCGGGAGCTCGCGCGTCACCAGCTCGGAGATCCGGTCCTCGAGGTCGGCGGCGCGCGCGTCGGCGTCGGCCTGCGTGAGGTCGCCCTCGGCGACCTCCTCGTCGAGGTGGGCCTGGGCGGCGTCGACGAGCGCCGCGACGAGGTCGTCGGTGCTCACGCCCTGGTCCTCGGCGACCGAGGCGAGCGTCGCGCCGTCCTCGGCGAGCGCGTCGCGCAGCTCCTCCGGGGTCATCGAGAGGGCGTCCGCCGCGGCGTCGAGGCCCATGACGAGACCCCCGCCGTGGTGGCCGCCCCCCGGTCCGTCCCCGTCTCCCGATCCGTCCCCGTCTCCCGGTCCGTCCCCGGGCCCACCCCGGCCGGGAAGCTCGTCGGCGAGGGTCGCGGCGACGTCGTCGGCCTGGTCCTGCGTCAGCGTCCCGTCGGAGACGAGCCCGCCGAGGGCGTCGGTGATGCGCGCGACGCGCGAGGTGACGGCGTCGGCCGCCTCCTGCGCCGTGGTGTCCGCGAGCGCCGGGCCCGCGAGGGCGGCGCCCCCGAGGGCGAGCGCGCCCGCGACGGTGATGGTGGCCAGCTTCCTGCGCACGGCAGTCCTCCCTCCCGCGCGGTCTCTCCGCCGGGACCCAGGACGGTGCGCGGGCGACCTGTCAGGACGCTGTCGGCGCGGCGTGGCGAGCCTGGGGATCCGGCTCGCGTCCGGCCGGGCCCCAGCGCCGGCCCGGCACCGCCCCACCACCGGCGACGTCCCTCGCCCCGCGGCGAGCGCCCGAGGGAAGACAGCGAGCTGCTCCAGCGCTCACACACCTCGGTGGCGCCGAGGGACGGCGCCGGAGCGGAGGACCCCCATGTCGATCGTCGTCACCGGAGCCACCGGCCACCTGGGCCACCTCGTCGTCGAGGCGTTGCTCGCCCGCGGGGTGCCCGCCGACCAGGTGCTCGCGACGGGTCGCCGGACCGACCGCCTCGAGGAGCTCGCCGGCCTCGGCGTGCGCACCGCGCAGGTCGACCACGACGACCCGACGACGCTCGACGCCGTCCTGCAGCCCGGCGACACGGTGCTGCTCGTGTCCGGGTCGACGCCGGGCGCCCGGATGGACCAGCACCGCGCGGTCATCGGCGCCGCGACCCGCGCCGAGGTCGGCCACCTCGTGTACACCTCGGCGACGAGGGCGGACGACACCGACCTCGTCCTCGCGCCGGAGCACGCGCAGACCGAGGAGGCGCTGCGGGCCAGCGGCCTGCCCGTGACGGTGCTGCGCAACAACTGGTACACGGAGAACTACGCGGCGGACCTCGAGCGGGCCCGGCAGAGCGGCGTGCTCGCCGCGGGGGCCGGGGACGGGCGGGTCGCCAGCGCCACCCGCGCCGACTACGCGGCCGCGACCGCCGCCGTCCTCGCCGACCCGGCCGAGCACGCCGGGCGCACCTACGAGCTCGGCGGCGACTCGGCGTGGGACTACGACGAGCTCGCCGCCGCGATGGGCGAGGTCCTCGGCCGTGAGGTCACCTACGAGCGCCTGTCGGCGGACGCCCAGGGCGCCGCGCTCCGCAGCGCCGGGCTCGACGAGGGCACGACCGCCTTCGTCGTCGCGCTGGACCAGAACATCGCCGGCGGCGCGCTCGACGTCGTCACCGGCGACCTGGCCCGGCTCGCCGGGCGGCCGACCACGCCGCTGGTCGAGGGGCTGCGCCCGCTCGTGGGCTGACCGGGCGGCTCGCGGCCGACCGGCCCTCGCAGCTCGTCGGGCGGTCAGCGCGGGCGTGCCGGCAGCGTCGCCGGGTCGAGCAGGTCCGGGGCCAGCGCGCGCACCGACGGCGCGCCGACCTGGCGCAGCACGAGCGCGAGCTCCGCGGTGAGCCGGTCGAGAACGCTGCGCACGCCCGCCTCGCCGTCGGCGGCCAGCCCCCACCACGCGGGGCGCCCGACGAAGGCAGCGCGGGCGCCCAGCGCGAGTGCCGCCGCGACGTGGGCACCGGAGCGGATCCCGCTGTCCACCAGCACCTCTGCCCTCCCGTCGAGGGCGGCGACCACCTCGGGCAGCGCGCGCAGGGCCGTCACCGACGAGCCCAGACGACGCCCGCCGTGGGTGGAGACGACGACGCCGGCCGCCCCGGCGTCCAGGCAGCGCACGGCGTCGTCACCGCGCAGCACGCCCTTGACCAGCACGGGCAGCCCCGACACCTCGGCCAGCCAGCCGACGACGTCGGCGTCGAGGTCGCGCGCCATGGCGGTGGCGCCCTGGTCACGGTCGGCCAGGTCCTCGCTGGTCAGGGCGGTCGCCCGCGCGCGGGCCGGCCCCGGCGGCCAGTCCGTCGGCTCGACGCCCTGCCCGCCCGGCGCGTCCGTCGCCAGCGCCGTCGTGTCGAGGGTGAGCACGAGCGCACGGGCGCCCGCCGCGGCGGCGCGCTCCACGAGCAGCCGCGTGAGCCCGCGGTCGGCCATGACGTAGACCTGGTACCACCACGGCGCCCCCGTCGCGGCGACGTCGGCGAAGGGCACCGCGGTGTTCGTCGAGACGCCGAGCAGCGAGCCGGCGGCGGCGGCCGCCCGGCCCGTGGCGGCCTCCCCGTCGGGGTGGGCGGCCACCTGCTGGGCCATCGGCGCGACGAGCACCGGCGTGCGCACCGGCGTCCCGAGGACGGTCGTCGTCAGGTCGACGTCGCCGGTGTCGGTGAGGACACGCGGCCGGAACCGGAGCGCCTCCCACCCGGCCAGCTCCTCGGCGAGGCACTCACCCCCGCCGGCGGCGGCGGCGACGTAGCCCGCGACGTACGCCGGCAGCCCTACCCGGGCGCGGTGCTCGAGGTCATCGACCCAGCTCATGCCCCGACCTTCTCCTACGTCGTCCGCCCGGCGGCGCACGCCGACCCCGGGGCTGCGCCGCGGCCGGTGAGGACGTCGCGGTCGGAGCGCCGGCCACGACGACGACGACCCCCCGGGGACCCCTCAGACCTGCTCGCCGCTCGCGCCCGCGCCACCGCCGGCGACGCGGCCGGCCCGCCGGCGCCGGGACCGTCGCACGAGCAGCAGCAGGGCCACGACGACGAGCACCACGAGGACGACGTTGCTCGCCGTGCTGGCCCAGGAGCCCACCGTGGCCCACTGGGTGCCGAGGGCGTACCCGGCGCCGACCAGTGCGCTGTTCCAGATCGCGCTGCCGGCGGCCGTCCCGAGCGTGAACGTCAGCGGGTTCATCCGCTGGGCCCCCGCCGGCAGGGAGATGAGGCTGCGCACGCCGGGGACGAAGCGACCGAAGAAGACGGACCCGGCGCCGTGGCGGCCGAACCACTGCGAGGCGGTGACGAGGTCCTCGCGGTCCAGGAGGGGGACGCGCGAGAGCAGGCGGATCGAGCGGTCCAGCCCGAGCGCCGCCCCCAGGCCGTAGAACACCCACGCCCCGGCGAGGGAGCCGAGCGTGGAGGCCACGAGCACCCACGCCAGGACGAGGCGGCCCTGCTGGGCGAGGAAGCCGGCCAGCGGGAGGACGACCTCGCTGGGGATCGGGGGGACGACCGTCTCGGCGAAGGTGAGCAGGCCGACGCCCACCTCACCGGCGGAGCCGATGAGGTGGGCGAGCAGGCCGGTCAGGCCGGTGAGGCCGTCGACCGCCGAGGACGCCGCCGCGGTGCCGCTCACGCGCCGCCCCGGGTGGCCGGCGCGTCGGCGGCGGCGAGCTCGGGCGGCGTCCGGTCGCGCCCGGAGACGGTCAGGTACGCGACGACGGCGACGATCGCGACGAGGAAGACGGCGCTGACGACGGTCGTGCCCAGGCCGAGGCCGCCGTCGGCGGTCGGCTGCGAGAGCCCGTCGCCGAGGGACGCGCCCAGCGGCCGGGTGAGGACGTACGCCGTCCAGAAGGTCGCGACGGCGCTGACGCGCAGGCCGTAGCGGGTCGCGGCGACGGCGACGAGCAGGGCGACGACGAGGAGGGCCGTGGGCCAGTAGCCGAGGCCGACCTGCTCGCTGACGAGGTCCCCGGCGGCGGTGCCCAGGGCGAAGGTGACGAGCACGGCGAGCCAGTAGAAGCCCTCGCGGCGCGGGGTGGTGATGGAGTGGATCGACAGGGTCCGCTCCTGGCGGTACCAGACGGTGAAGGCGACGGCCAGCAGGACGGCGAACACCGGCGTGCTCAGCGTCAGGGGCACGCCGAGGCCGTCGGTGAGGTTGTCCGTGAGCAGCGTGCCGACGATGCTCACGAGCACCACCGTGAGCCAGTACAGCCAGGGGACGTAGCGGCGGGCGCGCACCTGGACCGCCAGCACGCCGACGAGCACGACGGACATCAGCACGGTCGTGCCGACGAGGCCGAGACCCACGGTGTCGGCCAGGAAGTCGGCGAAGGTCTCCCCGACGGTCGTCGCGAGGACCTTGACGACCCAGAAGAAGACCGTCACCTCGGGGACCTTGTTCAGCATCTGCCGGGCGGTGGGCAGGGGCGCCCGGGGAGCCCTCGGGCTCACGCGTGTGGTCATGGCCGCGAGCATGGACGCGGCGACCTGACACGGTCCTGAACGCCTCGCGTCGACGGACGGCGGCCGGCCGGGGCCGGGGCCGGGGCCGGGGCAGGATGCCCGCGTGGACGGTGCCCGGGTGCTGCTCGTCGAGGACGACCGGGTGCTGCGCCCCGCGCTGGCGCGCTCGCTGCGCGAGGTGGGCGCCGTCGTCGCGACGGCGGCGACGGGCGGCGAGGCGCTGCGCGCCCTCGGCGCCGGGCCGCTCGCGCCGTTCGACGTCGTCGTCCTCGACATCGGGCTCCCGGACTCCGACGGGCGCGACGTCTGCCAGGCGCTGCGGGCCCGCGGCATGGAGGTGCCGGTGCTCTTCCTCACCGCCCGCGACGGCAAGCACGACCTGCTCTCGGGCTACGCCGCGGGCGGGGACGAGTACCTGGCGAAGCCCTTCCACGCCGGGGAGCTGCTGGCCCGGCTCGGGGCGCTGGTGCGCCGCAGCACCCCTCGGCGTCCCCCCGAGCCGACCGGGCTGGCGCTCGACCCGGCGACGCACGCGCTGAGCGGGCCCGACGGCTCCCAGCCGCTGACGCCGACCGAGTACCGGCTGCTCGCGGCGCTGCTCGCCGCCGCGGGGCAGGTCGTGCGACGGCGCGACCTCGTGCGCGCCGGGTGGCCCGACGGCGCCCACGTCGCGGACAACACCCTCGACCAGTACCTGGCCCGGCTGCGCCGGCGCACCGCGGCCGCCGGGGGCGGCGCCACGATCACCACGGTCCACGGCGTCGGCTACCGCGTCGACGGGGTCGCCGGGCTCGACGGGGTCGGGGCGGGCGGGTGAGGCCAGGGCGGGTGAGGCCAGGGCGGGTGGGGCCAGGGCGGGTGAGGCCAGGGCGGGTGGGGCCAGGGCGGGTGAGGCCAGGGCGGGTGGGGCCAGGGCGGGTGAGGCCAGGGCGGGTGGGGCCAGGGCGGGTGAGGCCAGGGCGGGTGAGGCCAGGGCGGGTGAGGCCGGGGGCGGCCCGGAGCCTGCGCAGCCGCCTGTCGTGGGCGGCGACGCTCGTCGTCGCCGCGTGGGCGGTGGCCCTGGCCGTCGGCGCCTACCTGCTGCTGGGCGCGGCGCTGGAGTCCGAGGCCGACGGCGCGCTGCGCGCCCGTGCCCAGGCCGTCGCCGCGACCGTCACGGTGGGCGCCGGCGGCGCCGTGGACGTCGCCGAGGGCGCCGACGACTCGGCGCTGGACGTCGGCACCTGGATCTTCGGCCCCGGCGGCACCGCGGTGGAGTCCCCGTCCGGCAGCACCGCGGCGCTCGACGCCCGGGCGGCGCGCCTCGCCGGCACCGCCGCGGCGGCGCCGCAGGAGGAGGCCGTCGCCGACGCCGGGCTCGTCGACCCCACCCGGCTGCTCGCGCTGGCCGTCCCCGCCGGCCCGGGCGGTGCGGGGGACGGCGGGCCGGCGGTCGTCGTCACGAGCACCTCGCTGGCGCCCTACGAGCAGCTGCGCGACCTCGCCCTCGTCGGCTCGGCCGTCGCCGCGCTGGCGCTCGTCCTCGTCGTCCACCTCGTGCTGCGCGTGACGGTGCAGCGCGCGCTGCGCCCGGTGCAGGACATGACCGAGCAGGCGGGGCGCTGGAGCGCCGACGACGTCACCCGCCGCTTCGGGCCGGCGCCCCGCCCCGCCGAGCTGGCCGCCCTCGCCGGCGTCCTCGACGGCGTGCTCGACCGCCTGGGCGCGGTGCTGCGGCACGAGCAGACCTTCACCGCCGAGGTCTCCCACGAGCTGCGCACCCCGCTCGCCCGGGTCCGCGCGCAGGTCGACTGGCTGCGCGCCCACCCCCGTACCCCCGGGGAGGTCGACGAGGGCCTGCGCGCCGTCGACGACGCCGCCGCCGACCTCGAGGTGACGCTCGCCACGCTGCTCGACACCGCCCGGGCCGCCGGGACGACGGCGGCTCCCGGGCGCACGCCCGTCGGGCCGGTGCTGCGCGAGCTCGCCGACGACCACGGCCGCGAGGGGGCCGACGTCGCGGTCCGGGTGCTCCCGAGCGGCCCCGGGGCGTCGGACGACCCCGTCGCCGGGGTGGACGCCGCCGTGCTCCGCCGGCTGCTGTCGCCGCTCGTCGACAACGCGGTGCGCCACGCCGCCTCCGCCGTCGTGCTGTCCGCCGCGGCCACGGCGTCCGGCGTCGTCGTCGCCGTGGACGACGACGGCGCCGGCATCCCCTCGCACCTGCGGGAGGCGGTGTTCGCGCCCGGTGCCCGCGGCACGCCCGACGACGGCCACGACGGCGCGGGCCTCGGGCTCGCCCTGGCCCGTCGGCTCGCCCGCGCGGCGGGCGGCGACGTGGTCGCCGAGGACCCGCCCGGCGGGCACCTGCGCGTCCGGCTGCCCGCGGGGTGAGCGTCCCTCCGGCGGAGGCGTTCAGGAGTGGTTCAGGAGGAGGGCCGCACGCTCGGGCCTGCACGGGCCGGAGCACCGGCCCGGCCGCCGACGAGCCCCGGAGGGCCGCATGACCACCTCCACCTCCACCACCGGCCGGACGCGGGCCACGGCACCGGGGTCCGACGGCCTCCTCACCGCCCTCGTCGGCCTCGCCCTGCTCGCCGTGCTGTCGGAGGCCTGGCAGTTCGTCACCGCCGGGCAGCTGTTCCCCGGCGACGGGGCCCTGGAGGCGCACCAGGCGGGGGCGGTCGTCCTGCACGTGACCTCCGGGCTGACGGCGGTGGCCGCCGTCCTCGCCGCCCGCCGGGGTGCGGCGCCGACGTGGCTGTGGCTGCTCGCCGTCGTCGTCTTCGGCCTCACCTTCGTCCAGGCCGCCACGGGCGGCCGGAGCACCCTGTGGGTCCACGTGCCCGGCGCCATGGTGGTGACCGTCGGGTCGGTGTGGGTGCTGGCGACGGCGGTCGGGCTCCGCTCCCGTGGGACGGCAGCGCGGTCGTGAGCGGCGCGGCCGGGCTCGTGCACCACCTCCTGGACGCCCCGGCCTGGCTCGTCTACCTCGCGGTCTTCGCCGTCGTCTTCGCCGAGGCCGCCGTCTTCCTCGGGTTCGTGGTGCCCGGGGAGACCGCGGCCGTCCTCGGCGGGGCCGCCGCGAACCTCGGGCACGTCTCGCTCCCGGTGGTGCTCGTGCTCGCCGTCGTCGCGGCCGTCACGGGCGACGCCGTGGGGTACGCCGTCGGACGGCGGCTCGGCCCGGCCGTGCTCGACCACCGCCTCCTCGCCCGACGCCGGCCGGCCCTGGACCGCGCGTCGGACCTGCTGGCCCGCCGCGGCGGCGTCGCCGTCCTCCTCGGTCGCTGGACCGCCTTCTTCCGCGCCGCGATGCCCGCGCTGGCCGGTAGCGCCCGGATGCCGTTCCGGCGCTTCCTGCTGTGGGACGTCCTCGGCGGCGTGCTGTGGGCGAGCACCGTCGTCGTCGTCGGCTACCTCGCCGGCGCGTCGGCCGCCTCGGCCGCCTCGGCCCTCGGCCACGGGACGGCTGTCGCCGCCGCCGTCCTCGTCGTCGCGGGCCTGGTCACCTGGCGGGTGACCCGCCGCCGTCGCTCCCGGCGCGCCGCGACGGCGCAGGGGGCGCATCCCGCACCGGTCGGGCGCGTCGGCTGACGCTGGTCCCGGCTGCCGCGCCGCGCGTCTGGGCGAGGGCGTCTCGACGGGGGGCACCTCAACGAGGGCGGCCGCTCGTCGAGCGACCGAGCCGCTCCCGCTCCACGACCTCCCCCGTGTCGAGCACCCCTGCTCCTGTCCTTCTCCACCGCCGGCCGCCGCGGCGACTTCGCCGCGCTGGACCCGACGCTCGCCGACCTCCTCGGGCACGGGCCCCGCCGGGTCCGCGACGTGCTGGCCGCCGAGCTGGCCGCCGGGACGGACGCGTCGGGGAGCCGCTCCTAGCGGGCCGCGTGCCAGGTCCACGGCGTGGTCGTCGTGACGGCGAGCAGGCCCGCCCGCTCGAGGACGGGACGCGAGTGCGGGCTGCAGTCGCTGTGCAGCAGCGTCCGGCCCTGCCGCAGCGCCGACCTCGCCCGCTCGGCGGTCAGCGCGCGGTAGACGCCCCGGTGGCGCCAGGCCGCCAGGGTCGCCCCACCCCACAGCCCTGCGACCTCGCTGCCGGCCACCGGCTCTAGGCGGCCGGTGCCCACGACCTCCCCCGCCACCTCGGCGACCCAGAGCTCCGTCCCCTCCTCGGTGGCGAGGCGCTGCAGGAGGTCGTCGACGTACGCCCGCGAGGCGGGATCGCCGAAGACCTCGTCCTGCAGGGCGGTCGCGGCGTGGACGTCGGCCTCGTGGCTGACCGCGCGCAGCGAGACGTCCTCGGGCAGGAGGACGTCGACGTCGAGGGCTCGCGCCTCCCCCAGGACCACGACCTCCTCCTCGCCGGGCGCGAAGCCGTGCTCGGCGAGGGCGTCGACCAGCCCCGGGGCGACGTCGTGCCCCCGCGCCTTCCACTCCACCCGGGTGACGGCCGGGTCTGCGCGGTAGTGCTCGCGCGCCGCGGCCACGAGGGCCCGCACCCCGCCGGCGTCCGCGCCCGCGAGGTCCCGGTAGGTGACGAAGCCCCGGCCCCCGCCGGACGTGACGAGCCACAGCGGACCGTGCCGGACGACGAAGACGGCGCCGGTCGTCTCGGCGTCGGTGCGGAGCTGCTCGTCGTAGACGGCCAGGAGGTCGGCGCGGTCGAGGGGCACGGGTCGACCCAAGGGCCTCGCCGCCCGACGGGCAAGGACGTCCCGCCGCCGGACGTCAGGCGGCGCCCGACCCGGAGCCGTCTGCGCGGACGTCGTCCTGGGCGCAGGGGCGCCAGCCGAGGGCGGGTCAGCCCGCCGGCGGCTCGTCCCGGTCGTGCACCTGGGCCGGCGGGTGCGTCGCCTCGACGGCGGTGAAGGGCTCGATGATCGTGTAGGTGTGCACCGCGCCACGGGGCACCACCCACGAGTCTCCGGGCGTCAGGACGACGACCTGGCCCTCGCTGCTCAGCTCGGCCCGGCCGGCGATGACGTACCCGACCGTCTCGTAGTCGCGGGCCACCTCCGGCGCGGGGTCCCCGACGGGCTGCTCGCGCCACATCCGCATGCTCGTGCTCGCACCGCTGGCGAGGTGCACCTGGCCCATCGCCCCCCGCGGCGAGTGCGCGCTGTCCACCTTGATGATCGTCGTGTCGGCCATGGCCCGACGCTAGGCCGGTCGCGCCCGCGCGGCCCGTCGACGCCCTCCGTGCCGTCGGCGTGGGCCGGACGGAGGAGCGTCGCCGCCGGACCGGCCGTTCCCGCCGCTCGCAGCACCGGCGCGGCGCACCCTGCACGGACCCACCCACCGAGCGGAGGACGGATGGCGACGACCGAGGTACCGACCGACGAGCACGTCCCGCCCGCCCCGGGACGCCCGCGCACCGCCCGCCCGTGGCGACGACGAGCCGTCGTCGCCGGGGGCGTCGTGGCGCTCGTCGTCGTCGGGGCCGGCGCGCGGCTCCTCGTCGCGCAGCCGCTCGTCGCCGACGACGGCATGACCCGGGTCGTCGTCGTCGACGAGGCACCCGCGTCGCCCGGGGACTTCCCCGACGACGTGGACCTGGACCGGGTGACCGAGGTCACCACCGTCTACGGGACCGAGTACCACGTCCCCGTCGAGGACGGCTCGTTCCTCGACGTCGTCGTGTCCGTGGCGAACGACGGCCCCCTCCCCGTGACGCTCACGGACGTCGGGACACCGCTGGCGGCGGCACCGGGGCCGCTGGGCGTCCTCGACGGCGTGGACGTCGCCGTGCCGGTCGACCCGACGCAGGCCGCGTGGCGCAGCCTGGGCGACGGGGTCGTCGTGGAGCCCGGTCGGTCCCTGCCCGTCCGGCTGGTCGGGCGCGTCGCCACCGCCTGCGGCCGTCCCGGTGCGCCGCCGCCGTACGAGGCGGGCTCGTCGGCGGGCACCGACCAGCTCCTCGACCTGCGCTACGAGGTGCTCGGCGTCCCGCGCAGGTCGAGCCCCACGGCGTCGTGGACGCTGAGCCTCGACGGGCCGTTCGGCTGCGCCGACGCGGTGTCCTGAGGCCGTCCGTCGACCGGGCCGGCCGTCGCCGGACGCCGAGCCGGCGGCCGGGGCGCCGCGACGTCCCCGGTACCGTCGGCCGCAGACGACCGGCACCCAGGAGGCCACCGCGTGATCGAGATCCTCAGCCCCTCGGAGCTGGTCCGGGCCCGCGCCGCAGGAGCCCTCGTCGCCGAGATCCTGCAGACCGCGCGGGAGCGGGCGACGGTCGGCACCAACCTCCTCGAGATCGACCGCTGGGCGCAGGAGATGATCACCGAGGCCGGCGCCGTCTCGTGCTACGTCGACTACGCCCCCTCCTTCGGCCGCGGACCCTTCGGCCACTACATCTGCACCTCGGTCGACGACGCCGTGCTGCACGGGCTGCCGCACGACTACGCCCTCGCCGACGGCGACCTGCTGAGCCTCGACCTCGCCGTCACCCTCGACGGGATCGCCGCCGACTCCGCCCTGACCTTCGTCGTCGGGCAGTCGCGGCACGCCGAGGACGCCGCGCTGATCGGGGCCACCGAGCGGGCCCTGGCCGCCGCGATCGCCGCGGCCCGCCCGGACGCGCGCCTGGGTGACCTCTCGCACGCCATCGGCACGGTGCTCGGCGAGGCGGGCTACGCGATCAACACCGACTTCGGCGGCCACGGCATCGGCTCGACCATGCACCAGGACCCGCACGTCCCGAACTCCGGACGCCCCGGCCGCGGGTACCGCCTTCGCCCGGGGCTGCTGCTCGCGCTCGAGCCCTGGGTCATGGCTGACACCGCCGAGCTCGTCACCGACGCCGACGGCTGGACCCTGCGCAGCGCCACCGGGTGCCGGACGGCGCACAGCGAGCACACCGTCGCCATCACCGAGGACGGCGCCGAGGTGCTCACGCTGCGGCGCTAGACCCCCCGGCCAGGTCGGTCCCGGCCGGCCCGGAGACTCCTCGCGGCGGCCGGCGCAGCGCGGCCGCCCGTCATCGGCTGCCTACGCTTCCGCCGTGCCGCCCCGGGACCTCCCGTCCTCCCGCACGGCCCTCGGCGGTGCGGCGCAGGCCACCGGGTCGGCGACGGTCGTCGTCATCGGCGCGGGGCAGGCAGGGCTGTCCACGGCCCACCACCTCCGGCGCCGGGGTTTCGCGAACGCGCTCGACGCCGCACCCGGGGACCGGTCCTTCGTCGTGCTCGACGCCGGCGACGCTCCGGGCGGGGCGTGGCAGCACCGGTGGGCGTCGCTGCGGATGGGCACCATCAACGGCATCTTCGACCTGCCGGGCGCCCCGCTGCCGCCGGTGGACCCGGCCGAGCCGGCCCGCACCGCCGTCCCCCGCTACCTCGCCGCGTACGAGCACGACCAGTCCCTGCCCGTGCTGCGCCCCGTGCGGGTGGGGCGCGTCGAGCGTGCCGACCACGACCCGGACGGCGAGCTCCTGATCACCACCGACGCCGGCACGTGGCGGGCGGGCTTCGTCGTCAACGCCACCGGGACGTGGACCAACCCGCTGCGGCCCGCCTACCCCGGCGCCGAGACCTTCCGCGGCCGCCAGCTGCACACGAGCGAGTACGTCGGCGCCGAGCAGCTGCGCGGGCACCGCGTCGCCGTCGTCGGCGGCGGCATCTCCGCGGTGCAGCTGCTCGAGGAGGTCTCCCGCGTCGCCTGGACCGCCTGGTACACCCGCACCGAGCCGGTCTTCCGGGACGAGCCGTTCGAGCCGGAGACGGGTGGGCGCGACGTCGTCGCGCGGGTGACCGCCGACGCGGAGGCGGGACGGGCGCCGCGCAGCGTCGTGTCCTACACCGGGCTGCCGTGGTCGCCCTACGCCCTCGCAGCCCGCGAGCGCGGCGTCCTCGTCCGGCGCCCCATGTTCACCGCGCTCGAGCCCACCGGCGTCCGGGAGGCGGACGGCACCCTCACCACCGTCGACGTCGTCCTGTGGGCCACCGGTTTCCGCCCCGCCCTGGCGCACCTCGCGCCGCTCCACCTCCAGAACGACGAGGGCGGCATCGAGGTCCGCGGCACCCGGGTCGTCGCGGAGCCGCGGGTGCACCTCGTCGGGTACGGCCCGTCGCAGTCGACCGTCGGCGCCAACCGCGCCGGGCGGCACGCCGTCGTCGAGATCACCGCCGCGCTGCAGAGCCGCTGACCGGGACGACGTCCGACCCGGCCCCGGGGCGGAGCACGACCGGCAGCACGCCTCCTCCTGCGACGAGGTCCGGCGGTCGGGCCGGTGAGCCCGGCGTCAGACCTTCCCGCGCAGCAGCCGGCGGTAGTAGACGACCGGCAGCCCGTAGCGGTCGAGGAGCAAGGTCAGGCGGCGGGGCCGCTCGCGGCTGACGAGCGTCGCGTACCGGATCCGGCGTCCGCACGCCGTGGTCACGAGGTGCGCCGACGGGTCGACCTCGGCGACGGCGTCCTTGACCTACCGGCAGCCGTCGGCACCACCGGACCCATGGGCCGCTCGAGCGAGCGCATGCTCGCCTCGCCGGCCCCCACGTCTTTGAGCAGCGGCCGGTAGCGGTGCACCGGCGACGGCTCGACGAGCACGACGTCGTGCCACCCGTCCCGCAGCAGCCGGGCCGCCGACGAGATCCCGGCGTCGCCACCACCCACGACGAGGACCTCGGCGGTGTCGACCAGGGCGTCCTGCGGCGAGAGGGGCACGCCTGACCATCGCCGCCCGCCGACCCCGCCGGCACGGGGCGACGAGGTCGGGCGCCCCGGACGAGGCATGATCGGCGCCGACGACGAGGTGCGGAGGAAGGCTCATGGCCGAGCAGCACGCGGGCGGTTTCAGCGACGACGAGCGCGCGGCGGTGCGCCAGCGCGCCGACGAGCTGCGGTCGACGAAGGGGCTCAAGGGCGCAGCGAGGACCGCTCGTGAGCTCGAGGCGTGCCTCGAGGCCGTCGACGCCCTCGACGGCACCGACAGGGTCGTGGCCACGGAGCTGCACCGGGTCGTCACCGACGAGGCCCCGCACCTGGCGCCGAAGACCTGGTACGGCTTCCCGTCCTACGCCCTCGACGGCGAGGTCGTGGTGTTCTTCCAGCCGGCGGCCAAGTTCGGCACCCGCTACGGCACCGTCGGCTTCCAGCAGTCCGCGGCGCTCGACGACGGGCCGATGTGGGCGACGTCGTTCGCCGTCGTCGAGGTCGACGACGGCGTCCGGGAGCAGCTGCGCGAGCTCGTCCGTCGCGCGGCGCCGATCCCGGGCTGACGGACCGGGCTGACGGACCGGGCTGACGGACCTCGGGCGTGCGGAGCGGTCTCCCCCGGGGTTGGGTGGCGCCATGCGCATCTTCTTCACCGGTGGCAGCGGCAAGGCGGGCCACCACGTGGCCCCGTACCTGGCGTCGCAGGGCCACCAGGTCACCAACGCCGACCTCACCCCGCTGGGCCACCCCGACGTCACCGACCTGCGGGTCGACCTCACCGACGCGGGCCAGGTCTACTCCGCGATGGCGGGCATGCCGGCGATGGCCGACCTCGACGCACCCGAGCTCGTCCAGGGGGGCAGCGGGTCGGCCTACGACGCCGTGGTCCACTTCGCCGCCGTCCCCGCCATCGGCATCGCCCCCGACGCCACGACCTTCGAGACCAACATCCTGGCGCACTACCACGTGCTCGAGGCCGCGACCCGGCTCGGGATCCGGAAGGTGGTCTTCGCGTCCTCGGAGACGACGTACGGCGTCTGCTTCGCCCAGGGCGAGCGCAAGCCCCTCTACGTGCCGGTCGACGAGGAGCACCCGGTGGTCCCGGAGGACTCCTACGCGATGTCGAAGGTGGCGGGAGAGGTGGTCTCGCGCTCCTTCCACGCCCGCACCGGCGCCGACGTCTACGGCTTCCGCATCAACAACGTCATCGAGCCGCACGAGTACGAGCAGAAGTTCCCGGCCTTCCTGGAGGACCCGTCGCTGCGGCGCCGGAACCTGTTCGCGTACATCGATACCCGCGACCTCGGGCAGATGACGCTGAAGGCGCTGGAGACCGACGGGCTCGGCTTCGAGATGTTCAACGTCGCCAACGCCGACATGTCCGTCGCCGCGACGACGCAGGAGGTCGTCGAGCGCTTCTACGACGGCGTCGAGGTCCGCAAGGAGATGGGCCGGGACGAGACCTTCTACTCCATCGAGAAGGCACGCCGGCTCCTCGGCTACGAGCCGCAGCACTCCTGGCGCGACGTGCTCGACGACCCCCGCGCGGGGGCCTGAGCACCACCCCGGTTGGGCCGGCCGCACGACGACGTGCCCTACCGCGTCGTCGTGCGGCCGGCCTCCGTGCGGTGCAGATGACCCATGCCGCGGCTCACCCCTCCGGCGCCGTCCGCTCGACGCCCTCGCGCAGCGTGGCGGAGAGCCGGTGCAGGGTGCCGACGAGCTCGGCCTGCTGCCCCTCGTCGAGGCCGGACGCGGCGGTGATCTGCGCAGGGACGTCGTCGACCTCGGCGCCGAGACGCCGCCCGGCGTCGGTGAGCTCGACGAGCACCGTGCGCTCGTCGCCGACCGACCGGCGCCGGGTCAGCAGGCCCTGCGCCTCGAGCCGCTTGAGCAGCGGGGAGACGGTGTTGCTGGACAGCCCGAGCCGCCGGGCGACGCCCGTCACCGGTGACGGGCCGTCCTGGCGGAGCACCGAGAGCACCGTGTACTGCGGGTAGGTGAGCCCGTACCCCTCGAGCAGCACGCGGTAGGTCGCGTCCATGGCGTGCGACGCCTGGTACAGCGCCAGGCACAGCCTCTGGTCGACCGGGACGTCCGTCCCCGTCGTCGTGCCGACCGTCGTCCCCATCACCCGGCCGAGTCTAGACGTCGCCCTCGGTGACGTCGCGGACGACTCAATCGTGCGCGATCGAGTCGCGCGCGATACGGTTGCGTGCATCGCGATGGACGGCTCGACGAGCGAGACGTCCGGACGAGAGGAGCACGACCCATGACCGAGGTCACCGCCCACCACGGGCTGTTCAAGGACACGAACCTGCACGTCGACGACACCGGCGGCTCGGGTCGCCCGGTCGTCCTCGTCCACGGCTGGCCCCTGTCGGGCGAGGCGTGGAAGGACCAGGTCCCCGCGCTCACCGAGGCCGGCTACCGCGTCGTCACCTACGACCGCCGTGGGTTCGGCCGCAGCGACAAGACGCGCAGCGGCTACGACTACGACACCCTCACCGACGACCTGCAGGCCCTGCTCACCGAGCTGGACCTCCGTGACGTCACCCTCGTGGGCTTCTCCATGGGTGGCGGCGAGGTCGCCCGCTACGCCTCCCGCTACGGCTTCGAGCGGGTCCGCAGCCTCGTCTTCGCCTCCGCGGTGCCGCCGTACATGGCCCAGACGGACGACAACCCCGACGGCCCGCTGGACGACGAGACCGCGAGCACGATGGAGAACGGCCTCAAGGACGACCGGGCGTCGTTCTTCGACACCTTCACCACGCAGTTCTACTCGGTCGGCGACGACCTCAAGGTCACCGAGGCCCAGCGCGTCGAGGCCGTCGCCCTGTGCCAGCAGTCCGACCAGAAGGCCGCGGTGGAGTGCATGGAGTCCTTCGGCACCACCGACTTCCGCGGCGACCTGCCGTCGGTGACCGTCCCGACCCTGGTGCTGCACGGCGCCGGCGACGGCGTCGTGCCCTTCGAGGGCTCCGGCAAGCGCACGCACGAGGCCATCGCCGGCAGCGAGCTGCACGTCATCGACGACGCCCCCCACGGCTGCAACGTCAGCCACGCCGACGAGTTCAACCGCGCGCTGATCGACTTCCTCGGACGCTGACCACGCCCGCCTGCTGATCAGGTCCGCAGCGTCGAGCGCCACCGCACCGCCCGAGGGCGCGGCACCAGCTGGTGCCGCGCCCTCGGCGCGTCCCCCCTGCCGTCGCGAGCCTTGCCTCGGTCGAGTCCGACGTACCGCGGGCCCGGGAGTGCCTCACAGCCACCGGACGTCGGACTCGACGCCGTTCGTCGGGCCCAGGTCCTTGCACACCGCCGACGAGCGGACCCGCCCCGACGCGAGGTCCTCAGCCCTGCTGCTCCGCCGTGCACCACCAGGTCGTCCGGCCCCCGACCTGCCCGGTGGCCATCGCGGCCCCGCACCGGGGGCAGCGCTGCCCCTTCTTCCGGGAACCGATGACCTCGCCGGTGTGGACGCCGCCGTGGCGGATCGCCGCCCGGGTCGCGGCACGCAGGGCCCGGTGCAGGGCGGTCAGCTCGTCCTCGGACAGCTCGCCCGCCGGCCGGTGCGGGTCCTCCTTCGCCTGCCACAACGTCTCGTCGGCGAGGAGGTTGCCCACCCCGGCGAGGGTCGACTGGTCGAGCATCCGGGCCTTGAGCGGCGCGGTCCCACGGCCGACGCGCTCGCGGAACTCCGCGACGCCGATCTCGCCCGCGTCGGGGCCGAGGTCGTCGAGGTCGGGGTCCAGCCGCACCCGGCCCAGCCGCCGCTTGTCGAAGAGCCGCAGGCTGCCGCCGTCGTCGAAGGTCAGGGTGAAGCGGTACCACTCGGGCTTGGCGACGGAGGCGTCCGTGCCGTCGGCGCCACGGACGGGGTCGCCGCCGTGCACGGTCCGGTCGTCGGCGGTGCGGACGATGACGCGCCCGCTCATGCCGAGGTGCAGGCCCAGCTGCGGCCCGTCTCCGCCGTCGTCGCCCGTGGTGTCGCACCACATCGTCTTGCCCCGCCGATGGGCCGCGACGAGGCTCCGGCCGACGAGCGCGGAGCGGATCTGGCCCGGCGCGTGCGGGCGGCACACCCAGTCGTCGGCGTCGTCGACGTCAACGATCGTCCGGCCGAGCGCCGCCTCCTCGATGGTGGAGCGGGCCAGCTCGACCTCGGGCAGCTCGGGCACCTGCTCAGGCTAGGCGGGGGCGTCCACCGAGACCGCACGAGCTCGGCCCCCGCCCCGAGTCCGACGCCCCGCAGGTCGAGCAGCCCGCAGGACCTGCCGTACGTCGGACTCGACGGGCCCACGCGCTGCCGCTGGCGTCCTCCGATGGCGCCCGCTGGTCCGCCCGCCCACCTCTGCACGAGGGCAACTGCTCCCGAGCTGGCCGAGGCGTCCCCCTCACGACGGCCCGCCTATCGTCGGTCCATGGTCGACAGCCGCGCGCACGCCGCACCTGCCACCGTCGCGGCCACCCCGCCCGGCACCTACCGGACCGCCGACGGCTCCGCCGTCGCCTTCCCCGACGCCCTCGACGCCTGGACGAGCGCGGCGATCGCGGTCCTCACGGCTCGCGCCCGTACCTACGGCGCGACCGTCACCTACGGCGACCTCGCCCGCTCCCTCTTCGCCCGCTCCGGCGTCGCCACCAGGTCCTTGCTGCAGAACTGGATCGGTGACGTCCTCGCCCGCGTCGCCGACGCCTGCGCCGACGCCTCGAACGATCGCCCCCCGCTGGACGCCCTCGTCATCCGCGGCACGGACGGTGCCGTCGGCGGTGGGTACGGCGACGCCGTCGCCCGGAACACCGGCACGCGACCCCACGACGTCGAGCGGCACGCCGCCGAGGCGCGTCTCGCCTGCTACCGCGCCCTGGCCCAGGACCTGCCCGCCGACGGCGGGCATCCCGTCCTCACCACCCGCACGACGGCGCAGCCCCGCCGTCGCGCCGCGGCGCCGAGGCCCGCCAAGCCGGCCCCGACGCCCGAGCCTCTCCCGGCCGTGTGCCCCACCTGCTTCACGCAGCTGCCCCGCAGCGGGCAGTGCGACACCTGCGACTGACCTGACCGGCGTCCGTCCCGCGCGGCGTCGCCAACCGACGACGCCGACGAGGGCGGACTTCAGGGGCCTGGCGACGGCGCGTCGTCCCGCGAAGTCCCCTCGCGGAGCTGCGACGGCGCGTCGTCCCGCGAAGTCCCCTCGCGGAGCTGCGACGGCGAGTCGTCCCGCGAGGTCCGCGCCCCTGGCCCGCCGCGGGCGGCCCGGGACGGCCGCGGCAGCGGCGGCCTCACCCGGGCACGACGACCGGCACGTCGTACGGCCGGTCCTGCGTACCGGTGCCGTAGGGGCGCAGCTCCGCGAGGAGGTCGGTGTCCTCGACGAGCGGCGTCACCCGCGAGCGCC
The DNA here is from genome assembly GCF_037482545.1 of Pseudokineococcus basanitobsidens. NCBI lineage: Bacteria > Bacillati > Actinomycetota > Actinomycetes > Kineosporiales > Kineosporiaceae > Pseudokineococcus > Pseudokineococcus basanitobsidens. The sequence continues at coordinate 232,295 of NZ_JBBIAA010000001.1, read as the reverse complement.
ACCCCCGCAGCCGCTGCCGCGGGCCGGCGGCGCCGAAGAGGACGACGCCGAGGGCGCGCGCCGTCGGGTCGTGGCGGACGGGCGCCACCAGCCCGGGGGCGCCCGCCGCGCGCACGGCCCGCGCCCACCGCTGCGGCAGCGCGTAGTCCTCTCCCGTGACGAGGTCGAGGGTCACGCCGAGGGCCCGGGCGCCCGGGGCGTGGAGGTCCGCGAGCGCCAGAGACGGCCCGGTGCGTTCGGCGGTGACCATCCGACGGCGCTCGACGTCGACCCGGTCGACGAGAGCCGTGCCGCGGAAGACCTCGAGCCACGCCCCTGCGCGCCGGTCGCTGAGGTAGCAGGACCCCGCGGGCACGATCAGGTCGAAGCGGCCCGGCCCGACGGCGCCCGCCGTGGCGCTGGAGAAGAAGAACGGCTCCCGCGGGCGCCCGCCCTCGTCCCGCGCCCGGACGACGCGGTGGACGGCGTCTCCCGGAGTGACCTCGTGCCGCGGGAGGCCGTCGAGCGACGCCGGTGGAGTGGTCGCCGGCATCAGGCAGCCAGCGCGCGCGCCCAGTCGCGCGCTGCGGCGACGACGACGTCGGCGGCCCCCTCGCGCAGCAGCTGCACCGGCGTCGTCCCGTCGAGGCCCGGCTGCGGGGAGGTGAGCCACGACGCGAGCGTCCACCGCGACGCCAGGTACTCCGGGACCGCGCGCAGCACGTCGTCCAGGCCGGGCAGCGGCGAACCGCCGGTGAACTGGAAGGTCGGGTAGACCACCCGACCCGAGCCCGTGGTCAGCGCCAGCAGGCCGCGGCGCTGGCTCACCGCCTGCTTGGAGACGGGGCGCCCCGCACGCGAGAGGAGCCGGCGCACGCCGTCGACGTCGTAGAAGCCGCCGAGGTGGTCGGTCCACCGCTCGGCGGAGTCCAGCACCTGGTCGACCGCCCCTCGTGCGGCAGCCGCCGCGTCGACCCGGGCGAGCGCTGCCCCGTCGGGGTCGCGCAGCACCAGCTCGCGCAGGAGCTGCTCGACGAACGACCGCTGCGCGCCGCTCGTGCGCGCCAGGGCCTCGAGCATCGAGCGCGGCAGTCCGCCCGGCATCCCAGCCACGTCCGTCATCAGCCGCCTCTGTCGTCAAGGCCGTCAACCCGATGCTCCGCCGTCGCGGTGACGCCGTCAAGCACAGGACGGCGCGAAGGGCGGACGGGGCCGCGACCAGGAGCAGGGGAAGGACGGGTGACCCCGGGAGACACGACCCCTCCCGCAGGACCTCCCGCCGTGGAACAGTCCTCCCGTGCCGCGGGGGGTGGAGCACACGGAGGCCGGGCAGCGCCGGGAGGCCGCGGCGCTGCGGGCAGCCGCCCTCGTCGGCGGTCCGACGGACCTGCTCGACTTCGTCCTGCCGCTGTGGGCCGGCGCCGCGCTCGGGGCCAGCGCGGTCGGCGTCGGTGTGCTCGTCGCCCTAGAGATGGCGGTCGCGCTGCTGGCGCGCCCGCTCGCCGGGGTGCTCGCCGACCGCCGGGAGCGCCGGCTCGTCGCGGCGGCCGGTGCGGGGCTGTACGCGCTGTCCTGCGCCGGGTACGCGACGGCAACGCTCGCGGGCTCCCTCGGCGTCGCCCTCGCCGCCGCGGCGGTCGGCGGCGTCGGCGGGTCCCTGGTGTGGGTGAGCCTGCGCGCGGTCGTCGGGGAGCGGCTCGCGGAGGACTCCTCCGCCTACGCCCGCCTGTTCTCGGCCGAGGAGACCGGCTCGTGGGTCGCCTTCGTCGCCGGGCTCGCGCTCGTCTACCCGGTGCTGGGCTACGGCGGCGTCCTGTGGGCGTGCGCCGCCGCCTGCGCGGCCGGGGCGCTCGCGCTGCTGGGTGCGCCGGCACGACCGGCCCGTCCGCACGTCGACGGCCGCGCCACGGCGGACGGCCTGCGCTCGCTCGGTCGGCGCCTGCGCCCCATGCTCGCCGCCGTCGCGCTGCGCTCGGCTGCCGGCTCCGCGATCGGCTACCTCCTGCTGCTCCACCTGCAGCGCGACCTCGGCCTCGACCTCGGGCCCGCCGCGCTCGTCTTCCTGCCCGGGTCGGTGGCCGCGAGCGTGCTGGCGCCGCGGCTGCACCGGGCGGTGCTGCGCCACGGGCGGCGGCGGACCCTCGTCGTCGCGCTCGTCGCGAGCAGCGCCCTCGCCGTCGGCCTGTCCACCTCGCCCGGCGCCGTCCTCGTCGCCGTGCTGTGGGTGCTGTCCGCCGTCGCGGTGGCGGCCGTCGCGCCGATCCAGCAGGCGGTCGTCGCCGAGGCCTCCGGCGAGGCGGCCGGTCGCGGGCTGGGGCTCTACGAGTCCGCCGAGCTGGGCGGCGGCGCGGCCGGCGCCCTGGCGGCCGGCGTCCTGTTCGACGCGAGCTCCTGGCAGGTCGCCTGCCTCGTCGCCGCCGTCGTCATGCTCGCGAGCGCCGTGCTCGTGCCCCGGTCGGTGCGGGCGCTCGGCGTCGTCGACGTGCCGAGCAGCACCGCGGTCGTGCCACTGGGACCGGGCGCCGTCCCCGCGGCGCCGCCGACGGGGGACGACGCCGGGAGGTGACGCCCTCCGTCGGGGCCGGCGGCGCTGCCTGAGCGCCGTTTGGCCGCACGACGACGCTCTCTACCGCGTCGACGTGCGGCCAACCCGGCGGCGGACCTCCGTGTCAGCGGCCGGACGGGCGCACCCACGTGTCCGAGCGGCGGGCGATGTCGTGGAGCCGCGCCACCTCGCCGTCGGTCAGCCGCTCGGGCTGGGCGGCGAGCCAGCGAGCCAGCCGCCGTCGGCTCGTGACGACGACGACGTCGTCCGGCTGGCGACGGATGGTCAGGCCCCCGCGGGCGCCCACGACGGCGACCACGCCGGTCACGTCCACGGGCCCCGCGCCCGCTGCGGCGAGCAGCCGGGCCGCGCGACGCGCCTCGTGCCGGCTGTTGCGCACGTACGGCACCCGCTGGCCGTTCACGATGAACGTGCCGCCACCGATCCAGACGCGCGCCCGCGGGTGGTGCTTGGTGTTGACGGTGAAGACGCCGCCCGGACCGACGACGACGTGGTCGATGTCGCTGCCCCGGTCGCCGACGGGCACGGCGTGAAGCACCTTCCACCGCTCGCCGAGACGGAGGAGCTGCGCGGCGACGGCCTCCTCGCCGTCCGCGCCGATCCGCCACGCCCGCTCCTCGGTGTGGACCCCGAGAAGCCGGGTGAGGAACGTCCGGACGGGCGAGGTCTGCCGCAGCTCGAGCGCCTTGGCCCGCGCCGCGGCGCCGGGACGGGTGGCGGCGAGGTCGGTCCACGGGACCTCGGCGGCGGCCTCCCTCACGGGCAGCACCGGCACGGCGGCCGAGACCTCCGCTGCAGCGGACGCGCGGGGCACCGGGACGCCCACCGCCTCCTCTGCCGCGACGTCCAGCTGCTCGGGCGCGGCTCGCGGGCGCACGACACCGGGATGATGGGCGAGCGCGGCGTCGAAAGCCGCCCGCCCCGCGTCGTCGCACCCGTCCGCGAGGACGGCCGTGCCGGCAGCGCAGTCCCAGTAGCCGAGCCGCTCGCCGTCCGGCCGCTGCACGTACAGGCGGTCGTGGCCGTAGCGGCGCCAGGGTCGGACCTCGAGCTCGCTCATGCGCCGAGCCTCGGTGCAGCGCCGACCAACCGGTGCAGCCCGCCGGCACTGTCACCTGGATGCCTCCGTCTCCGACCGCGAGCAGAGCAGCGCTCGGGGTCGGGGACCACCGATCAGAGGACGTGCTGGGCGATCAGCTGCCCGAGCTGACGGATGTCCGCGCGGCCCTTGAACTCCAGCCGCACCTTCCCGAGACCGCTGAACCACAGGTCGAGCTCGGCGTCGAGGTCGAGCGTGCCGGCCGTCTCCACGCTGAAGGCCTGCACCTTGGAGTAGGGCAGGCTCGTGAAGTCCTTCTTCTTGCCCGTCAGCCCCTGGACGTTGACGGCGATGAGGCGCTTGTCCGTGAAGACGACGTAGTCGCGGATCGCCTTGAAGGCCTGGAGCACGCGCTCACCGGGGACGAGCAGCTCGGCGACGCCCTCACCGACCTCCGCGGGGTTGACAGGAGCCAGCTTGAGGAAGGTGCCGTTCGCGAAGTCGATCATGGTCGGCACCGTAGGCAGCGTGACCGCTGCCGGTCCGAAGAACGGCGACCGCCACCTCGTGAGCGTCAGGTGACGGCCACGCTCAGCCGGCGAGCCGCACCAGCGCCTGCGCGCGCTCGTCGAGCATCTCGGCGAAGCGTTGCCGCTCGCCGGCACCGATGCCGTGGCGACCAGCGACCTCTCGCCAACCTGCGACGGCGCCGCAGACCTCGCGCACGACGGCCCGCGCCTCCCCCGCGTCGAGGCGGCACTCGGCGGCCAGGGCGAGCAGCCCGTCCGGCTCGTCGTCGGGCGCGACGGCGCCGGCGATGCTCGTCACCCGACCGCGCCCGGGGTCCGGCTCGGGGTTCACGTCGAAGACCGGGCTCAACCGCCACCCTCCGCGTGCGCGCAGGAAGCCGTGGTTGCGGAGGTGGTCGTCGGTGCTGTGCACGGCGACGCTCAGGACGACCCGGCGGTAGAGCTCGGCGAGGTCGGTGGTCACCTGCGCCCCCTGCTCGGGCAGGGCCTCGGCGATGTCGAGGTAGTCGCGCTCGTCGCCGTCCCTGGCGCCGAGCAGGCTCATCGCGCTGAGGTAGCCGGTGCGTCGACCCTCAGGATCTCGGTCGAAGCGCTCGAGCAGCAGGACCGACCGACCGCCGACCCGCACGAGCCGGCGGGACGGCGTGCGGACACCGGCCGCCTCCGCCAGGTCGAGGACGGTCGCCTCCCACGCCATGACGTCCCAGTCGTCGCTGCGGTGGGGGAACTTCGCGATGAGCAGCCGCTCGTCGTCCCCCCGCACGGACGCCTTCGGTCGGGCTCCGCCCAGCGAGCCGGAGCCGGCGTCGAGCAGCTCCTTCACGGCGGCGAGGTCGTCGCCGACATCGGCGTGGTCCGCGGCGTCGAGCAGGTGCGGCAGCGCCACGAGCTTCGGCACGTCGTGCCCCGGGTCGAGGAAGGTGCCGCCGCCGACGCTGAATCGGAGGTCGCCCTGACGCGTCAGGTCGCTGACGCCGACGAGGTAGTCGGCGTCCGTGAGCGAGGGCAGCCGACGCTCCGCCGTGCGCTGGGCGGCGCGGTGCCGCTTGTCGAGGAGCATCCGCCCCCAGCGGTCCGGCGCCGAGTCGCCGAAGCAGCCGGGCAGGCCGTCGACGTACTGCTGCCCGGAGCGGCGCGGCAGCGCCGGCTCGAGGTCGACGCCGCGCGGGTCGGCGAGGTAGGCCGTGTCGTAGGCGAAGGACGTCGTCACGCCGCCGCGCCGTCCGTGCGTCAGGTACGCCGTCCCGGCACGGGTCGGGGACCCGCCAAGGTCGACGTGGACCTGCAGCTCGGTGATCGGCATGCTCACCGCCGCACCCGTTGCGGCAGCGACGCCCCGGCCCGGGCGCGGCCGAGGTCGGTCTGCCACGGGTCGAGCGCCTCGACGAGCCGGTCCAGCGCCCCGAGCGCCCGCGCGACGCCCAGCACGGTCTCCAGGCTGACGCCGACCTCGCCGTGCTCGAGGCGCCGCAGGGTGTCCCGCGAGATACCCGCACGTTCGGCGACCTGCTGCGCGGTGAGGTCCTGCAGCTTGCGCCACGCGGCGAGCTGGGCGCCGATGTCCTGGCCGGCGCGCTGGACGCGCGCGGGTGTCGTCTTGACGGCCATAACGCTCCTCACGCCTGACAGATCAGCCATTATGGCCCTCGGCGAACGAACCAACAGCCACTAGGGAGCTGGACCCCATGACCCTGACGCTCGGGGACGTCCTGCGCAGCGCTGGCGTCGACGCCTCCGACGCCCAGGCAATCCGCCACGCCTTCGTCCGTGAGCACGAAGACACCGGACTGCCCGGGATCCACGCGGACTCGACCGACGACGAGATCCTCGCCTACACGCGCCAGCAGTCGGCGTCGCCGCGGATCTTCCCGGCCACCCCGCCGCGGCTCTGGGTGGTCTTCCTCCGTGAGGGCGGCGACCGCGCACGCCTCTGGTCGGTGCTCGAGAACCGCGGTGAGGTGTCGAACGACGGCGCGCTGCGCACCTTCGACCTGGTCCCCTCGGGGCACCTGGCCGACCTGGACGACCGGCTCGTCATCGGCTGGAGGTCGCCGCGCACCTGGCGGCTCAACGGTCCGACGGCGGCCGGGTACCCGGTCGCGGAGATCGCCGACGCGCACCCGGTCCCCTTCCCCGGCTTCGACCGGCTCGTGCTGGACCGCGCGCAGCTGGAGGCGGTCATGCGGGACCACCGGTACGCGAGCTGGCGGACCGCCCTGGCGTCGGTCGTCGGCGTCTACCTCATCACCGACACCCGGGACGGCCGGCAGTACGTCGGCAAGGCCGACGGCGCCGAGAGCCTCCGCCAGCGCTGGGGCGCCTACGCCGCCAACGGGCACGGCGGAAACGTGGAGCTCCGCATCCTCGACCCGGCGACGTTCCGCTACTCGATCCTCCGGGTCTTCGACCCGGCGACGCCGACGCGGGTGGTCGACGAGACGGAGAGCCACTTCAAGACGGCGCTGGACACCCGCCGGCACGGGCTGAACCGAAACTGACGACAGGGCGCGCCTCCTCGTCGGAGGGGAGCCGCAGCTCCGCGGCCGCGCTGGTGGGTCCGCGGCTAGGGCTTGCCGGCAAACGCCGGGCGAAAGCACACTGCAAGCATGGTCAACATCCTCGTCCGCGACGTGCCGGACGACGTCCACGCGGCCCTGCAGCGGACGGCGGCGCGGCGGCACCAGTCGATGCAGCAGCTCCTCGTCGAGGAGCTGCGCGAGGTCGCTCGGCGACGGTCCGTCGCCGAGCTGCTCGACGACGTCGAGCAGCAGCGCGGCGGGCGCGTCGGCCTTGCGGCCGCCGTCGCCGACCTCGACGACGAGCGCAACGGGCGATGACCTCGACGAGCACCGCGCGGTGATCGTCGTCGACGCGTCCGTCGTGGCCAACGCCCTGGCCGACGACGACGATGACGGCGTCCTCGCCCGGGCCGCTCTGCGCTCCTCCGGCGGGCTGACGGCGCCCGACCTCGTCGACGTGGAGACCGCCTCGATGCTCCGGAAGCGGTGGCTGCGCGGCCACCTCGACGACGCCCGCCTCGAGACCGCGGTCGGCCACCTCGAGCGGTTGGACCTCGAGCGAGTCCCCACCCTGCGGCTGGTCGGGCGGGCGCTCGCTCTGCGACGGAACATCAGCGCGTACGACGGGTGCTACGTAGCGCTCGCTGAGGCGCTGGGATGCCCTCTCGTCACCGGGGACGTACGTCTTGCAGCGGCCGCCCGGGGCGTGTGCGAGGTGCAGGTGGTGCCCGGCCCCACGACCGGCTGAACAAGGGCCTCTCACCAGCGCGCGGGTCGCCGGGCGGCGACCGCACGCCACCGGACGAGGCGTGGCGCGGGCTCCTTGACGCGCGCCGCGCCCGGCAGCCGGGGTCACAGGTACAGCACCGCCGACGTCGCGATACCGCCGACGGCGACGACCCACATGTACGGCAGCGTGCGCACCATGACCTGCTGCGGCTTGGTGCCGGCGTACTGCGAGGCCCACACGGTCTGCGTGCTCGTCGGGTCCGAGACGCCGAGCACCTGGTTGTAAGAGGCCATCAGCCCGAGCACCGCGAGCGGGGAGAACGTGCCGACCGCCGTCAGCGCCCCGGCGACGCCGGCGCCGAGCCCGAAGATGTTGAGGGGCCCGCGGAAGAGGCACAGCGGCACGAGCACCGAGAAGACGAGCACGTAGAGCCACGGGTTCGTGGGCGCGACGGCCTCGACCACCGGCGTGAGGGCGTCGACCGCGGCCGGGAGGTTGACCGCGGCCAGCAACATCCCGATGGCCACGAACAGGGTGATCGGCGGCGCGGCCACGGTGAAGCCGTCGTACAGGGTCCGCAGCAGCCGCGTCGCGAGGTCGCGGGGGCGTGTGGTCGTCAGGGCGGCGTAGAGGACGCCCGCGAGCAGCGACGGGATGATCGGCACGGTCAGCCCCAGCGCCAGGACGATGGGCACGAGCGGCGTCAGGAGCGAGTACCAGGGCGCGTCGCCGAGCCGCTCGCGGCGGCTCGGGGCGCTGCCGCGGCCGGTCGAGGAGGTGAGCGACCAGGCGTGCACGGTCCCGCGCCGGCGCACCTCGACGAAGACGAAGCCGAGGGCGCCCACGAGGGCGAAGGGGAAGAGGAACACCATGTAGGAGCGGACCTCGGCGATCGACAGGTCCAGCGCCGAGGAGAAGAACTGCCAGACGGGCAGCTCGAAGGGCACGCCCACGCCGATGCCGACGAGGATCGTCCCGGCCGCGGTGACCTTGGGGACGCCGACGGCGACCATCGCCGGGATACCGATGACCCCGGCCAGCAGCGCCGCGGGGGCGGAGCCGGTGACGGTGCCGACGAGCGCGGAGACGACGAGGACGCCGAGGGCCACGACCACCGGCCGGTCACCGGCGAACTCCACCGTCTTGCGCACGAGAGTGCTGGCGATGGCCGTGTCCCGCATGAGCGAGCCGAGCCACGAGCCGATGAGGATGGCGATCATCGTGGAGGCGAGCCGGGTCGAGCCGTCCTGCAGGACGGTCTGCAGGACGCTGCCCTCCTCGCCCACGAGGGGGGCGCCGGCGACGAGCGCGATGCCCACCGAGAGCAGGACGAGGGCGAAGGCGGTCGGCACCTTGCCGCTGAGGATGAGGGCGACCCCGAGGGCCATGATGACGAGGATGGCGACGGCCACGGTCAGGACTCCTTGACGACGTCGGTGCGGGAGGGCGGCGCGAGCGCCGCCTCGAGGCAGGTCGTGGCCGCCGCGGTCACGAGCAGCGGCGAGCGGCCGAGGCCGAGCGCCTGCTGGGCGAAGGCGTGGGCGGCGAGTTCCTCGGCGCCGGCGACGTGAGCCCAGCGGACCCACCGGCCGAGGCGCAGCGCAGGCACGCCGACGGCGGCCCGCAGCTCGGCCGCGTGGCGCTCGGCCACGAGGTGGTGCGCCCGCTCGTGCGCGACGGCGGCCCCGCGCACCGACCCGGTGGGGAACCAGGCGCGCCACCCGAGCTGCTCGACGAGGTCCTCGCACAGGGCGACCGCGTCGGTGAAGACCTCGACGACGCCCTCGCGGTGGAGGTAGCGGGCCACCACCGGGTCCGGTCTGTCCAGGCCGTCGTCGCGCTCGACGACGCGGCCGGGTTCGCCCGCGCCCTCCGAGGCGGCGGCCATGCGCCGCCCGAAGGCCTGGGCGCGCTCGCTGACCTGCCGCAGGAGCTCCTCGCCGCGGCCGTCGTTCGTCGGGACGCCGCGCAGGAGGTCCGCGCCGAGATCGACGTCGCTGCGCCCGCCGAGCGCTCGGGCGCGGGCGAGCGCTCCCGGGCCCGGACGGCGGGCCCGGTCGAGGACGGCGGCCGGCGCGCTCACGAGCGCACCTCGAGGACGGCGACGAGGTCCTCGTCGCCCGCTCGGCCCTCGAGCTCGGTGCGGGCCAGGGAGACGAGCGAGCTCTCGTCGAGGACGCCGGAGAGGTCGGAGATGCGGGCCCCGACGAGCAGCTGCACCGCCGGGGCCCGAGAGCCGCCGTCGCCGTAGCTCGTCCGGGCGCTGATGACGCGCGGCAGCAGCTCGCCGGCGGCGCCGACGGTGGACTGCTCGACGTGGGCGTCGCGCGAGACGAGGCGGACGACGCCGTCGCGGTCGAGCACCCGCACGGGCCGGCGCGGCCGCCCGAGCAGGCGACGGGTCGACGGGCCGCCGTAGACGACGTGGTGCGGCGTCTCCGCGAGGACGCTGATGTCCCCCGCCGCGACGTCGAGGCTGCGCGCCGCCAGCCCGTCGAGCTCGGAGCGGTCGAGGCGGGCGGAGCGGTCCTGCGTCCGCAGCTCCGTGGCGCCCGTCGCGACGGCCCGCACGGTGCTCGACTGCGGGTCGACGGTGACGTCGACCTCGACGCCCTCGGGGGCGGCCCCCTGGGCGATGACGGCCTGCTCGGCCTCGTGGCGGACGCCGAGGACCTGCTGGTCGGTGGCGCCGGGGATGACACGCTCGACCTGCTCGCGGATGAGCGCGAGGGCGACCCCGATGGGGCTGATGACCTCGCTGTGCGCGGCGATGCCCCACTCGCGACCGCTCTCGCGGCCGACGAAGGGCGTGACGGCGGCGGCGCCGCCGCCCCCGCCGACGAGGCGGACGTGCTCGTCCTCGAGGCCGTAGTCGCGCACGAGCGCGTCGACGACCTCGCGGACGGGGGCGGCCGCGGCCCGGAGCACCCGGGTGGCGGCCTCCTCGGCCTGGAGGCCGAGCGCGGCGGCGAGCGGCTCGAGGGCGAGCCTCGCCGCCCGCGGGTCCGAGGCGGCGTAGGCATCCCCGGGGACGAGCCCCAGCGCGTTGGCCGCGCACGTGAGGGTCACGGCGTAGCGCGCGCCGTCGACCGCCTCGAGCACCACGTGGTCCGCGGGGTCACCGGGCTTGGGCGCGACCGCGGCGAGGCGGGCGCCCTCGAGAGCGTCGGGGGCCGCGAAGCACGCGTAGGGCAGGCCGGCGATGTGGGCGCTGCGCGGGCCGACGGCGACGACGTCACCGCCCTGCCCGAGGCGCGCCCGCACCATCGACCCGCCGCCGATGCCGACGGTGCGCACGTCGAGAGCCGTGAGGAACGTGGAAGACCCGCCGAAGCGCGTGTACTGGACGGCGACCTTGCCCCGCCGGACCACCGAGACGTCCGTGGACGTGCCCCCGGTCTCGAGGAAGACGCCGTCGCTGAGGCGCTCCTGCATGAGCGCCCCCGCGACCCCGGCCGCCGGGCCGGACAGGACAGTCAGCAGGGGCCGACGGCGCATCTCGTCCAGCGACATGACCCCGCCGTCGCAGCGCATGACCATGAGCGGGGCGGTGATGCCGGCGGCGTCGATGCTCGCCTGCACGAGCTCAGCCGTCGCGAACATCCGCGGGAGGATGACCGCGTTGAGGACGGCCGTGCGGGTGCGCTTGCTCAGGCCGTACAGCGAGGAGATGTCGTGCGTCGCCGTCACGAGGAAGCCACGGCTGCGGGCCCGCTCGGCGACGGCGCTCTCCCCCGCGCTGTCGTCGACGCTGAAGGGCTCGGTGACGACGAGCGAGGCGATGCCGCGGCCCTCGAGGTCGTCGAGCACGGCGTCGACGGCGGCCGTGTCGTCCGCGCGGCGCAGGTGCCGGAACTCCAGCGGCAGCCGCGACCCCTCGGTCAGCTCGAGCTTGGCGAGGCCCGCCAGGCGCTTGACGAAGAAGGACGACGGCCCGGAGCCGATGCCGACGAGCCCGACCGGAGCGACGTCCCCCTCGAGCAGCGCGTTGGTGGCCTGCGTCGTGCCGTGGGCGAGGAAGACGACGTCCTCGGGTCGGTGACCGGTGTGCCGCAGCAGCTCGTGCAACCCGGTGACGATGCCGTGGGCGACGCCGTCGGGGTGGTCGTGGCTCGTCGGGGTCTTCGTCTCGCCGACCAGCTGCAGGGTCGTGGCATCGACGGCGACGGCGTCGGTGAAGGTGCCGCCGACGTCGATGCCGACCCTGATCGGTGACCGGGCGGGGTGGTCCTGCTCCTGTGGTGCCACGTCGTCGTGACCTCTCTCCTCGGTGTGCACGGGACTGTCGTCAGCAGGGCCGCCGTCGGGCGGCCGTCGGGGGCGTCGTCAGTAGGAGGCGACGACCGGCCAGTGGCGCTGCACGCCCTGGCGGTCGAGCTCGCGCGCCAGGTCCGCGAAGTGCTCCGGGTCGGCGTGCAGGTCGCGCGGCGCCCGCCCGGTGGCGAGGGCGTGCACGGCCATCGCGCCGGCGACCTCGCCGACGTTCCACTCCACCGGGTGGAGCCGGAAGCAGCCGTTGCTGATATGCGTCGTGCCGAGCGTCTTGCCCGCCGGCAGCAGGTTGGTGACGCGCACCGGCAGCAGCGCCCCGACGGGGATCTCGAAGGGGACGCTCGGGATGTCGACGTAGTTGTCGCCGCCGGTGGAGGGGTGCAGGTCGAGGCGGTAGCTGCCCACGCCGACCGAGTCCTCCCGCCGGGTCGGGCTGCTGCCGGCGAGCTCGGCGGAGACGTCGTACTCGGTCACCGTGGTGAGCGCGCGGATGCGCCGGGACTCGCGGACGTACGCCGCCTTGGCCAGGCCGTCCTCGGAGCCCGTGACGTCGCCGCGCAGGCGCAGGCCCGGGAAGCCGGTGCCGCCGTCAGGCCGCGGCGCCTCCGTCTGCAGCCAGTGCAGCAGCGACAGGGAAAGCTGCCGCGCCTCGTGCAGCGCCTGCTCGGCCTCCTGCGGGTCGTCGGTGACGAGGGGCTTGAGCCAGTAGTCGTTGAGCGGCCAGTTCACCAGGCAGATGTCTGAGTCGAAGGCGCCGTCGGCGAACAGGCGCCGGGCGAGGATGCGGCGGAAGCCCCACAGCTCCTTGTCGCCGGCGTCGGCGCTCTGGTCGGCCGTCACCGCGAGGGGGTCCGTGTCGGGGTTCGGCTCCAGCGTGCGGCCGTGGGCCTCGAGCGTGCGCGGGTCGGGCGCCGAGAAGCCCAGCAGCGGCCCGGGCCAGAAGTCGGGGCGGTAGGAGCGCCAGAAGTCGTACATCTCGGGGCGGGGGACGGTGTGGTCCTCGCCCTCGTGGTGGGAGACGGCGAAGCAGAAGGTGATGCCCTGCTGGTTGCGGGGCTGAACCTCCTCCGGGGCGTGCGGCTCGTCGTGCTCCGAGCGCGCCTCGGCGCCGGTGACGTGCTCGACGCCGCCGAGGGCGAGCAGCTCGCCGGTCTCGGTGGCGTCCAGCACGTAGGGAGCGGTGACTTCGACCTCGCGGCCCTCCCGCCCGCGAACCGTGACCGAGCGCACCGCGTCGCCGTCCACGGCCACGGCCGTGGGCCGGTGCTCGGTGAGCACCACCAGGCGCCCAGCGCTGCGGAACGGCGCGAGCATCTCCTCGATGACTGCGACGGCGACGCGCGGCTCGTGGCACAGCTTGCTCACCCGCCCGGCGCCCGGGTTGAGGTCCGCGAGCGCCGCCGCCTCGGGGCGCAGCGGGTAGGTGCGCCGGTAGTGGTCGCGGATGCCCTCGCGCAGCGCGCGGTAGCTCGCCGTCGCGCCGAAGTGCTCGATCCAGGGGTGCTCGTCCGGGGGCACCGCCTGGGAAGTGAGCTGCCCTCCGAGCCAGTCGGTCTCCTCGGTGAGCACCACGGAACGCCCGGAACGGCAGACGGCCAGGGCGGCGGCCACCCCTCCGAGCCCGCCGCCGATGACGGCGACGTCGGTGGTGAGGGTCTGGTGCGGGGACGGCATGGGTCTCCTCGGCATGGGTGGGGAGGCGGGCCGGGTGGGGCCGCGCGGGTCGTGCTGCGGGGTGGGTCGGTGGTCAGGCGGGAGGCGGCGGACCGGTGGTCTCGCCGACGAGCAGGCTCGGGACGAGCAGCTCCTGGACGGTGCCGGTGCGACGCCCGGTGACGAGGTCGACGAGGAGCGCCGCGGCGTCCTCGCCCATCTGCTGCCGGGGCAGCGCGAAGCCCGTCACGCGCGGTGCGGGCTCGAGGCCGCCGCACTCACCGAGCACGGCGAGCGACATGTCCTGCGGGACGGCCACGTCGGCGTCGCGCGCGGCGGCGAGGAGCGCGGCCAGGAGGTCGTTGGCGTCGTTCTCCTCGGTGACGACGGCGGTGACGCCCGACGCGCGCCAGGACTGCAGGGCGCGGGCGTCGATGCTCGAGGCGTAGGCGCGCTGCACCTGCCCGCGGAGGCCGGCCGCGGCGACGGCCCGCCAGAAGCCCTCCTCCCGGTCCGCCGAGGCGACGGCGTCGTCGGTGCCGCGCACGTAGAGCAGCGCCGTGTGGCCGAGCCCGGCGAGGTGGTCGACGACCTGCGCGGCGCCGGCCACGTAGTCGGCGCCGACGTAGGACAGGCGCCCGCCGAGCTCGGTGCGCCGGCCGACGTAGACGACGGGGTACCCGGCGTCGAGCAGCTGCTGCAGCTGCTCCTCGGGCACGTGGCGGCCGAGGAAGAGGCAGCCGTCGGCGAGCCGCACCTTCTGCACGGCCTCGCCGCCGCGCGAGGACGACGTCCCGGTGAAGAGGAGCAGGTCGTAGCCCAGCCGCGCCGCCGACCGCTCGATGCCGACGAGGAAGGGGTAGTACGAGTCACGGACCTCGACGGGGAAGGCGTCCGTGAACGTGTAGACGCCGAGCAGGTCGGTGCTCTGCGCCGCGAGCCGCCGGGCCACCGGGTCGGGCACGTACCCCAGCGTCCGGGCGGCCAACGCCACCCGCTCGAGCGTCCCGGCCGAGAGCGACGCCCGCGCCGGGCTCGTGCCGAGCGCCGTCGAGACCGTGGCCTGCGAGACGCCCGCGAGCGCCGCGACGTCGGCCTGGCGGGGACGACGACGGATGACGTCCGTCACGGTCACCACCTCCTCCGTCGGCCGCGGCGTCGGCACCGGCCGGGGCGGCTGATGCGCATCGAGGTGGCGACCATGTCCAGCGGAGGAGTGCCGGGTCAACGGTCTGATGCGTATCAATGCGGCTTTCAGCCGCACCATCACTCAGCGTTGCTGATACGCATCAGATGCCCGACCTCCGCCCCATCGGAGCCAGCGACCCATGCCAGCACTGCCGTAGCACGCGCGCGCTACAGTTGCGGCATGCGCACCATCAGCCAGCGCGAGCTACGCAACTCCAGCGGCCAGGTCCTGCGTGACCTGGCCGCGGGCGAGGAGCTCATGGTCACGAGCAACGGCGAGCCGATCGGCGTCCTGCGCATGGATCCGCCGCCCACGGAGCGCCGGCGCGTCGTCGGCCCGGAGCAGTACGCCGCCGTCATGGGCGACGTCCCGACCCTGACGGCGGACCAGCAGCAGGCCTGGCTCGAGGACTCCCGGACGGACGACGAGAGCCGCGACCCCTGGGCTTCGGCGTGACGGACCTGCTGGACACCAGCGTCCTCATCAGCGACGACCCCATCCGTACTGCCTCCGCCGTCTCGGTCGTCAGCCTCGTCGAGCTGGCCTCGGGCATCAACCGCCCCGGCCTCAGCCCTGCCGAGACGCGGGTGCGCCGCACGCGCTGGACCGCGATCGAGTCGATGTTCGCGCCGATCCCGGTCGACCGCCCCGTCCTCCTCGCGTACCTGCAGGTCGACCAGGCCGTCCGCTCCGTCGGGCGCGACCCGCGGCCGCGCCGCATGGACCTCCTCATCGCCGCCACCGCCCTGGCCCACGACCTCCGCCTCCTGACCCGCAATCCCGCCGACTTCGTCGGGCTGGAGCACCTGATCGAGGTAGCCACTCCCTGAGAAGTCCGAAGCGCTCGCCGGGAGCGCTCGCAGGTTGCGGCGCAGCGACGGCGACGGGGACGACGACGACTGCGGACTTCGAGGGCCAGACGACGGCGCGTCGTCCCCCGAAGTCCGCGCTCGCGCGGGCGGCACCGGCGCGCCGCCCCGCGAAGTCCGCTCCCGAGCCCCCGCGGCAGCCGCCTGCCAACGTTGACAGGCCCGCCGCGCAGTCGACACCCTCACCCCGTTCCCCCGGGGACGACGACGAGGTCACGACCCAGGAGGAGCACTGCCATGACGGGGCACGCCGTCACGAGGTCCGACGCGGAGATCTGCACGACCGCCGGCATGGACCCCGGAACCCACCACGGCGCCGTCGCCCCGCCGATCTACCAGACGAGCCTGTTCGCACAGCCGTCGATGGCGGTCTTCGCCGAGCACCAGGCCTCCGAGCACGAGGACTTCGTCTACAGCCGCGGCGCCAACCCCACGGTGGCCGTGCTCGCCCGCGCGCTGGCCGAGCTCGAGCGCGGCGAGGCCGCCCAGTGCTTCGGCTCCGGCATGGGCGCCATCAGCGCCGTGTGGACGACGCTGCTGCGCGCCGGCGACCACGTGCTCCTGCTCAACGACGTCTACGGCCCCACGCTGCAGCTGGCCCAGCACCTCGAGCGCCTCGGCGTCGAGCACACCCTCCTCCGCTCGCCCGGCGAGGACTGGGAGCAGCACCTGCGCCCGAGCACGCGGCTCATCCACCTCGAGAGCCCGGGCACCTACCGGATGAAGGTCCTGGACCTGCGGGCGATCGCCGACGCCGCCCGCGCCCGCGGCATCACCACGGTCATCGACGGCACGTGGGCGACGCCGCTGTTCCAGAAGCCGCTCGAGCACGGCATCGACGTCGTCGTGCACTCCCTCACCAAGTACGTCGGCGGGCACAGCGACGTCCTCGGCGGCGCCGTCGTCGGCTCGGCCGCGTTCGTCCGCGACCTGTTCTACGCCGGCTTCCAGCTGCAGGGCTCGGTGATGTCGGCCCTGGAGGCCTCCCTCGTGCTCCGCGGCCTGCGGACCTTGCCGGTGCGGATGGCCGAGCACCAGCGCAACGCGATCCGCGTCGTGGACTACCTGCAGACACGCCCCGAGGTCGCGGCCGTCCATCACCCCCACGCCGACCTGCCCGCCGACCACCGCCTGCGCCGCGAGCAGCTGACCGGGGTCACCGGCCTGGTCGGCCTCGACCTCGCCGAGGCCACCCCGCAGGCGGTCGCGCGGTTCGTCGACGCTCTGCGCCTGTTCCGCATCGGCCCCAGCTGGGGCGGCTACGAGAGCCTCGTCACCTCACCGAGCAAACCCGGCGGCGAGGCCGCCATGGCCGCCCAGGGCTTCTCCTCCGGGATGGTCCGCCTGTCGGTCGGCCTCGAGGGCGCCGACGCCCAGATCGCCGACCTCGCCCAGGCCCTCGACTCCCTCGCCCGATATTCCCCTCACCCCCTCTGACCAGCGTGATGATGGCGTAAAGCAAAGATGAAGACAGGCTTGCGGCCCGCTCACCGCATCAGGCACTTCGGCTTGCACACTGCCGAAAGGCCCCGCATCACTCGCCCTTTAAACCAACAATATGCACCTGACGTGCCTGAGACCCTTCCCGAAACGATTGCGCCAACAACAGAGGTCGAGACCGTAGCAATACCCGAAGCCCTGGGGCAAGCAAGGCGGTCCGATTGTCCTATCCATCGCCCAGTCCTTCATCATCACTTGCGCCATGGGGTGGAGTGGTTGATTCACTCAATCCCGGCGGGCGCGTACCGGACTCACCTGACTCAATTGCCAGCATGGGTTCCCATCCGATTGCGGACGCCATAGGTGATCCGCTCAATGCCGCCGCAGCACTCACAATAGGCGGGCCATACTTGAAGACGATGCCGAGAACGTTGAAGAGCGCGGACACCGCAGGTGGCCTTCCTTTTTCCGACGTCGGCAGACGCGCTGCGATACGCTCAGCGATTATCTGGACAGACTCAGCGCCACCGAAGGCCAGGTCGTCAAGCGCTCTTGTCATGTCGTGCAGGCGGTGGGAGAATAGGCGCTTCAACTCATCGGGGAGGGATTCGTCCTCACGCAACACATGCAAGGCATCCTCGACCGCCCGGCGCAGATCGACCTCGTCATCATCGGTTATTTCTCGTACCAACGAGTTGCTGCCAGAGCTTACATCCAAGAGATCCGATACGACCTCAAGCGAGTCCACCGCTGCATAATTCATCACATGAGAGGCGGCTTGGGCCAGCGACTGGGAGGGGAACAGGACCATGTCGTACCACGCGTCGCCCCAGCGAACTTGTTGCCGCACCAGCGAGGAACGTCCGTCGCGCTGAATAGCATCCTCGGTGTTAGCAAGCAAAGCCGCCATCTTTACGAGACGGGAGCCTAGATCAGACGCCTCCACGTCTAGTGCGGCGGCCCAAGATGAACCAATGGAAGCGTTACCGTCTCGCGAAACCTCATGAAAGCGGAGGAGGAAGGCGTGCAGCCGGCCTGCGGGGTTCCGCGCGACACTCATATTTGTACGTTAGCGGAAGTTCGCACTAAGAGCACGCCCTCGCTCAGGACGTCGGCACGACACGAGACGCCTTCGGGGCGGGGCGCAACGCTCGACGACGCACAGGGCCACGCCCGGGAGTCCGAGCGAGGGATGGCTAGACCCCGGCCCCATCTCTCTCCGCAATCGGCATGATCATCGCCTTATGGATGGCGGCCGGGACCATCCCGCTGCTCGTCTCCTACGGCCTGCGGGTCATCGACCCGTCGTTCCTGTACGTCCTGGCCTTCGCGACGACGGCCGTCGTCTCCACCTTCACGGGGACCTCGTGGGGCTCGGCCGGGACCATCGGCGTCGCGCTCATGGGTGTGGCCGCCGCGATGGACGTCTCCCTGGCCGTCACCGCGGGCGCCGTCGTCTCCGGCGCGTACTTCGGCGACAAGATGTCGCCGCTGTCGGACACCACGAACATGAGCGCCATCGCCGCCGGGGCCAACCTCTACGAGCACATCCGGCACATGCTCTACACGACGATCCCCGCCTCGGTCCTCGCCGTGGTCGTCTACCTGCTCGTCGGCCGCTCGCTCGGCGGCTCGGACGCCCCGCTCGGCGACGTCGAGGCGATCCTCACCGAGCTCGACACCTCCTTCGTGCTCACCCCGTGGCTGCTGCTGCCGCCGCTCGTCGTGCTCGCCGGGTCGATCCTGCTCAAGCCGCCGCTCGTCGTGCTCTTCGCGTCCTCGACGGTCGCCGTCGTCCTCGCGCTCGTCGTGCAGGGCTCCTCGCTGGGCACCGTGCTGGCCGCGACGACGTCGGGCTTCACCACCGACATGCTCCCCACCGGCGGCGAGGCCAGCGACGCGCTGACGACGCTCGTCGAGCGCGGCGGCCTCTACTCGATGTACGCGGCGACGTTCTTCGTCTTCGCGGCCTTCTTCTTCGCCTCCGGCCTCGAGGCCTCCCAGGTGCTGCGGAGCCTGCTCGAGCCCGTCGTGGCCCGCCTGCGCTCCACCGGCGGCGTCGTCGTGACGACGCTCGTCTCCGGCTTCGCCATCGTCAGCGCGACGTCGAACGCGCTCATCACCTACTTCCTCGTGCGCGACCTCTTCGGCGGCGCCTTCGCCCGCCGCCGCCTGCACCCGGTCAACCTCTCCCGCAGCATGGAGGACTCCGCGACGCTCACCGAGGTCCTCATGCCCTGGACCGTCTCCGGTGTCTTCATCGCCACCACCCTCGGCGTCGGCAACTTCGAGTTCCTGCCCTGGGCGGTCACCAACTGGGCCGGATTCCTCTTCTCCGCGCTCATCGCCGTGCTCGCCCCGGTCACGGGTGGCTTCGGCATCCGGCGGCTCGGCAACGCCGACGCGCACGCCCACCGACAGACGACGGAGGACGCGCGCGCCTGACCGATCGCGGTCGACGTGCGGTCCTTGCGCGCCAGCGGCCGGCTGACACGTCAACGCACGTTGTGGTTGTTCGTGCGCTGCAGCGGTACCGTCTCCCCATGACCGCCACTGCAGGCCGCGAGGTGACGCCCGCTGACGCCCGCGAGCTGCGGGACGTCCTCGCCGACGCTGGCACGAGCCTGTCGGTGGGCGACCTGGCCGCGGGCCTGCGCGCACTGCTGCCAGGCGGGCCTGGCAGGGCCGAGGTGCCGATGACGGCGGCCGAGCACGACTACCTGCAGCAGCACTCAGGGCTGCCGGCGAGCGGTGGCGCCGCGCTCGCCCAGGCCGCCGTCGACGCGGGTGGCGCCTCCGCGGCGCGCCTGGTCGCCTCGAGCCTGTCGGCGGCGGAGCTCGCCCACGGTGCCGGCGTGGACGACTCGACGGTGCGGCACTGGGTGCGGCGGGGGGAGGTCGTCTCCGTCCCCGCGGCCCGGGGACGTCGCTTCCCCACCTTCCAGCTCGGCGAGGACGGTCGCCCGCTGGCCGGCCTCCGCGAGGTGCTCGCCGCACTGCCGGCCGGCCTGCACCCGCTGTCGGTCGAGCGGTTCCTGACGACGCCCGACACCGACCTCCTCATCGACGACGAGCAGGTCAGCCCGCGCTCATGGCTCCTGCACGGAGGCGCGGTCGCCGACGTCGTCGACGTCGCGCACACGGTCGGCGTGCGAGCGGGTGCCCGCCCCGCCGAGCGGGCGCTCGGCTCCAGCGACCGCGGGTGACGCACCTGCCCGACCCGCCGTCGCGGAGTGAGTTGCGGCAGCGGGGCTTCACGCCGGTCGAGCTCCCGGCCGGCACCCCGCTGTGGCGCGTCCACATGGCCCAGGGCTCGCACGCGCTCCCGTGGGACGAGCCCCGCCGCTACGGGCCGGTCGACCGCTTCGACCCGCACCCGCCAACGCCGCAGGTCCACGCGGGCGTCGGCGTCCTCTACACCGCGACGACGCTCGTGACCTGCCTGGCGGAGGTCTTCCAGGCGACCCGCGTGATCAACCGCACGCACCTGCGTCCGACCGCGACGTCATGGCTGACGACGCGCGACCTCACCCTCGTCGACCTCCAGGGGCAGGCGGCGTTGCGCCTCGGCGCGGCGGAGTCCATCAACGGCACCGCGCGCCGGTCACAGACCCAGGCGTGGGCGCGGGCCCTCGTCGACGCCTTCCCGGCCGTCGACGGCTTCTGGCACCGCTCGGCCATGGACGGCGGCCACTGCGCGTGTCTCGTCGTCGGCTCGCAGGCGGACGCCACGACGGCGCTGCCCGCGCACCCTGACTTCTCCCGACCTCTCGACGAGGTCGCCATGGGCGACGCGGCAGCCCAGGCAGCCGGGCTCATCGGGTACGACGTCGTCTGAAGGCGGCGCAGCCGTCGCCGCCAGCACGAGGATTCGTCACGATCTCGACGGTTAGACGCGACGGATCCCGTCGACGCCCCGACCGACGACGGCTCGACGCCGGTGGAATTGAGCTCTCTTACCAGCGTCGCGTCGTGCTCCCGACAGGTCCGCAGCAGGGCTCGTCGAGAGCATCCTCAGGCCCCGGCGCGGCGAGGACAGGCTTCGACAACTGAAAAGCGGCATGCCGTCCCACGAGGTTTGCACTCGAGCGCCCTTTGCCATCCCTGCCAACGTTGACAGGCCCTGCGGAGCCGACAGCCCCACCCCGTCCCCCCGGGACGACGACGAGATCACGACCCAGGAGGAGCACTGCCATGAGGGGCGCCGACGCCGTCACGATGTCCGACGCGGAAATCTGCACGACCGCCGGCATGGACCCGAGCACCCACCACGGCGCCGTCGCCCCGCCGATCTACCAGACGAGCCTGTTCGCGCAGCCGTCGATGGCGGCCTTCGCCGAGCACCAGGCCTGCGAGCACGAGGACTTCGTCTACAGCCGCGGCGCCAGCCCCACAGTCGCCGTGCTCGCCGGCGCACTGGCCGAGCTCGAGCGCGGCGAGGCCGCCCAGTGCTTCGGCTCCGGCATGGGCGCCATCAGCGCCGTGTGGACGACGCTGCCGCGCGTCGACGACCATGTGCTGCTGTTAAACCCCGTCTACGGCGCTGCTTTCGAGACGTTCGAGGACTTCAGCATCAGGCACACTTTGCCTACGGTCGGCTAAAAATGACTAGCGCATCCAAGCGATATAGCCAATGACCAGCAGCAAAGCCACGGCCGCTCCGCAAGCCACCGAGATCAAGTAGTACTTCCCCGCAGCCGAGTCGTTGGGAGCAGCGGTGCCTCCATGAGAGCCACAGCGTTTGCCATATCCCCGACGGGTATTCCTACAGGGAGCACCGCTGTTGGTGGCTAGAGAGCCGCACGTCACCACAAAGGCGTCCCCCGCCTTCCAGGAGACTGCCGCAGTGACGACGAAGGCCACCGTTAGAACCCCCCATAATACGCCCATCCCCGGTCTCCCATCTCAGGCGTCATACTTGAAGTTTCCCCCGCGTTCCCTTCCATATACTATACCTTCTCGCGACTAGTCACCAGGCGCAGGCGCCGTTACCGCCTTCGACGGGCAGCCAGGCTGAACGACTCAGACAGCTCCGGCGAAGTCACTTGGTTCATTCTGCCTATTGACCGGCTATTCGTACTTGAGATGGGGGTCATGTAGGCCTCCGCCGCTGAGGAGCATCCGGAGGTGGTAGTTGGTGCGGTTGCGGAAACCGCGGGCGATGCGGCGGTGGAGCCCGATGAGGCCGTTGATGACTTCGGTGCCGCCGTGAAGGCGCCGCCGCTGTCGAAGTAGGCCAGCAACTGGGTGCGCCACTGCCGCAGGGTCCGCCCGAGGCGCGCGATCTCCGGGATCGGGCAGGTGGCGAAGGAGTCGAGGACCTTCTCGGCGACCGCGCGACCCTCGGCCGGCAGGGCCTTGTGGTAGATCGACCGAAGTTGTTGGGCGCAGGACCAGGCGACCCGAAGACCTCGTGCGCGAACCAGCGGACCACGCCGTCGCGGTACCTGCCGGCGCAGCCACACTGTTGGCGCCAGTCGTCGGGGGCCAGGACACGGCAGACCAGCACCGCCCGGCCCCACTCCAGGCGTTGTCCGGGCACCTCCAGGCAGAGGACGTCCAGGCCGGTGAACGTGGTCAGGTCGGGGCGCGCGAAGGTAGCGTCAGGCACGTCGAGGTCTTCCTGATGGGCTGTGTGAGAACTCCCATCCTGGGAAGGCCTTGACCTCTACCCCGGCGCCGACGCGCGGGCCTCCCCAGCCCACCGCTGCACTCTCATCTGCGAAGAGCCGTGACACCATCTGGTGAGCCACCCGAAGCAGTCACCGAGATAGGTGCGACCCTCAACGCAGAGTGGCGTCCTCGGTCGTTGGCTATGACGTGACCGCCATCACAAATTTGGGAACGCAGGCGGGGGCCGCCGAAGACTAAGCGAGCCCGACCGCCTCCTCGTCAAGTCGATAGAGGAGGCTGCAGGCGAACATGATCGCCTGTACCGCGTTACGTTTGCTGTATTGACGCACGCTTACCGCGTGCGCGGTCGCGTGGCGACTGAAGGTTCCGGGCACCTTGCCCCCGTCCTTAACGTAGAATTGCTGGTACGTCTGCCACATCGGGGCGAAGGCAATGTACTCGCGCACTGTGAACTCGTCGTAAGCATCAGTGGTGCGCTTGCCCTGAGGGTGCGGCGTGTACTTGGTGCGAGCGTTCCCGAAGTAGTTGGAGACGACGGTGTCGACCAAAGACCCGGCGAGCGCCTGCGCGGCGGCCGTGTGCCCAGCATCCAAGGCGTCGACGGCCGCCAGCGCGAACGGCACATACGGCGCAACGACCTCTGACGAGCACCCCCGGACAACTTCACGGCAGTCCCCAATGATCGTCTTCCAACGTCGACCAAGAATGTTGCGCCGCTTGCTCCTGCTGCCAGCGCGAATTAACACCTCGGCGGTAGTGCTGCGCGGCAAGCCGTAGAGCGCAATCCCGTCAATCATGACGACCGACTGCACGTCCTTGAAGTCGAGATCATCTATCGCGCGCAGATTCGGTGGATAGAAACCCCCCCGCAGCGTCGCGAGCGCCGGAGCGAGGTTTTCTATTATGGCCGACTGCTGCTCGGCGAAGGCCTCACTTATCCTCGTGAGAATGGCCAGCGACGAGGCAACACCGCTAAAGTCGATATTCCGCGTCAACCGCTGGGTCACTTGTCCGACGTCGACCAGACACGCTGCGAGTTCTCAAAGGTGCTGCCTGCGAAGACCACGCTTAGCTGCCTCTGCCACGCCGCCTGAGCTTCGAGCACCGGCTCAACCGCAGACGTAAGCAGTGCCTGCCGTGCCTCGACCACACCGGAGAGGTCAGCGATGCTTCTCAACGTGGACTCAGGCAGCTTGGACAGCGACACTTGCATGTTGGGCGCCACCGAACGCACATTCCCCGTCTGCTTCGACCTGAGCCGCGAGCGCTCCTCGCTCCCAGCCTCGTCGTTGACCTCCTCGTGCAAATCGGCTCCATCGTCGTCAGGCCTCATGCCGACACGCTAGCAATGCACGAAACGCGCACATCAAGAGCTAGAAGCAATGAGAGGCGCGCCACTCGCTCACCCCCGACGCGTCAGCAGTCGGAAATACTCGGTCGCCTGCAATTCCTTCACTGACGCTATCCCAAGTTCAAGCCCGCAGGCAGAGCGGAATTCCGCAGTGAGGCTTGGCTGACCCAGGCGCCCCGTCCTCCAGTCTGACTTTTGATCGTCCGTCACAAGGAGTCCGTACTGTCCCGACGAATCCACAAGCTTTGGTCCGTATCGCATTGCCCCCAAAAGAAAGTCCGCCCAGACGAAAAAGTCGCCGAGCGCGTAAGCTTTATCCTTGGCATCATGGTAGCCAGGGGCCACCTTCGAAGCCAGTCGGGCCTGCCCAATTGGTGTGTACTCAAGCCTCGGCACGAAGGTGACGTGCGCCGTGCGGAGCAACTCATTCATGGCGTCTATTGACCGTTGCAGAAAAGCCTGGGCGTCACGGACGCCCTGAACGTCGCCCCGAAGTCCCGCTAAGGCGTTACTGATAGTCTCGACGTGCTCGCTTGTGGAGGTCGCCCCTACGTCTGCCAGGCTTTTTTGCAGACCAACAAGTTGTCCCTGAAGCTTATTCGCATCCTCGGCAGTGAACGCCTGATGGTTGTTCCAGTACTCTTGAACGGCCTGCCCCGGGGCTATGACCGGTATGCTTTGACTCGCTAGATTGGCCAAAAGCAAGTTCCACTTCAGCGGCTCGCGCCGCAAGGCCTTGAGCGCTGAGGTGTCGAACCCCACAAGGCTTGGAGGGTGCTTCGCGTCGAGCCCTGGGTTCGATTCCCCCACGGACCACTGAAGGGGCACCTCGCGATTCAAAATCTTCCCGAGCCTTGCGGCCGCTCCACCCGTCGCCCTACGCGCGTGCCGACTCATTGGCTGGTCTCCGGATACCAAACTCGCTTAGCCAGCTCTACCAAGTTCGAGTCGACGCGCTCCACAGTCGCGGGGGACCAATGTTCGATATCGGATACCGTCACGATCTCACCCGCCGCCAGGTCGGCCGCCAGTCGACTTACGGCCCCCTGCGATGAACTACTTCCGTGCGGACGTCGCTCAGACGTGAGTATCACGGTGTTGCCGATACGGTTCCCATAGCTCCGGAAGGCATCCTCGTCGAACTCAGACCACCCCTGCCCGTATCGGGTCCGAACGAGGTGCAGTCCACCCTCCAATACGGGCAGAGGGGTATTCTGGAGAGCGGAGGCCCGAAGGACATGCATCTGCCATCTCGAAAGTAGACGGCCACCCTTCAACGCATCTTCGAAAGCACGCGCCGGCGGCTTGAGTTCGTCTAAGTCCGCTAGGGGTTTACGCCAGTCACCCGACTTGCCAATTTCACGTGCGGCGTTCGCGAACCTTGCTTCAATACCACCGGTACCGAAACTCGAAACGGCGACTCGAGGGACAATCGTGCGGAGCGCCTTCGCGAATGCCTCCTGACTGTCCTGCACTTTCGTGAGGGCTAGGAATAGAGGGCGCACCGTAGCGAGCCCCAGGAAGTCGAGTACACGTGCAGCTTTCGCGAAGTTCTCATCGGCCACATAGTCGCCGGTCGGGTCGTCGAACTGTTGATAGTAAGACAACAAGGGCATTAAGTAGTCCGTGAATTCTTCGACTGCTGAAGCGCTCTTGTACTGCCGGGTTAGCAGTTGATACAGGTCCCTCTGAATGACGTACCCGTGGCGCAAAGTAGCGGCATGCCGAACGAACCGCGTGATCTCGGTTGAATCTAACGATGCTTCAACCAACTTCCACCGAGTGACAATGGACCCACGGCGCGCCTCCCCCGCCGTACCGATGAGGTATGACTTCAGTAGCTCCGCCGGCGTCAACTCTTTACCGCGAGTGTTAATGACCTCGTACACCTTGAAGGCGGCATTGCGGTCCGGGTGCTCAAACACCGCAAATTGCAATCCCGAGTTCAGGTGTTGTGCCCACTGTCCTAGTCGGAGAGGCGCATCTGAGTTCGCGAGGTCGCCCTGCACGCACCCCCGGAGGTAGCGCCACGCTTGTACAAGGTTCGACCCCGAGTCCGGGTTTCCCCCTTCGAGAATGGCGTCGAGATCCTGCTTGTCCCGATCTGAAGCAAGGAGAACGCGAAGCGCTCTCCGCTCCGTCTGGAAATCGAGCTCATACAAGAAAGTGTCTGTAAGGCTATTGGCCACGAGGCGCCGCCCCAGGGCATCTGCCTGCTCGCGTAGCGCCTGAGCCAAGAGGTAAGTCGTCAAGATTCGCTGCTGTCCGTCGACGATGGTCATCGTCTCCTGTTCCTCGGTCATGATAATCAACCCAAGGAAATGAGGAGTGCCGTCGTCAATAGTGGTCGACACGTCTCGCCAATAATCAGCGACCTCGTCGTTGACCCGCCAGGAGTATTCTCTCTGGAAGTCCGGGACATGAAAGCGGTGAACCGAAAAGAGTTGCCCCGCGCTCGTCGCGGCGGCCTCGACTGGGTTAGCCATACGAGCACCTCATCATTCCAGTGAGTTCATGCGTGCCACCGAGGCTACCGCTGGCAATCTAGCCGCGGAAGGGGTCTGAGCAACTTCGCCCCTCGGATGACGCCCACGCCGGTCGCACGGGTGGACCACCCACGGGTCGAGCCGCAACTGAAGGCTTGACCATACTCCGAAGTCTGGTGCAAGCATGGCGCGCCATGCGCCATGACTGCCCTTTTCAGTAAGAGGAAGTTAAAGGCCGTAGTTGACCCGTCACGCAGGCGGCGCACCTTGCCGCACTAGACTCGGTAAGACGCGCAGCGCGTCCGGAGCCATAGTGACACGCCGATGGCATCGCTGTTGAGAACGACCGACCGCGCCATTGCCTAGCGGACGCGGAAGCCGGTCGCCGTCGGGACGACCGCCACGGCGCACGTTACCGTCCTTTACCCACTCG
The DNA here is from genome assembly GCF_037482545.1 of Pseudokineococcus basanitobsidens. Lineage (NCBI taxonomy): Bacteria > Bacillati > Actinomycetota > Actinomycetes > Kineosporiales > Kineosporiaceae > Pseudokineococcus > Pseudokineococcus basanitobsidens. The sequence goes on along the minus strand of NZ_JBBIAA010000001.1, from coordinate 205,605 downwards.
CGAGGGTCCACATCACTCCCCCAATGAGACCGAGCGCCATGCTAGCCATACCCGCAATAGCAGCGCCATGAGAGGCCCACAAGCGTTGCAGTGCGTACTCCTTAATCGGCTCCCCTCCCCGGAACATTGGCGCCAACCACCGCAGGTAGTAGCTGAGGCTCGCCACGGTATTGACGACCAGCACCACCGCCAGCCACCCAGCCCCGCCGTCCCACGCCGCGGTCGCGACGAGCAGCTTGCCCACGAACACCGACGTCGGTGGCGTCCCCAGCAGCCCGAGGAGGCTCACCAGCAGCGCTCCCGCCAGCCACGGGTGCGCCCGTCCCAGCCCGCGGTAGTCCTCCAGCGACTCGCGCCCGGGCAGCGCCGCCACCACCGCGAACGCCGTCAGGTTGGTCACCGCGTACGCCGGCAGGTAGAACAGCAGCGCCGGCTCGGCGAGATCCGTGCGCCCCACCACGGCCACCGGCAGCAGCAGGTATCCAACCTGGCTGACCGTCGACCACCCCAGCAGCCGCCGCACCGCCGTCTGCCCCAGCGCCGCCAGGTTCCCCAGCGTCATGCTCGCCACCGCCAGCACCGCGACGACGAGCTGCACGTCCACTGCCGCCGGCATCGCGTCCACCAGCCGGAAGGCCGCGACCAGCGCGCCGACCTTCGGCACCGTCGTCAGGAACGCCGCCGCCGTCACCGACGCGCCCTGCGCGGCGTCCGGCACCCAGAAGTGCCCCGGCACGCCCCCGGCCTTGAACATCAGCCCGACGAGCACCGCCACCGCACCCGCCGCCACCGCCCCGGCCGGCGCCCCCGCCAGCGCGGCCGTCAGGCCCGCGTACCCGGCCTCGCCCCCGCCGACGCCGAGCAGCACCGTCACCCCCGCCATCAGGACGATGCCGAGCAGCGCCCCCAGCAGGTACGTCTTCATCGCGCCCTCGGCGGCCGGGCCCGTCCGCGCCTGCCCCACCAGCGCGTACAGCGGGATGCTCCCCAGCAGGAACGCCACCACGAGCACCAGCAGGTCCGCCGCCCCGCCGAGCACCACCGCGCCCGTCGCCGACAGCAGCAGCAACGCGTACGTCTCGCTCTCCTGCCGGTGCCCCGCCACCTCCTCGACGCCCAGCCCGATCACCAGCAGCGTCGACGCCGCCACGACCAGGCGCACCACGCCCGTCGCCGTGTCGACGTCGTACGTCCCCGAGAACACCGGCCCCGCCGGCGACGCCAGCCCGAACCCCGCCGCGACACCCGAGGCCACCAGCGCCGCGACGGCCGCCAGCCGCACCCGCCACTGCTGCTCGCGCGGGGTGAACGACCCGCCGACGAGCGCGACGAGCGCCCCCGTCAGCAGCAGGATCTCCGGCAGCACCGCGACGACGTCGGCGGGCCCCATCGCCGTCACCGCGGGTCCCGGCCGGGCGTCATCGGCCCGCCAGGTCGGCGACCGTCACCGCGGCCGGCTCGATCACGGCGAGCACCGGCCCCGGCAGGACCCCCAGCAGCAGCGCGCCGAGCAGCAGCGGCGCCACCGCCACGAGCTCGGACGGGCGGACGTCGACGAAGCCCACCGACTCCCCGCGCGTCCTCCCCGTCAGCACGCGCTGCAGCGCGCGCAGGAACAGCGCCGCGGTGAGCAGGATCCCCACGAGCGCGACCGCCGTCCACGGCACCGCGGCGATGGAGCCGGCGAAGATCTGCAGCTCGGCGACGAAGCCCGAGAAGCCCGGCAGCCCCAGCGAGGCGAACGCCGCCACCGCCAGCAGCACCGCGAACCGCGGCGCCGTGCCCGCCAGGCCGCCGAAGCGGCCCATGTCGTAGGTGCCCGCCCGGCGCCGCAGCACACCGGCCAGCAGGAACAGCGCGCCGGTGATGAGGCCGTGGCTGACCATCTGCGTCGTCGCGCCCGTCACCGCGAGCGCCCGCGCGTCGGCGTCGCTGCCGCCGACCACGCCCGCGGCGCCGACGGCGACTACGACGTAGCCCATGTGGTTCACCGAGGTGTAGGCGACCATCCGCTTGAGGTCCGTCTGCGCGAGCGCGACGAGCGCGCCCCACACCACCGAGACGACGCCGACCGCGATGACCACCCACGCGAAGGACCGCCAGGCGTCGGGGAGCATCGGCATCGCGATCCGCACGAACCCGTACGTGCCCATCTTCAGCAGCACCCCGGCGAGGACGGCCGAGCCGACCGCCGAGGCGTCGGTGTGCGCGGGCGGCAGCCAGGTGTGGAACGGGACGGTCGGCGTCTTGATCGCCAGGCCGACCACCACCGCCGCGAGCACGAGAGCGCCGGTGACGCCGGCGCCGACCAGCGGCGGGTCCGCGGCGATCTCGACCATGTCGAAGGTCCCCGACGCGACGTAGAGGCCGATGAACCCCAGCAGAAGCACGAGCGAGCCGAGGAACGTGTAGAGGAAGAACTGCAGCGCGCTGCGCCGGGCGTCGCCGTGCCCCCACCCGGCGATGGCGAAGTACATGCCGACGATGGACAGGTCGAAGAAGAGGAGGAACACGATGAGGTCGGAGGCCGCGAACAGGCCCAGGCACGTCGTCTGGAGGAAGAGGAACAACGCGGCCTGGGTGCGCGGGCGCCGCTGCTCGCGCAGGCCGTAGACGGCGCACGCGGCGAAGACGACGGCGGTCAGCGCCACCAGCGGCAGCGAGAGCCCGTCGAGGCCCACGTGGTAGCTGATGCCGACGCCGACGATCCACGGGACCTGCTCCTCGAAGGCCAGCCCGCCCGGCTCCGGCGTCTCGTAGAGCCCCCAGAGGACGGCGACGAGCACGACCTCCACGAGGCTGACGCCGACCCACGCCCACCGGGCGAGCGCGTCGGGCATCCCCCGCGCGAGCGCAAGCACGACCGCCGCGAGCAGCGGCACGAAGATCACCAGGCTGAGCACGCTCACCTCAGGGAGACGTAGAGGACGAAGGCCAGGCCGCCGGCGCCGAGGACGACGACGGCCTGCAGGTAGTAGGTGTGCAGCTGCCCGCTCTGGGACGAGCGGGCCACCGCGCCGAGGCGGCGGGCGCCGCCCGCGACGCCGTGCACGGCGGCGTCGACGCCGCGGTCGAGCCGCGTGGTCAGCCCTGCGAGGCCGCCGGTGCCGCGGACGGCGCCGCGGACGCCGCGGTCGAGGCCGTCGTCGAGGGCGCCGACGCCGCCCGCCGTGCCGACGACGCCGCGGGCCAGCGCGGCGGGAGCGCGCCCGAGGCCGTCGTCCGCGCGGGCCGCGGCCTCGGCGGCGCGCAGGGTGGCGCGCACGACGGCGTCCGTCGCCGCCCCGAGGCCGAGCCAGGCGCGCGCCCAGGCCGGCTCGGGGAGGCGGTCCGCGCGGACGGCCACGACGACCGCGGCCAGCGCCGCGACCGCGACCACCCCCGAGACGGCGAGCTCGAGCGCCCCGGCGCCCGCGCCGGCCTCCTGCCCGAGGACGCCGGCGAGCCGGCCGACCTCTGGCGGCAGCCCGAGCACCGCCAGGCCCAGCGCCGCGAGCGCGAGGACGACGAGCGGCGCCTGCGCCAGGCGCGGCACCTCGCGGGTGCCGGGCTGCTCGTCGTCCCAGACGTCGCAGACCTGGTCCGCCTGCTCCGCGCCGTGCGGCCGCCGCAGCACGACCACGAGCACCTTGCCCGCGTACGCCGCCGACAGCGCCGCCCCGAGCAGCCCGACGGCGTAGAGCGCCGGCGAGGTCTCGAGGGCGACGTGGAGGACGGCGTCCTTGGTGCTCCACAGCGCGAACGGCGGGACGCCGGCGAGCGCGAGCCCGCCCATGATCACCGCGCCGCCGACGAGCGGCCAGATCCCCGCCGCCCCGCGCAGCCCGGCGAGCCGCTTGGTGCCGAGCGCCGTGAGCCACGCCCCGGCGACGAGGAAGAGCAGCGCCTTGACGCCCGCGTGCGCCACGAGCTGCGCCGTCCCACCCGTCACCGCGCCGACGCCCGCGGCGAGGACGACGAACCCCAGCTGCGCGGCGGTCGAGGCGGCGAGCAGCTGCTTGAGGTCGCGCTGGGCGAGCGCGACGACGCCGAGCGCCACCGCCGTCACCGCGCCGACCCACGCGGCCGCCGTCGCCGCCCACCCGGTCGCGGCGAGCAGCGGCTCGACCCGCAGCAGCAGGTACCCGCCCATCGCGACCATCGCCGCGGAGTGCAGCAGCGCGCTCACCGGGCTCGGGCCCTCCATCGCGCGCGAGAGCCACCACGAGAACGGCAGCTGCGCCGCCTTGCCGAGCGCCGCGACGAGCAGACCGCCGGCGACGACGTCCCGCCAGCCGGGCGGGAGGGCGGCGAGGTCCGCCACTCTCAGCCCGGTCCCGGACCCCAGCAGCCCGCCGCCGACGGCGCCCGCGACGGCGAGGTAGAGCCCGAGGTCGCCGGCGCGGGTGGTGAGGAACGCCGTCGTGCCGGCGCCGACGCGGGTCTCGTCGCGCCACCAGAAGCCGACGAGCGCGTACGACGCCGCGCCCATCACCTCCCAGGCGAGCAGCAGCGCGGGCAGCGTCGTCGCCGTCACGGTGAGCGCGACGGCGGCGGTGAACAGGAGCATGAGACCGGCGAAGCGGGCCCGGGCCTCGCGCACGTCCGCCGCCGCGAAGACCAGCACGAGCAGCACCACGGCCGCGACGGCGACGAGGACGACGGCGGCGAGCCCGTCCACACCCAGGCCCAGCGGGGCGCCGGCGAGGAAGCGTGCGGACGCGCTCGGGCGGGTGGCGGCGACGACGCCCGCGAGCCCGAGCACCGCCGCGGCGGTGGCGACCGCGAGCGGGAAGGCCGCGCGGTCGGCGGCGGCGCGGGTGCGGCGTCCGCCCGTCGTCCCGGCGAACGCGAGCAGCGTGCCGACGGCCGCGGGGCCGAGAACCAGCAGAGCGAGGGCCGGCTGGGCGGGCGTCACCGCTTCAGCTCCGCGGCCATGTCGGTCATGTCCGCGCCGGACGCGCGATGCAGCAGCAGCGCGACGGCGAAGCCCATGGCCATCTCCACCGTCATCGCCGCGAGCACGACGACGAGCAGCACCTGCAGGCTCGGCTCCGGCGCGGTGAACCACCAGAAGCCCGCCGCGGCGAGGACGACGCCGTTGAGCATGAGCTCCAGGCCCATCATCACCATGACGACGACCTGCTGGGACAGCGCGCCGTACAGCCCCACCGAGAACAGCGCCGCGGCGAGGACGAGCACCACCTCGAGGGTCATCGCCGGCCGCCCTGCTTCGAGTGGCCGCAGAGGTCGTCGCCGAGCCGCTCGTACCGGCCGTGCGCCTGGGCGAGGACGACGCCGGCGACGATCGTCGCGAGCATCACCGGGCTCACGACCATCATCACGAGCATGTGGTCGCCCATGAGGGCGTCGCCCAGGGAGTACGTCGTCGCCCCCGGGCCGGTCGGCGGGGCGGAGGGTCGGGGCGGCCAGTCCACGAGCAGGATCCCGACGGTCAGCAGCACGAAGCAGCCCACCGCGGCGCCGACGGCGCGGCGCCCGTCGTGGACCATGCTCATCGGCATCAGCGCCGGGTTCATCCCCATGAGCATGACCATGAAGACGCCCATGACGGCCATCTCCATGAGCATCATGAGGACGACGACGACGCCCACGTAGTCCAGGTGCAGCGCCACGACGGCCGCGCCGACGGCGACGAAGGACGCGGCGAGCAGGTACGTCGCGCGCGCCATCGAGTCGACCTTGAAGACCAGCGCGCCGGTGACGACGGCGACGACGCCGAGCACGATGACCGCGACGCCCCTGAGGACGGAGAGGTCGGGCAGGGGCGCGTCGAGGACGGACTGCAGCGTCACGAGCGCACCACCACCACGACGGAGACGACGAGCAGCTGCAGCAGCGCCGCGGGCAGCAGCACCGTCCAGCCGACGGCGAGGAAGCGGTCGGGGCGCACGTCGGGCAGCCTCCGCCGGACGACGACGAGCACCGCCGCTAGCACCGCCGTCTTCACGAGCACCCACAGCCAGCCGGGCAGCAGCGGCCCGGACCCGCCGCCGAGGAACAGCGGGACGGCGAAGGCGGCCCCCGCGACGAGCAGCCCCGCACGCCCGGAGAGCACGAGCAGCCGGTCGACGCCGGACAGCTCCCCGAGCACGCCCCCGCTGATCGCCGGCCCGCCCGCCGGGGAGAGCGGCCCGCGCACCGAGAAGGCGAGGACGCCGGTGCAGTAGACGAGGAAGGCGACGGGCATCCAGACGACGTACGGCACTGCGCTCTGGGAGGCCGCGACGTCGCCGACCCGCAGGCTGCCCGCGGCGACGGCGGGCGCGGTGAGGGCGAACATCAGCGGCAGCTCGTACGCCATCGCCTGCGCGAGGAAGCGGTAGCCACCGGTCAGCGACCAGATCGCGTTGGGCCCCCAACCGGCCAGCCAGACGAGCACCCACACGAGCACGTCGACGGCGTTGAACCAGACGACGCCGACGCTCGCGTCCGCGAGCACCCACGCCCCCAGCGGCACGACGGCGACCATGAGCAGCGGCGCGACGACGAACCCGCCCACCGCGACGTGCCGCAGCAGCGTGTCGGCGGCGACCGTCGTCCGGCGGCGCTGGCGCAGGAGGCGGGCCGTCTCGACGAGGGGGTGCTGCGCGCCGACGGACGCCGGGCGGCCGGCGGCCCGGGCGGCGAGGGCGCCGTCGAGCGCGGTGACGCCGAGCGCCGCCACCCCGAGCAGCAGCGCGGCGGGGAGCACCCACGGCGCGGCCACCTGCACGACGTCACCCATGGGCGTGCCCGTGGTGCGCGTGCTCGTCGCTCGCGTCGTCGCTGTCGTCGTCGCTGTCGTCGTCGCGCGGCGCGAGGGCGGCGAGGTCGTCGGCGTCGAGCGCGTCGGTGCGCAGGTCGAGCGCCGCGACGAGCAGCCGCGCCGTCACGACGTCGACCCCGACGAGCCGCTCGGGCAGCGCCTCGAGTGCCGCGCGGGTGCGGCGTCCCGGGTCGTCGTCGTGGGCGTCTGGGTCGAGGAGGTCCAGCAGGAGCGTCCGGACGTCGTCACGAGTCCGACACTGCCCGTCGAGTCCGACGTCGCGCAGGTCTCCGGGCGCTGAGGCCTGGGCAGCGTCGGACTCGGCGCCGGACGTCGGACTCGACGTCGCGACGTCCCCTGCACGCAGAGCCCACGCCAGCACCCGCGACCGCTCCACCCGCCCCCGGACCTCCCCCACCCCCCGCAGATAGTCGTCGAAGTGCTGTGAATCGCCCTCCTTCTCGACATGAAGTCGTCGAAGTGCGCCAAGGGAAGGGGCGCCCTCCCCCGCACCGTGTCGTCGACGCGCCCCAGAAGGGGCCCGCCCTCCCGCACTTTGTCGTCGAAGTGCGAGGGAAGAGCGCTCCTGGTGACGAGTAGTCGTCGAAGTGCGAGAAGAAGGGCCGCCGGAAGGGGCGGTGGAGGAGCCGACGTCTATGACGGCGTCGCGGAGTCGGACGGCGCGCGCGGCGAGGTCGACGGCGCCCGCGAGCCTCAGCACCTGCGCCGCGGCGTCGAGGCGTCGGGCGACGTCGTCGACCGACCCGGGCTCGACGGCCGGCCCGCGCGCGCCGCCCGGCAGCACCTCGACCCGCCCGCGCACGACGACGTCGCCCGACAGCACCGTCCGCAGCACCAGCCCCGCGGGCCAGCACGGGAGCACCGGCCCGAGCGGCACGCGCAGGACGTCCATCTCGAGGCCGTCGCGCAGGTCGTCCTCCCCGCCGGCGAGCTCCATCCCGCCGGGGTGCATGTCGTCGCCCGGCGCGAGGTCCTCGGGCGCCAGGCCGCGGGACGCCGCGTCGGCCCGCTGCGCGTCGTCGTCCCCCAGGGACACCGCGAGCGCGTCCAGCACCCCCGCGACGTCCTCCACCGCTCGCACGGACGCGCGCGCCCGTGGCCCCGGCAGCTGCGCCCACGTCCGCCCGAGCACCTCGTCCCAGCCGCCGCCCGGTACCCCGCACACGACCAGCGCGTCGGCGTCGGCCGGCGAGGTCGCCTCGCGCCAGCCGCGGGCGGTCAGCGCCCGCTGGACGGCGACCCGGACCGCCCACCCACCGGGCACCTCGACGAGCAGCACGGCGGCCCCCCGCAGCGCCCACCGCGCCAGCAGGTCCCTCACTGCCACGAAAACGCTCCCTCGCGCCGCGCCCACACGACCCCGAGCACGAGCACGGCGAGGAAGACGAACATCTCCACGACCGCCGACACCCCCACGTCGGCGACGACCAGCACCCACGGGTACATGAAGAGCATCTCGACGTCGAAGGCGAGGAAGACGACCGTCGCCGGGTACCAGCGCGCGTGGTACCGCGAGAGCGCGTGCTCGACCGGGTGCCACCCGGACAGCCACGGCCACGCGGTGAGCGCGCGCGGCGCGACGGCGGTGACGCGGTGGACGGCGAAGGCCCCGGCGACGGCGACGCCCCCCAGCACGAGGACGGCGAGCAACCCGGCCCAGCCCGAGGTCGCCCCTGCACCCGCCACGCGCCACCTCCTGGGACGATCACCAGCGACGGCCGGACGCTACACCCGGACGATCGCACGGATGTTCGTGCCAACCCGAGCCCGGAGGTGACGTGGCCGACCACGCCCACCCTGTCGACGCCGACCGCGTCGCGCGCGCCAGGACGCGGGTGCCCACGCGCGAGGACGCCGTCGCCGTGGCCGAGGTGCTCACCGTGCTCGCCGACCCCACCCGCGCCCGGGTGCTGCACGCGCTCGACGCCGTCGAGGAGCTGTGCGTCGGCGACCTGGCCCTCGCCCTCGAGGCCAGCGAGGACGCCGTCGGCTACGCGCTGCGGGTGCTGCGCGGCGCCGGCCTCGTGAGCAACCGCAAGGTCGGCCGCGTCGTCTTCTACCGGCTCGCCGCCGGCTTCCCCGAGCCGCTCGCCGAGCACTGCCTGCGGGCGCTCACCGACCTCTCCCGACGGAGCGGGACCGGCGGGTCGACGCCGTGACACGGGTCGCGCCCGTCGACGTCCGCGACCCGGAGGTCCTCGCCCTCGTCGACGCCCTCACCGCCGAGCTGGCGACCGGCGGGTACGCCGAGGACGAGACCTTCGGCTACACGGCGGAGCAGCTCGCCGCCTCGGCCGTGCACCTCCTCGGCGCCCGCGCCGAGGACGGGACGCTCGTCGGCATCGCCGGCGTCGAGCTCGACGGCGCAGGCGGCGGCGAGCTCAAGCGCTTCTACGTCGCCCCCGCGCACCGCGGTACCGGCGTCGCGGACGCGCTGCTCGAGGCGCTCGTCCCGCACGCCCGCGCCCATGGCGCCGACGTGCTGCGGCTCGAGACCGGCGACGCCCAGGCCGCCGCGCTCCGCTTCTACGCCCGGCACGGGTTCCGGCCGGTCCCCCGCTTCGGCCCGTACGTCGACTCCGCGACGTCGGTGTGCCTGGAGCGACGCCTCGGCCCGTCCTGACGACGGACGACCGACGACGCTCAGCGTCCCAGCGCCGTGCAGACGCAGACGCGGTTGCCCTCGGGGTCGGCGAGCACGGTGAACGACGGCGCCGGCCCGTCGTCGACGACCCGCGCCCCGGCGGCCACGGCCGCGGCGATGCGCTCGTCCGCGACGTCGTGCGGCACCCACACGTCGAGGTGGAAGCGCTGCCGCGGCGTCGCGTGCGCGTCGGTGCCCTGGAACCACAGGAGCGGGACGCGGTGCCGGGGGTCGGCGACGTCGTCGCCGTCCACGGCATGGGCGTCACCGGTGAGCAGGGCCGCCCACACCGGCCCCTGCGCCGCGAGGTCGGCGGTGTCGAGGGCAACCTCCACCTCGGCCAGCAGGTGCGGCTGCGCCGTGGCCCCGTGCTCGGCCGCCAGGTCGCTGACCCGCCGGGCGAGCCGCAGGTCACGGGAGGTGACGCGGCCGACGTCGTGGCTGACGAGCGCGACGTCGACCTCCCGCCGGCGCAGCGTGACGTCGGGGTGGTGGTCGAGCTCCTCGGCGGCCGCGACGACGCCGGCCAGCAGCGCCGCGCCGACCGTCATGTCGGCGGTGCGGAACCGCGCGTGCAGGCCGGAGGCGAGCAGCCGCCAGTCCTCCAGCCCCGCGTCCGCCACGTCCTGGACCGTGATGCCAGTCACGACCCCGGAGCATCCTCGGGGTCGCGGCGGCACGCCAGAGGTGCAGGCCCGCCGACGTCCTCGCCCGCGCTCAACCCGGGGCCGCGGCCCGACCCAGCGGCGTCGTGATGACGCCGGACCCCTCCGTGCCCTCGAGCAGCGCGCCGAGCCGCTCGGCCTGCGCCACCAGCCCTCGTCGGGCGTCGTCCGCGACCGGCACGAGCAGGTGCAGCCGGAGCTCGCCCGACGGTCCGCGGGTCCAGCCGCCGACGACGCGGCCGTCGACCCAGGCCGTCGGGCCCGCGTTGCCGTTGCGGTCGAACAGCTGCGGGCCGAGGTCGCCGAGGTACCAGCCGCGGCCCTTCCACCCCATGACCGTCGGGTCGAGCACGGGCAGCAGCGCCACCCACGGGTCGGCCGCGCCCACCGGGTCGACGTCGTCCGGCAGCAGCCACCCCAGCCGGTCACCGTCGAGGGTCACGACCACCGCGCCGAGCTCGTCGAGCGCCTGCCGTGCAGCGGCTTTCGTCGCGCCGAGCCACCAGACGACGTCCTCCTCCGTGCCGGGGCCGAAGGCGGCGAGCCAGCGACGCACCAGCTCGCGGTAGCCCGCCGCGGCGTCGAGCACTGGCGGCGGCCCGCCGACCGGGTCCAGCCACGCCGCCGTGGGCAGCCACCGCGGCCGCGAGGTGCGCCACCCGCCCTCGTTGCGTCCGCGCAGGACGTCTCCCGTGGCGCCGAGGTGGGTGAGCACGCGCGAGCCCGTCCAGCTCGCGGAGGGCGCGACGTCGAGCCGGACCTGCAGCTCGGGGACCCGTTGGCGCACCTGGAGGGCGAGCAAGCCGTCGGGCTCGTCGGCCAGCGCCGCGAGCACCGCGGCGCGGGCGCGCCCCAGCCAGACCTGGCCGTCGTCGGCCAGACCGGCCCTCTCCACGTCCTGCGCCATCCGCAGGCCCTCGGTCCGCGCCACGCGGGCCGCGGCGGACGGCCACAGCGCCCCGAGCAGGTCCCGCGGCGCCGCGAAGAGCGTCCGCCGCATGGCGAGCTGCTTGACGAGGGTCCGGTCCGTCGCGAGCGCGCGGTCGACCTCCGCGACGACGTCGACCCCGTCCGGCATCCGCGCCCAGCAGGACAGGTGCACCGAGCCGGGGTCGGTCGCGTGCAGGACGACGAGCGCCACGGCGACCTCCTCGGGCGTCGCCCGCGGCGCGGCGAGCGCGTGCCGCACCCCCAGCCGGGCGCGCCGCTCGTCGTCGTCGACGTGCCGCACCACCGGACGCCCCTGCGCCCCGTCGCGCCCGCTCGTGGCCATCCGGCCCTCCTCCCCGCGCCGGCTCGCGGCGCACCCGTCGTCGACCGCGTCGCCGCAGGCCTGTGGCGCACAGCATCCCGGGACGACCCGGGGATCAGCCGCCGTACGGCGCCGCGACGTCGAGCACCCAGGTGATGCCGAAGCGGTCGGTCACCATGCCGTACAGCGGGGAGAAGCCCGACGGCGCCAGCTCCTCGCGGACGTGCCCGCCCTCGGCGAGCCCGCGGAAGTAGCGGGTGATCTCGTCCGCGTCGTCCCCGCGCACCGACATGAACAGCCGGTCCTGGCCGGGGTCGTACCCGCGCGCCGGCTGGACGTCGTAGGCCATGACCGAGAAGCCCGCCGGGGTGGCGACCTGGCCCCACTTCACCTGCTCGGGCACGACGCCCAGGTCGGCGTCGCTCTCCTGGGGCAGGTCGGCGTAGGTGACGACGACCGGCTCGCCGCCGAAGACCGCCGCGTAGTGCTCGAGGGCCTCACGGGCCTGACCGCGGAAGTTGAGGTGGGCGGTGGTGGTGACGCTCATGGGGTCTCCTCCGTCGTCCTCGGGGCCCTACGCCCCGAGGTGCGAGATGCACTCTGCCGGGGGTTGCGGTCAGGTTCTGGCCTAGAAGCAGGGCAGTCTGGGCGCATGAGCGGGACCCCCGGACGCCTCCTGTCCCTGCTGTCCCTGCTCCAGGCGCGCCGCGACTGGCCGGGCCACCTGCTCGCCGAGCGCCTCGAGGTCAGCCCTCGCACCGTGCGCCGCGACGTCGACCGGCTGCGCGAGCTCGGCTACCCGGTCCGGGCGACGACGGGGCCGGACGGCGGGTACCGCCTCGCCGCCGGCGCCGAGCTCCCGCCGCTGCTCTTCGACGACGAGCAGGCCGTCGCGCTCGCCGTCGCCCTGCGGCTGGCGACGGCGAGCGGCGTCGGCACCACGGACGCCGCCTGGCGGGCGCTCGCGACGCTCCGCCAGGTCCTGCCCGCACGGCTGCGGGCGCGCGTCGACGCCGTCGAGGCCACGCCGCTGCCCACGGCCGGTGCCGCCCCGACGGTCGACCCCGAGGTGCTGCTCGCCGTCTCCGCCGCCGTCCGCGCCCACGAGGTGCTCCGGTTCGACTACGCGTCGCCGTCGCCGCGGCCCGCTGAGGACGGGGCGGGGGCGAGCGCCGAGCACGGACCCGTCCCCGCCCGCCCGCCCCGCCGGGTGGAGCCCCACCACGTGCTCGCCCGGGGCGGTCGCTGGTACCTGCTGTGCTGGGAGTCAGTGGTCAGCACGGGCGCGGCCAGCAGAGGGGCGGGCGGCACGGGCGCGGGCAGCACCGGCGACGGCGACTGGCGCACCTACCGCCTCGACCGGATGTCGCCCCGCACGCCGACGGGGCCACGGTTCGTCCCGCGCGAGGTGCCCGGCGGCGACCCCGGCGCCTTCGTCGCCGCCCTGTTCCGCGGCTCGCGCGACCCCGGCGGCTCCGGGGCGTGGCCCTGCCGGGGCGAGGCCGTGCTCTCCGCCCCCGCCGCGGACGTCCTGCCGTACGCGCGCGACGGCGTCGTCGAGGCGCTCGACGAGGGCCGCTGCCGGCTGCGGACGGGCTCGTTCTCCTGGACCGGCCTGGCTGCGTCGCTCCTCCACCACGGGGTCGCGGTGGAGGACGTGCGACCGGCGGAGCTGAGGGCGGCGTTCGCGGCGCTCGCCGGTCGGTGCGCCGACGCGGCCGGGAGCGGGACCCCGACGGACGCCTGACAGCCCTGCCGCACCGGCCGAGTCCGACGCCGCGCAGGAGCAGAACCTCTGACGACCTGCGCGACGTCGGACTCGACGGTCACCGGGCTCGACGTCACCGGGCTCGACGTCACCGGGCTCGACGACGTCGGGTCAGCCCGCGTCGAGCAGCTCGCGCATGGTCGCGATCTCGGCCTGCTGCGCCGTGACGATCCCCTCCGCGACCTTCCGCACCCGCGGGTCGCCGGAGCCGTCGAGGACGTCCTGGAACATGGCGATCGCCCCCTCGTGGTGCTCGACCATCATCGACAGCCACGCCCGGTCGAACTCCGTGCCGGACAGGGACTCCAGGGAGGTCATCTCCTCGGCGCCCATCATCCCGGCCATCCCGGTCGCGCCGTCGCCGTGGTCCATGCCGCCCATGCCCGCCATGCTGTCCTCGGTCGCCCCGGCGGACGGCAGCGGCTCGCCGTAGGCGGCGAGCAGCGCCGTCATCTCCTCGACCTCCGGCTGCTGCTCCGCACGGATCTGCTCGGCCAGGGCGACGACGTCCGCGTCCTGCGTGCGCCCGTCCACGAGCGCCGCCATCTCGGTGGCCTGCTCGTGGTGCGGGACCATCCCCTGCAGGAACGTGATGTCCGCCGCCGAGGCGGAGGGCGTCGACGGGACCGGGGTCGACGGCGAGGGCGTCGTCGGCGTGCCCGCCTCGCCGTCGTCGCCGCAGCCGGCGAGCGCGAGGGCGGCTCCGAGCAGCAGGGCCGCCGAGAGCGCGACAGCGCGGGTGGCACGGCGTGCTGGGGTGCGGTGGGCCGTCGGGGTGCGGTGGGTCGTCATGGTGCTCGTCCTCCGGTGCGGTGCGAGAGCGCGTCCCGGGCGGAACGCGGTGTGCGGGTCGGCGCCGGGCGCAGGAGCGCCGGCGCGGGACCTGTCACACCCGCCAGAGGCAGAGCCGGGTCCGGGACAGGTGGACCCACGGGGGCACGGTGACGAGCGGCGCGGCCGACGGCTCGGAGGCCCGGACGGCCCGGCCCGGGCCACCCGGTCGCGAGGCCGGCCAGGGCCGCCGCGCCACCAGCGCGGCCCCGAGGACGACGCCCGCGCCGACGACGGCGAGGCACAGGTGCAGGAGGGAGCCCGCACCGTCGTCCGGGTCCGCGCCGTCGGCCGACCCGACGACGGAGGCGTCGACGTCCCCGGCGCCGTGACCGAGCGGGGCGACCTGGACGGCGCCCGCGGCGTGCGCGGCGTGCACGGCGTGCGCGGCGTGGCCGGTGCCGACGGCGTGCATCCCCGCCACGCCGAGGACGGCGGCGAGGACGAGCACCAGGCGCAGCGGCGCGAGGTGCCGTGCCACCGCAGGACGGCGACGCCGAACCGCTCGTTCTCGCACGACGACGTCACCTCCTCGACGGGGACGAGCAGAGCCTACGGGGTACCCCCCGGGGGTACGCGGCCGGGTCCGCCCGTGGGCGGCCCGGCGGCGACCCGGGCCTCCGGTCGTCAGCCGGCGACCCCGCCGAGGGCCGTGCCGATGAGGTAGGTCGCGACCATCGCCGCGCTGCCCCCGACGACGAGGCGCAGCACCGCGGTCCGCACCCGCGAGCGGCCGAGGCGAGCGCTGACGGCCCCGGTGACGACGAGCGCCACGAGCACGGCCAGGAAGGTCGCCGGCACCCGCGCCGACGGCGGCGGGAGCAGGACGGCGAGCAGCGGCAGCACCGCGCCGACGGTGAAGGCCAGCGCCGACGCGCCGGCGGCCTGCCACGGCCGGCTCAGCGCGTCGGGGTCCAGCCCGAGCTCGACGTCGACGTGGGCTGCGAAGGCGTCCTGGGCGGTGAGCTCCTCGGCGACCTGGCGCGCCGTGCCCGGCGTCAGCCCCTTCTGCTCGTAGAGGGCGGCGAGCTCGTCCAGCTCCTCGTCCGGCGTCGTGGCGAGCTCGCGCCGCTCCTGGGCGAGCAGCGCTGACTCACTGTCGCGCTGGGTGCTGACGGACACGTACTCGCCGAGCCCCATCGAGACGGCGCCCGCGACGAGACCGGCCGTCCCCGCCGTGAGCAACGTGCCCCGGTCGGTGGTGGCGCCGGCGACACCGACGACGAGCGCCGCCGTCGAGACGATGCCGTCGTTCGCGCCGAGCACGCCCGCCCGCAGCCAGCCGAGACGTGACGGACCGCGGCCGTGGGGTTCGTCGTGCCGACCGTCGTCGGCGGGGTCATCCCCCGGTGGCACTCGCTCGACGTCGGGCTCGGGTGCGCTCACGGCGGACGGCTCTCCTCGGGTCGGGACGGTCGCGGGGCGTGGCACCGGAGGGGACGTCGGGCGGCGTCGTCGCCAGGTCAGGCCCCACTCTGTCCCCGTGCTCGCCGGAGCGATGCGGCGGCCTCGGCGTCGGCCTTCTGGGACGGCGTCCCGCCGGCGGGGAGGTCCCGCGCCCGAGATGGACGACTGGTCCTTGCCGTCCCCTTCGCCCACCCCTAGCGTCACCGCGTCGAGCCGGTGCGGCGCCTCGCCCCGGGAGCGCAGGACGAGAGGTCAGGACCGATGCCCTTCCCCCGCTGGACCGCCCGCCGCGCCGGGTCGCTCGCCGCCGGTCTCGCGACGGTCACCGCCGTGGTCGCGGCCTCGACCCTCGCGGCCCCGACGGACGGCACGGCGAGCGCCCCGGAGCGCCCCCGCGGCGCCGACTGCTACGCCGAGGGCGCGGCCCTGACCGTGGAGGAGCAGCGCCTCGGCCTGCCGCTGCCCGGCGCGGACGCGGAGCCGGCCTCCCGCCGCTTCGTCGAGGCCGCCGGCTTCGACCGTCTCGTCGACCGGTTCCAGCGCCGGCTGTGCCTGACGGGACGCCTCGACATCGCCGACCAGCTGGTCCAGCAGTACGGCGCCGACCTGTGGCGGGCCGCCGTCGACCGGGCCCAGGGCCGGGCCGACCTCGGCACCATCGACCGCTACGACGACCGGCCGCTCTACTGGGCGCGGACCACGATGGCGCGGGCGCTGCGGGAGTGGCAGCCGCGGTTCGCGATGACCAGCCTGCAGCGGCAGGCGCTGGTCCGGCAGCTGTCCTACGCCTCGCGGGGCATCGACTCCGTGGCCTACCCCGCGGGCGAGGACGTCACGCGCGTCCTCGTCAGCGGCTTCGACACCTACAGCCTCGACTCCAGCCTGCGGAACTCCAACCCCTCCGGCGCCTCCGCGCTGCAGCTGGACGGTCGCACGGTGGAGACCGACGCCGGCACCGTCGTCGTGCAGGCCGTGATGCTGCCGGTGAACTGGAGCGACTTCGACCAGGGCATCGTCGAGGACGCCTTCGGGCCGTGGCTCGTCGGCGGCACGCCGGACGGCGGTCCCGGGGACCCGGCCGGCCCGGCCGCCGACGAGCGCGCCGACCTCATCATGACGATCAGCCAGACCGGCCGCGGCCGGATGGACGTCGAGCAGTGGGCCGGCGGCTTCCGCGGCGGGTTCCCCGACAACAACCGGGCCATCCAGTACGGGCCGGTCTCCGCCGCGGCGCTGTGGCCGCAGCCGCAGCCCTCGCCGCAGTGGATCGAGACGACGCTGCCGTACCAGGCGATGATCGACGCCGGGACGGGCCCGTGGCCGGTCGTGCTGCACGACGGGATCACGGAGTGGCCCGCGGGCACGTTCCCGGACCCGGGCTCCCTGCGCTCCGCCGCCGACCCCTCGCCCGGCTCGAGGGCCGCCAGCGCACCCGGCGGGAACTACCTCTCGAACGAGAGCATGTACCGCACCAACCGCCTGCGGCTCGGCGCCGGCCTGGAGGACCTGCCCGGCGGCCACCTGCACATCTCGTCCCTGGTGTACCCCGAGGACGGCAACGTGCTGACGAGCCCGGCGTTCGAGGCGGACCGCAAGGCCGTCGTCGACCAGACCGTCGCCCTCGTCGAGGCGGCCGGCAGGGCGGTGCAGCCGTGACGTCTGCCCGACGCACCGGCGCCCTCCGGCCCAGCGCAGCACCGGTCCCGCGCGAGGCGACCTGCAGAAGGCGCGGCAACAGAGCGTCACCGCAGGTCAGCGCGCCACGGCGGCTCGTCTCAGGGACTTCTGCAGGTCGCCTCGCGCGCAGCGTGAGGTGCGACGGGCACCGGCGCCCCGGCGACCGCCCCTCCCCCGGCACCGCGGGGGCCCGCACCACGGCAGGAGTCCCGTGAGCGACGCAGCACCGGATGCCGGTAGCGCACCGCCCCGTCCGTCCTCCTCGATGCGGGCGAGCACGCGCTCGACCCTGCTCGGCGCCATGTTCCTCATGGCGACGTCGTCCATCGGGCCGGGCTTCATCACGCAGACGACGACCTTCACCGCGCAGCTGGGCGCCGCGTTCGCCTTCGCGATCGTCGTGTCGATCGTCGTGGACGTCGCGCTGCAGCTGAACGTCTGGCGGGTGATCGGCGTCTCCGGCCGCCGCGCGCAGGAGCTCGGCAACCTCACGCTGCCCGGACTCGGCTGGGTCATGGCCGCCTTCGTGCTCGTCGGCGGGCTCGTGTTCAACGTGGGCAACGTCAGCGGCGCCGGGCTCGGCACCGACGCGATGCTCGGCCTCGACCCGCGGATCGGCGGGGCGGTCTCCGCCGTCATCGCCATCGCCATCTTCCTGTCCAAGCGGGCGGGCGTGGCGATGGACCGCATCGTCGTGGTCCTCGGCCTGGTGATGATCGCGCTGACGGTCGGCATCGCCGTCACTTCCGCGCCGCCGGTCGGCGAGGCGCTGCGCAACGTCGTCCTGCCCGAGGAGGTCAGCTTCCTCGCCATCACGACGCTCATCGGCGGCACGATCGGCGGCTACATCACCTTCGCCGGCGCCCACCGCCTCCTGGACTCCGGGGTGTCCGGCCCGGGGCGCGTGCGCGACATCACCCGCAGCTCGGTCACCGGCATCGTCATCACCGGCGTCATGCGCGTCGTGCTCTTCCTGGCGGTGCTCGGCGTCGTCGCCGGGGGCGCGACCCTCGCGGCGGACAACCCGCCGGCGTCCGCCTTCCAGCAGGCGGCCGGCGACGTCGGCCTGCGCGTCTTCGGCGTCGTCTTCTGGGCGGCCGCGATCACCTCGGTGATCGGCGCGTCGTACACGTCGGTCAGCTTCATCACCTCGCGCACGCGGACGTCGGAGCGGGCCCGCACCCTGCTCGTCGTCGCCTTCATCGTCGTCACGACGACGGCGTTCGTCGTCGTCGGCGCGGCACCCGCGACCCTGCTCGTCTTCGCCGGCGCCTTCAACGGCCTGCTGCTACCGCTGGCCATCGGGGTCGTGCTGTGGGTGGCCTGGCGCCGGCCGGACCTGCTGCAGGGCTACCGCTACCCGCGGGGGCTGCTCGCCGTCGGCGGTCTCGCCTGGCTGCTGACGATCTACCTGGCCGTCCGTTCCTTCGGGGGCGTCGTCGGCCTCTTCACCGGCTGACACGCCCGTGCGCACCCCGCCCCGACCACGGACAGTGGGCTCATGACGACCGTCGACCTGAACTCCGACCTCGGCGAGGGCTTCGGCCGCTGGACCCTCGGGGACGACGACGCACTGCTCGAGGTCGTCACCAGCGCCAACGTCGCCTGCGGCTACCACGCGAGCGACGCCTCGATCATGCGGCGCGTGTGCGACGCCGCGGTGCCCCGGGGCGTCGCGATCGGCGCGCAGGTCGGCTACCGGGACCTGCCCGGCTTCGGCCGTCGCTTCGTCGACGTGGAGCCGCAGGCGCTGACCGACGACGTCATCTACCAGGTCGGGGCGCTGGACGGCTTCGCCCGCGTGGCCGGGAGCCGGGTCCGCTACGTCAAGCCGCACGGCGCGCTCTACAACGCGATCGTCCACCACGAGGAGCAGGCGGCGGCCGTCGTCGCCGCGGTGGTCGCCTACGACCCGGCGCTGCCCGTGCTCGGGCTGCCGGGCTCGGCGTGGCTGCGGCTCGCCGCGGAGGCGGGCCTGACGTGCGTCCCCGAGGCCTTCGCCGACCGCGCGTACACGCCGGAGGGCACCCTGGTGGACCGGCGCCGGCCCGGCGCGGTGCTGCACGACGCCGGCGTCGTCGCGCAGCGCTGCGTCGACCTCGCGACGACCGGCCGGATCACCGACGTCGAGGGCGGCGAGATCACCGTGGAGGCGGCCTCGATCTGCGTCCACGGGGACACCCCGGGCGCCGTCGACCTCGCGCGCCGGGTGCGGGACGCCCTCGCCGGCGCGGGGGTGGCGCTCGCGCCCTTCGCCGGGGACGCCCCGTCGGCGTGAGGCGGACGGCGTGAGGCTGCTGCCCTGCGGGACGAGCGGGCTGCTGGTCGAGCTGGACGCCCTGGACGACGTCCTCGCCCTGTACGCGGCGCTCGTCGACGACCCGCCGGTCGGGGTGGTCGACCTCGTGCCCGCGGCCCGCACGCTGCTCCTGCACGTCGACCCCGAGGGCGGCGACGTCGCCGCGGTGGGCGACGCGGTGCGGGCGGCGCGGCCGGAGCGGGGCGAGCGCGCCCGGGGTGGGCTCGTCGAGGTCCCGGTCGTCTACGACGGCGAGGACCTCGACGAGGTCGGCCGGCTCACCGGCTGGGGCGCGGACGGCGTCGTCGAGCGGCACACGGCGCAGGAGTGGACGGTCGCCTTCTGCGGCTTCGCGCCCGGCTTCGGGTACCTGGTCGCCGGCGGCGACCCGCCGGCCGGCGAGGCGTGGCAGGTGCCGCGGCGCAGCTCTCCCCGCACCCGCGTGCCGGCCGGCTCGGTGGCGCTGGCCGGGGAGTTCAGCGGGGTCTACCCGCGCGAGTCCCCCGGCGGGTGGCAGCTGGTGGGACGCACCGGGCTCGACGTCTTCGACCTGCGGCGCGACCCGCCGGCGCTGCTGGTCCCGGGAGCGCGGGTGCGGTTCACGGCGGTGGACGAGGTGGCCGGATGACGCGCGCGCTCACCGTCGTGGCGCCGGGAGCGCTGACGACCGTGCAGGACGCCGGGCGCACCGGGCTCGCGGCGCTCGGCGTCGGGCGGTCGGGGGCCTGCGACCGGGCGTCCTACGCGCTGGCGAACCGGCTGGTGGGCAACGACGCCGGCGCGGCGGCGCTCGAGGTGACGCTCGGGGGGCTGGTGCTGCGCGCGGAGCGGGACGTCGTCGTGGCGCTCACCGGGGCACGCTGCCCCGGCTCACCGCACGCCGCGGTGTCGCGGCTGCGCGCCGGCGAGGAGCTGCGCCTGGTGGCCCCCGAGGCGGGGCTGCGCACGTACCTCGCCGTCCGGGGCGGCCTCGACGTGCCGCCGGTCCTGGCCTCCCGGTCCACCGACGTGCTCGCGGGCCTCGGCCCGGCGGCGCTGTCGGCCGGGGACTCACTCGGCGTCGGGCCCGCTCCGGCGCGCTTCCCCGACGTCGACGTCGCGCCCGTCCCGGACCCGGCGGGCGGTGACGTCGTGGTCCGCGTGGTGCCGGGTCCACGTCGCGACTGGTTCGCCGAGACAGGTTGGGAGGCACTGACCTCCGGCTCCTACGCGGTGACGAGCGAGAGCAACCGCGTCGGCATCCGGCTGGAGGGCCCCGCCCCGGAGCGCGCCCGCGACGGCGAGCTGCCGAGCGAGGGCATGGTGCGCGGCGCCCTGCAGGTGCCGCCGTCCGGCGCACCGGTGCTGTTCCTGGCCGACCACCCGGTGACCGGCGGCTACCCCGTCATCGGCTGCGTCGTGGACGCCGACGTCGACCGCTGCGCCCAGCTGCGCCCCGGCCAGCGGCTGCTCCTGCGCTCCGCGTGACCACGAGTCGCCGGGTCGGCCGCACCACGACGCGGTAGAGCGCGTCCTCGTGCGGCCGGTCCCGTCCGAGGAGCGCTCCACCCGGCGTCCCCGGGCCGGGCGGCCTAGCGTGACGGACGTACCGGCCCGTGCCCCGAGCACCGACCTCGTCACCCACCCGGCGCGGGCCTCGACGAGCGGAGGGAACCACCCGTGGAGCACCGCACCCTCGGACGCACCGGCGTCCAGGTCAGCCCGCTGTGCCTCGGCGCCATGATGTTCGGCGCCTGGGGCAACCCCGACCACGACGACTCGGTGAAGATCATCCACCGCGCGCTGGACGCCGGGATCAACTTCGTCGACACCGCCGACATCTACGCGACGGGCGAGTCGGAGGAGATCGTCGGCAAGGCCCTGAAGGGCCGACGCGACGACGTCGTCCTCGCGACGAAGTTCCACAACGGCATGGGCGAGGACGTCAACGCGCGCGGCAACTCGCGGCGGTGGATCCGCCGTGCCGTGGAGGACAGCCTGCGCCGCCTGCAGACCGACCACATCGACCTCTACCAGGTGCACCGCCCCGAGCCGCAGACCGAGGTCGACGAGACGCTCGGCGCGCTCACCGACCTGGTCCGCGAGGGCAAGGTGCTGTACGTCGGCAGCTCGACGTTCCCCGCGCACGAGATGGTCGAGGCGCAGTGGGTCGCCGACCGCCGGGGACGCGAGCGGTTCGTCACCGAGCAGCCGCCGTACTCCATCCTCGCCCGCGGCGTCGAGGCCGACGTCCTGCCCGTCGCCGAGCAGTTCGGCATGGGCGTCATCCCGTGGAGCCCGCTCGCCGGCGGGTGGCTCACCGGCAAGTACCGCAAGGGCGAGGCCGCGCCCGAGAGCAGCCGCGCCGCACGGATGCCTGCCCGCTACGACCTCGACTCGCCGGAGAACCAGGCGAAGCTCGACGCGGCGGACGCCCTCGCGAAGGTCGCCGACGAGGCCGGGATGTCGCTCATCCACCTGGCGCTCGGCTTCACCCTGGCGCACCCGGCGGTGACGGCGCCGATCATCGGCCCGCGCACCATGGAGCAGCTGGAGAGCCAGCTCGGCGCCGCCGACGTCGTGCTGCCCGACGACGTCCTGGACCGGATCGACGAGATCGTCCCGCCGGGGACCACGCTGGCGGCGGCCGACGCGGGCTACGTGCCGCCCGCGCTCGCCGACGCCTCGCTGCGCCGCCGCCCGCGGCGCTGAGGGCGCGGGCGCCCCGCCGGCCGAGCGCGCGACGTCGACGACGTCGCACGGCGGGCCCGCCCCTGACCGAAGTCGGCGACGACGTCGAGACGGGCGCCCTCCCCCACCCGAAGTCGGCGACGACTTCGGGGAAGGGGGGCGCTCATCACCGAAGTCGGCGACGACGTCGAGGTTCTGGGGGCCAGGGGGGCGTCGATCAGGCGGGCGGACCGGCCTGCGACGCAGGAGGGCCCGCCACCGCGGCTGCGGTGGCGGGCCCTCTGGCGTGACGAGCAGGTTGAGCCCACGACGGCGGTCCGCTGGCCGCGGCGGCCGGGCAGGCAGGCGACGAGCGCGAGCGCCACGGCGACGGCGTCCTCGACGAGCGCCGCGGGGAGGTCCTCGTCGAACGGCGAGCTCTTCTTCGCCGCCCAGGTGCGCCACGCCAGCCCGGCCCAGGAGCCGGCGAGGGCACCGGCCGCACCGGCGGCGGCCGGACCGGTCGGGCTCGCGCCGTCCCGCGCCGCCAGCGCCGCCGCACCGGCGCCGCCGCCGAGCACCCGGCCGGCCAGCGGCCCGCCCTCGAGCCGGCTCGGCGTCTCGGGCTTCTTGTCCATGACGAGCTCGGTCGCCAGGGCCCCGAGCGCCCCCAGGCGCGCCAGCACGCCCGCGCCGTCGGGACGGGCGCCGGTGAGCACCGGGCCCGCCAGCGCCAGCGAGCTGCGCCCGCCCGTCGCGACGCCGAGCAGGAACGAGCGCCCGACGAGGCCCGCGGACGCCGGGCGCCGCACCTCGTCGCCGGGCTGTGGGGAGAGCGCCTCGACGGTGGCGTGCGTCGCGAGGCCGTAGGCGAGGTGCGGGACGGCGTCCGCGACCCAGTCGCCCGCCTGCCACTCCCGGGGGTCGCTGACGCCGAGCGCGGCCATCGCCCCGTCGGTCGTCGCCATGGCGAGGGCGCCGGTCGCGGCGCCGCCGAGGAGGCCCGGCACCCGGTAGCCCTTGCGGTGCGCCACGCTCGTGACGACGCCGACGGCCAGGCCGGTGAGGGTGCCCGACAACGCCCCGAGGGCGGTCCGGCGGTTCGAGCGCTCGTCGCGGGAGCCCGGGATCGTCCTGCCGAGGCGGTCGGCGAGGGCGTCGACCGTCTCCTCGGGCGCCGAGCTCGTGCCCCGGCCGCGCAGCAGCATGTCGGCGTAGGTGACGGTGTTGAGGACGGTGGTGCCGACGGCTCCGGCCGCCAGGCCTCTGCTGAGTGCGCTCATGGTGCTCACCGT
This sequence comes from Pseudokineococcus basanitobsidens, assembly GCF_037482545.1. NCBI lineage: Bacteria > Bacillati > Actinomycetota > Actinomycetes > Kineosporiales > Kineosporiaceae > Pseudokineococcus > Pseudokineococcus basanitobsidens. Next base: position 182,349 of record NZ_JBBIAA010000001.1, on the reverse strand, counting down.
CGCGGCGGGGGCATCGGTCGGCAACCGGGACGCCGGGCCCGGCGACCAGCGGCGGCGAGGCCGCGTCCCGTCCGGTGACGTGGGGTGACCTCCGGCCGCTGCGCACCGGCCGGTGTGACGGACGTCTCACGCTGGGTCACCCGATCGGGTGGCAGAGCCGAGCCCTGGAGGAGTAGACCCGCGACGGGGGTCACCGAGGACTCCCGCACCCTGTGCCCGAGGGTCGGGGCAGGGACCGCCCTGGGGGGTCTGCCATGGACGACCTGGCTCCACGCACCCGCACCACCGCTCCTCCGGCTCCGACGGGCACCTCGCCCGGTCCCCGCCGGCCGCACGCCCGCGTCGCCCGCGGCCGACCCCGCACGCCCGGTCTGCTCGGGGCCGCGGCGCTCCTCCTGCTCTCCGTGGCCGCGGCGCCCGCCGCCGCCGGGAGCGCCCGGGGAGAGCCGGTCGTCGTCGCCGAGGACCTCGTCGGCCCCCTGTCGCTGGAAGTGTCGCGGCGCGGGGACGTCGTCGTCGCCCAGTCCTTCGCCGGCCTCCTGACCACGGTCGACCGGACCGGACGACGGACCGACCTCCCCCTGCACCCGGGGGAAGAGGCCGCCGGCCTGTCGACGACCGGCGCGGGCGTCCTGCTGACGCACTCGGCGGGCGAGGGACCGGACGCCGTCGCCCTCCTCGAGCGCCGGGACCGTCGTGGCCGCGTCGACGTCGTCGCCGACCTCGCCGCGCACGAGCGGGCGACCAACGTCGACGGCGGGACCACGTACGGCCTGCGCGACACCTCTCGGTCGTGCCTGGACCAGCTGCCCGACGGCTTCCCCGGTCGCTACACCGGCGAGGTCTACTCCCACCCCTACGCGACGGCGCCGCTCGGCGGGGGGCGGACCGTCGTCGCCGACGCGGGCGGCAACGCCCTGCTCGCCGTCGACGCCCGCGGCCGGGTGCGCACGCTCGCGGTGCTGCCCGCCCAGCCCGCCGTCCTGACGGCGGACCTGGTGGCGGAGAACGGGCTGCCCGCGTGCACGGTCGGGCAGACCTACTGGTTCGAGCCGGTCCCGACGGACGTCGAGGTCGGCCCGGGCTCCGACCTCTACGTCAGCCTGCTGCCGGGCGGCCCCGAGGACCCCAGCCTCGGTGCCCGCGGGTCGGTCGTGCGGGTCGACCCGCGCACCGGCGCCGTCCGGACCGTCCTCGACGGGCTGCTCGGGGCCACCGGTGTCGCCGTCGGGGACGACGGGACGGTCTACGCCGCCGAGCTCTTCGGCGGACGCGTGGTCGCCCTCGACGCCGGGGCGCACGAGCGCCGCACCGTGCTCGAGGCGGACCTGCCGGCCGCCGTCGAGGTCTCCGGGGGGCGGCTCTACGTCACGACGCAGGTCCTGGGGCCTCAGGGGCAGGTCGTCCGCGTGGACCTGTGACCCCTGCGCCGGCCGGTCGGCGTCGACCGGCCGGCGCAGGAGGTCGGTCCGTCCGCCGGAGGCCGGGTACGCACGGTGGCCGCGCCCCGCCGCCGGCCCCCCGGGCACGGCGGGTCGGGCACACCCGGTGAGCGGGGCCCGACCCGGGCGTGAGACCCGCCGTCCGGCCCACGGACCGACGAACCACACGCGTGTACTTCTGCGCGACTGCGGCGCAGCGCCTTTCGTCGGCGGCGCGTCGGGACGTCCGGGGTTGTCACCATCCCGTGACATCACCTACGGTCGCCCGCGTCCCTGGTCGCAGCGCTCCCCCGTGCCGCTGCGGCCACCGACGGCGCCCCGAGGCGCCGGACGGACCGGACGGCCCGCCGCACCGGTGGGCGACGACCAGCGTGTCCGCCTGCGCCTCCCCGCCCGGCGGACGCCCCTTCGAACCGACGCAGGGCGGGACCGCGGGACGCACCGCGGGCGGCGCATGCGCGAGAGGCACCGTCATCACCACCTCCAGCAGCTCGACCGCCCCCGCCCGCCGCCGGCGTCTGCGCCGGCCGGTGGACCGCACCGTGCGTCGCCGCTCCGTCGGTCTGGGCGCCGTCGCGGCGCTCGCCGCCGCCCCGCTCGTGGGCCTCGTCTCCGCCGGCCCGGCCTCGGCCGCGACTGACTCCACGTGGAACCGGTTGGCCCAGTGCGAGTCCAGCGGCAACTGGAGCATCAACACCGGCAACGGCTACTACGGCGGGGTGCAGTTCTACCAGCCGACGTGGGAGGGCTACGGCGGCACGCGGTACGCCTCCCGCGCCGACCTCGCGACGCGCGAGGAGCAGCTCGCCATCGCCGAGAAGGTCCTCGACGGCCAGGGCTGGGGCGCGTGGCCGGCGTGCACGCAGCGCCTCGGCTACGGCGAGGCCGAGAAGGCCGGCTCGCCGACGCCTCCCGGCGGCGGCTCCTCGACCCCGGCCCCGCCCCCGCCGTCGTCGGACCCGGCACCCACCGGTGGCTCCTACACCGTCCGCAGCGGCGACACGCTGGGCTCCATCGCCGCCCGGTACGGCGTCTCGTGGCGCGCGCTCTACGCCGCCAACGACGACCGCATCTCCAGCCCGAACCGCATCTACGTCGGCCAGACGCTGCGCGTCCCCGGCAGCGGTGGCGGTGGCGGCGGGTCGAGCGCGCCGTCCGGCGGCAGCTACACGGTCCGCAGCGGCGACACGCTCAGCTCGATCGCCGCGGCCAACGGGACCAGCTGGCGCGCGCTGTACCAGGCGAACAGCGGCAGCATCTCCGACCCGGACCGCATCTACGTCGGGCAGACGCTCCGGCTGCCCTGAGACGTCGACGACGCGGGCCGCAGCGCGGCCCGCAGCACCA